>JAQWZU010000040.1 GCA_029253285.1 Akkermansiaceae bacterium | reverse complement strand
GTGTTGTCCCACTTGGTCTTGCCATCGTCGTCCTCCGTGCGGCCACTTGCATCCTTCCAATGTGAAAGCGCATGCCAGGTCCCTTTCACTCCGGGCACAAAATCGAAGTAGCGATTGCTCTGTCCATGATCGAGCATGAAAGTCGAAACACGTGTCGCGCCCGACCAAAATGACAAGGCTATCAATTCCAACATCTGCCGCACATACTCCTGATGATCAGCTGGAATCCCCGCGGCGGGCCGAGTCAAAGTATCGGTAAGCGCCCTATCGTCTGCAATTCGCTGGGTCTGCTCTTCCGCAAATTCAAGACGCTTCTCAACCGCACGTACCGCATCGAGATATTCATCAATCTTGCGATTATCAGCCAGACTGGCCCGGCGTTTAAGAGACTTCGATTGCTCGAGAACAAGATCCAAAACACTCCGGTCCACGAATCCCTCACTCGCACGACGAAACAGTTTATCAAAAACCGCCCGCGGCCTGGTCTCGCGGGCAGCCGGAACATCGCGCCGCGTCCAAGAAAGGCAATTCCGTGGCAGACTCCCCGAAAAACTCCCCTCGCCTGCCGTGCTCAATTCCAGCGAAGGTAAGGGCGTCGAGTCACTCAGATGCTTTGCCACGAGTTGATCCACGGAAGGAGCCCCCACATCGTTCTTACGATGATCATACGAGCCACCAGTCAACCAGGTTGCGGTTCCCGCTCCGTGACCATTCCCCCGTGGAGTCCAAAGATTTTTAGTGACCACGAGATCTGATTTGAATTCCTCCAATGGCTCCATCCAGCGGTTGAGTTTCTGCAACTCACCAGCAGGGCCAACTTTTTCCGGCTCCCAACTCCCCTCGGCCGTGCCATTTGGAAAGTAAAGATAGGCCAGACGCGGAGGGATCCCGGTCTTGGCTGTGACCGAAACAGGAGCGCCAAAACTCTCCATCGCAGGAAGTGAGAGACAAGCTCCCATTCCTCTGAGAAAGGCACGGCGATTTGGATTACTCTTCATCTGATTTTCCCGCAGACGCAGGTGGGAGGCGTTTCATTGTAAACGGATAACTCTCGGTAATAGCGAGCACCAAATCGCCGAAACGATATCCCGTCGGCTTTAGCCTGGCCGCGATTTCTTTTACCGTCGCTTCATCATAAAACTCAAGCTGCCGACCCAGCGCGTAGGCCAACATCTTGCGGATCGCCTGTGAGCCAAGATCATCGAGCCGTTCATCAATCAAAGCCAATTTGAGTCCGGCAGGCCCACGGAATTTGGCTCCGCTTGGCAAGGTCCCGCGATCATCAACCCCACCCCGCCACTGGCCAAATTCAGCGTAGCTCTCCAAGCCAAAACCAAGCGGATCAATCTGGGCATGGCATCCGGCACAACGCGGCGATTCCCGATGCACTTCGAGCTTCTGCCGCAAACTCGTTGCGGCCCGACGTCCGCCACCTTTCACCTCGATCTCCGGCACATCGGGCGGAGCCGGTGGCGGAGGCGTGCCCAACAGAGTATCGAGAATCCATTTTCCCCGAACTACCGGACTGGTGCGATCGGGAAACGAAGTCGTAGCCAGGACACTGGCCTGTCCGAAGACACCGCCGCGTTGGTTCGTTTTAAGTTTGACCCTCCGCATCGCCACCCCCTCGACTCCTTCGATCCGATAATGGCGCGCCAACTCCGCATTCAGAAAAGTATAATCAGCATCGATCAATCGCGCGACAGGGGCGTTTTCCATCACCAGGGAATGAAAAAAGTAAGCCGTCTCGGCACGCATCGCCGCCATCAGGCTCTCGGTGCACCAGGGATTGTCGATCGGATCTTTTCGAATACGAGGACCCACATCATCGGTGCTGAGCCACTCCGCCGCAAAAATTTCCCCAAGCGAAAGACTCCGGGGATCGTCGAGCATGCGTTTGATCTGAGCCTGACGACTTGCGGAATTGGAAAGCTTGCCGGCAGCAGCCGCATTGAGAAGTTTATCATCAGGAGTCGACGCCCACAGAAAATAGGAGAGGCGCGTCGCAAAATCAAAATCTGACACGACTTGGTCTCTTCCATTCTCCGCTACTTCCTCGACACGAAGCAGAAACTTCGGGGAAACGAGGATCGTCTTAAAAGCAAGGGCCAGAGCATCCGCCTGAAATTTTTTTGTCTCCAGCGCGACTTCATAGCGATCGGTAATCTCTTTAATCTCAGCATCAGTCGGCGGGCGCCGATAGGCACGGCGCATCAATCTCTGAACCGCTCCCACCGCATCTTTGGGATTACCGGCCAAATCGCTCCACGCCTTTTTATCTGCCCGCACCTCATCAATCACCCCTTCGGCGGCGGTGAAATATCGATCAAGATGAGCCGTCTGCAGGAAGAGAGTATTCGCGCTATTGGAAAAGCCGCTGGTCCCGCTAAAATCCATGGGGAAGTCATCCGCCGGCCGGAGATCGAGCCCGACAAGATCGCGGATCGTACGATTGTATTCCTCCCGCGTAAGACGACGAGCCGGAACATAGCCCGGGTTGCGCACTTTGCTGTAGTCAAAACCCTCAATCTCCGCCGCCAGCCAAGCTCGTAATTTCAAGCGCTCGGAGTCAGCCGGTTGCGGCTTCTTTTTAGGCGGCATATCGCCCATCTTCACCCGCTCTGCGACATTCTCCCAAAGCAGTCGATTGCGAACCAGCGGGGTCTGTGTGAGTGCCGATTCCAAATCAATATCCCCTTTGGCACTGGCATTGTCATGACAGTCAAAGCAATGCTCCTCAAGTATCGGACGAATCTCTTTTTCAAAGTTGAAGGTGATACCGTGAAGCTCATCGTTTTCCTCCCCCCCGTCTTTCGGAGCAGGCATATAAACCGGCCCGGAAATCTCCTCAGCTTCCATCTCTTCATCCTCGTCTTCCTCCTCGACGAATCCAAAATCCTCCAGCGTTTCCCTGAATCGCTCGCGCAGCGCCACCTCGGGATTTTTGAGACGCCACTTTAATTCCTCTTCAATTTCATCAGCCGCCTCAGGAAAAAGTTTCATCTCCAAGCGGTCCATTTTATTTTGCAACGCGATCTGCTTTTTTAACAAGCGAAGCAAACCCACCTCTCCTTCATCTTCGCCAATCTTATCCTCCCGGAATCGCCAGGCCAGCACCTCGATCTCAGCCTCCACATTTTCCACACCAACCAGAACCTCCGCCCACTCCTCGCCATGCTCTTCCTTCTCTTCAAAAAACATCTCCCGCAATTCAACACCACGCTCGCGAGCTTCCTCCAACTCCTCGCCTTCATGCATTTCAATCGCCGCCAACACGCCCGGAGCCCGTCGTGTGAGAAAGGCCCTCGTCTCTTCGTCAAGCGGCTCAGCCCAAGAGGAAAGTCCCGACAGCAACACCACCATCCCAAGGATGATCCTGACGCCGGACTTGCTCTCATTCATCAATCGCCAGCTTTACGAATTATTCCCCTTTCAAAAACTCCAGGAGCAATTCCTGACTGAGCGCCTGGGTGGCATTATGACCATGATCGTTCACTTTGAAGTGCACCACATCTCCATCGAGATAGGAAAAAATATCGATCTTCCCATTCACCTTGCTCGGCTTACTGAGCTTTTTTCCTTCGTATCCCATCTGCTTGGCCCAGAGAAAAATCGACTCTTCAGCATCCACAAAAGGAAGCTTCCCCTCTTTGGCCGGAATCGCCTTGGATGGACCACCGCGATAGGGAACGAGCGGGTCATTGGTGCCGGAAATATTCAGTAGGCGCTTCCCGGCGAGAGGCTTCGCGACCACCTCGTAATTATTCCCTTCGCCTCTCGACTTAAAATTTTTCCCGTCATACTGAAACCCGTTCAAGGGACTTACCGCACTAATGTAGTTCTTAATATTGGGGAGCTTCGTCTCAATCGCAATTTGATTCACGAGTGCCGCTCCATTCGATATCCCCATGATCGTGAAATCATTTTTTTTCACATCATCACGCTTCGAGAGCTCACGAACAATGGCCTCAATAAAGGCCCGGTCATCTGCCTTCGATCGTTCCGAGACGATGTTCCAACTCTCCCGGTAGCCTTCGGGAAAAACCGTGATGGACTGACTGGCAACCTTCGGATATCGGTTGAGAACCATCCTCTGCAAACCCCGGGCATTTCCGCCATTGCCATGCAGGAAGATGATCACAGGCAATGCTTCTCCATCATCGGGTTTCGGGACATTCATCCAATACGGACGCGCATAATTCTTTTCCTGTGACCAAGATTGCTTGATCGTATTCTCCCCATCGCCTTCCTCTTCCTGCTCTTCCTCATCCTGCTCTTCCCCTTCCCGCTCTTCCTCATCGGATAAAATCTCCCTGAGTTCTTCCGCGATAATTCCCTCACGGCTTTCCTTCATCTCGGCAAGCTCTTCTTCAATCTCCTCGACTTCCTCTTTCAACTTCTTGAGCTCCCGATGTCCGTGCTCAATTTCGCGATCAATTTGCGCCCCAATAAGCTTTCCGATCTCTTTCCTAATCTCCCTTTTCCCGGCTTCATCGTCAGCCTCGTGCCAGGCTTCTATCAGGGACTCCATGCGAACTCCGGTTCGTTCCTCATCCAAAAAGTTTTCGGCAGCTTCCACGCCCTCTTCGCGCTTGATCTCAAGATACTCCATTAAAAGATCAGCGGCACTTTCAACGACCTCCGCATAGCCCTCCTCACCCTCTTCCTCTTTCACGCGCTCGAGCAAGTCCATTGATTCGGGCATTTTCTCTTTCAAGAAATCAAGGACGTGTTCAACGGTTGGGCGTTCTTCTTCGGCGTGGAGAAGAGATCCGAAGGCCGAAAGAACGACAACGAAAGTAATCATCAAGGAATTCATTTTTAACATTTTCACGATCAGGAGTTGGGTAAGTGGTTGAGTTCGGTTCGTAGTTTGCGAGCCCGGTCACGGGCGATGGAAATTCGTTTCAGAGCGGGATCTTGAGGACGTGTAGAAAAGAGACGCTTTGAAAGTTTCGCCCTCATGACAGGTTCACTTGAACTTTCCTCTTCTTTGACGACGACCTCCTCGGCTTGGCTGGTTCCTTCATGAAGCCACAACTTGGTGCCAACGGCAATCACCGCGATCACTGCGGCCGCGATCCAAGGGAGAGGGAATCGGGGGATTTTTTTCTCAACCAACCTTTCAGTCACCGCTTCAAGAGCGAATGAGCGTGACGGGTTCATCGCCGGTAGATCTGCGAGTTCATCACGAAGAATATTAAGCTGATCCAACTCATCGAGGGATCGTTGAGCAGCCGGATCCTTTTCGAGAAGAGCCTCAATTTCGGCAGAGAGTTTGGAATCCGCTTCACCACTCCAATAGAGCAACAGATCATTTTCGGTCTTTGAGTCCATCGTCCTATTCGTTCGATTCAGATTCCAGGAGGGGTTTCAGCCGCTTCTTGGCGCGATGCATTCTGGCCAACACCGTTCCGATCGGAACATCAATTACTTGAGCAATTTCCTTAAAAGGAAGGTCGCCCTGCAAACGCAGGGCCAGCACCTCCCGTTCAGTATCTGGAAGTTGAGCGATGGCCTTATCGAGAGACTGCAGGCGTTCTTTTTGCTCCATCACTTCCCTTGCTGCAGGCTGACGATCGATCAAGGGATCGGCGCCGAGGCATTCCTCTGGTGCTTCAGCAACCACGGTGCGACGGCGACGACGAATAATTTCGATAGCCTCATTACGACCAATTCGAAACAACCAACTCTTAAAGTGATTTTCCTCCCGATAGCGCGGTAGTGCGAGAAGAACCTTGGAAAAAGTCTCCTGCATCGCATCTTCGCAATCTTGTGAGTGGTGTAGCATTTGCCAAATAAATTGATAGAGCGCCCGTTGATATTTCCCCAGCAACTCGACGGCAGCATCGCCATCCCCATCGCTGCAGAATTTTCGAATTAAGAGAGAGTCATCCACAGGGGTTCAGAGAGCACTAACGGAGATACACCTACTTTATTGCCGAAATTTGAATCTTTTTTTTCTCCCGGCTATTTTAAAGAGGGACTCGAAAGATTTACGACAGCCACATCCGAGAAATATCCAAAGCGACACTCCGGAAATTGAGCCCAGGAAAGTGAGGCTTTGCTTCTTCTCTTCGAAACCGACTATCTCAACAAAATCCGAATATCTACCACAATCTTCAGCCGTGGGAAATTGGCTCCCGGCCTTCGCATGCTCTCCTCTACAATGGATTACTTATTCGACCTCGATCAATTCTGTTAGTCTTATCCTCTTGCTGAACAAATAGGCAAACTGCTAATTACAGGGCCATCAACATGACTTCATTTCTCAAGTTCATCCTCGCCCTTGCTCTCACCGGTCTTGTTCACGGAGTGGATGCTTTCCGCTTTCAATCCAAAACCGTCGCAGAAAACTTCGCCCGCCCCATGGGATTCGATCTTGCGCCCGACGGCTCGATCTTTCTCATTGAACTCCAGGGCAAGGTCAACCGCATCGATCCCACTACAGGAAGCCGTACTACCATCGCCGAAATCAAGGTCTTCGGCGAACAAGAGAACGGCCTTCTTGGAATTACGCTCGATCCAGATTTTGCAAACAACCAACACCTCTTCCTCCTCTACTCACCCGCCGATTTTGTGGGCCAACGCATCAGCCGCTTCACACTCCAAGGCGACCAACTTACCGATGAAAAGAAAGTCCTCGAGTGGGGCATTCAACGTCGCGAGTGTTGCCACCACGGCGGTATGCTTCAGTTCGGACCCGACGGCTGCCTCTACGCCTCGGCCGGTGACAACACCCATCCCTTTGGCGACTCCGCCTCCTACGCCCCCATTGATCGCCGCCCGGGACGCGAGCCTTGGAACGCCGAAAAATCCTCCGCCAATCCTAACGACTTTCGCGGCGGCATCATCCGCATCAAGGTTAATCCCGACGCCTCCTATTCCATCCCCGACGGCAACCTTTTCCCTCTGGGCACCTCCGGAACCAAACCGGAAATCTACATTATGGGATGCCGCAACCCGTGGAAGTTTTCCATCGATCCAAAGTCCGGCCACCTCTACTGGGGTGACGTTGGACCCGACGCCGGAAAGGACGGCCCCAAAGGCCCGCGCGGTCACGACGAAATCAACCAGGCCCGCCAAGCCGGATTCTTCGGCTGGCCCTACTTCATTGCCGACAACAAACCCTATGCCTTCGTCGATTTCACCAATGGCAAGGTCGGTAAAAAATACGACCCTGCCAAACCGATCAACGACTCGCCCCTCAACACCGGACGTCACGGCCTCCCACCCGCGAAACCTGCCTTCATCTTTTATCCCTACGCCGACTCAGAGGAATTCCCCATCCTCAAGAAAGGCGGCCGCACCGCCTGCGCCGGTCCCGTTTTTCACCACCGCCCCGAGTTCGAAAAAACACACGGACTGCCCGCCCACTACGACAACTGCCTTCTCTTCTGGGACTGGAACCGTCCCTTTATTAAGTGGGCGCGCCTCGATGAAAACCAAAACCTTGCCGGCATCGAAGACTTCCCTCTCCCCGTCAAAATCCGGCGCCCCTCCGATGCCCTCTTTGCTCCCGACGGAACCCTCTGGTTCCTCGACTACGGAGCCACCTGGGGCGACAACACGGACGCCCGACTCCTCCACATTTCCTACCTCCATGGAAACCTCAAACCCCTTGCACGATTCGAGGCCGAGAAAAATCAAGGTGCGCTCCCCCTCTCAATCCAACTCGATGCCTCTTCCTCTCAAGATCCCGAAGGAGAAAAACTCCGCTACTCGTGGTCTATTAAGGGCACCGAATTTTCCACCTCCCAAAAACCGGCTCTCACCCTCAACGAACCCGGCGACCACCCCATCACCCTCAAAGTCACCGACCCATCCGGAGCCACCGGCACAACGACCCACACCATCACCACAGGCAACAATCCTCCCGCCCTCACTTTCAAAGAACCACTCGACGGTTCCTTCTTCAACCCCGGAAAACCCCTCGCCTATCGCCTTCACATCACGGACGTCGAGGATGGCGACTCAAAGAAATCTCCCGATGCCTTCGCCGCGAGCGTGATCACACTCGCTCCTCTCGCCAAGGAATCACCCGGCCTCTCGGCCATTCGCGCTTCCGATTGTTTCAATTGCCACCACGCCAGCCAAAAACTCATCGGCCCCTCCTTCACCGAAATCGCAAAACGCTACAAAGGCAATCCCACCTCCTTCGACCAATCCGTGCAGCGTGTCATCTCCGGCTCCGCCAAAGTCTGGGGAGAGGTCCCCATGCTTCCCCATCCCAATCTTTCCCGCGATCAAGTCACTGCGATGGTCAGCTGGATCTACTCGCTCGGCGAAACCACGGCACCCCAAATCTCCCGCGGAGTTTCCGGCACCCTCGTCACGCCCTCCCACCAAGGCACGCTCGAACTCTCCGCCAATCACACCGACCTCGGCGCCCACTCCGGCAAGGCTTCACCCCTCTCCGGCACCACCACCATCCGACTGCAATCCCGCACCATCCAAGCCGAAAACTTTTCCAAAAACGGAGGCCCTAAATTGCTCAACGAATCCGCCAAGGACGGCAAAGCCTTCATTGGAGCCATCAACCACGACCAATGGTCCGAGTATCACCGCTTCCGCCTCACGGGCTGCCAAAAGATCACCTTCTACTACGCCTCCGCCGGCCCCGGAGCCACCGTCACCGTAACTGCCAACGACAAAAAAATCGCCACCGCCCAACTCAAACCCACCGGCGACTGGAACAAGTGGCAGGAAATCACCGTCCCCCTCGAAAACCTCCCGGGCGGCCTCATCAACCTCCGCCTCACCTTCACCAACCCCGGCCAAAAGCACCTCACCAACCTCGACTGGTTCCGTTTCGAATAAGGCAAAGACAGAACACCAGGGCACACGACGCTGGCGATGAGCGTATAGCGTGGAGCTCTTAACTTTCTCGCGGACAAAAAAGAGGACAAGCCCAGCGCCCGGTCAATGTCCTCAAAAAACTTAATTTCCATTGAAGGCATCCATCCTCCAGACCCGTATCATCTCCCCACATGAGAGTTCCTCTCCTCACCTTCTTCCTCGCGACCTTCCTGCACGCTGAAAAGAAGCCCAACGTCGTCTATATTCTTGCCGACGACCTCGGCTGGGCCGACACCACGGTTTACGGTCACACCAAGCTCTACCAAACCCCCAACCTCGATAGGCTCGCCAAGCGCGGTATGACCTTCACCCGGGCCTACGCCGCCAGCCCGCTTTGTTCGCCCACCCGCTCCAGCATTCTCACGGGCCTCAACCCGGCCACCACCATGCTGACCACCCCCAACTGCCACACCGGCAAACCCATCCTTACCGCGGCCGAAGGCAAAAAATCAGCCCCGCAAAACAAAGCGATCCAGCCCGCTCCCGTCAACCGACTCGACACAAAATACTATACCCTCGCCGAGTCCTTCCGTGACTCCGGATACGCCACCAGCCACTTCGGCAAGTGGCACCTCGGCGCCGAACCTCACTCACCGCTTGAACACGGATTCGACCTCGACATCCCACACTGGCACGGACCTGGACCCGCCGGGAGTTTCGTCGCTCCCTGGAAATATCCCGACTTCGATCCCAATACGCCCAACGAACACATCGAAGACCGGATGGCCCAGGAAGCCGTGACCTTCCTGGAGAAGAACAAAGACAAACCCTTCTTCCTCAACTACTGGATGTTCTCCGTCCACGCTCCCTTCGACGCCAAGAAAGACCTCATCGAAAAATACCGAGGCCTCATTGACCCCAAAGACCCGCAGCGCAGTCCCACTTACGCCGCCATGGTCGAATCGATGGATGATGCCGTTGGCACCTTGATGGACACTCTTGACCGGCTCAAACTCACCGACAATACCATCATCGTTTTCTTTTCCGACAATGGCGGCAACATGTATAACGAAGTCGATGGCACCACCCCGACCAGCAATACGCCTCTTCGCGGCGGCAAGGCCACTATGTTCGAAGGCGGCGTGCGTGTTCCCATGATCGTCTCCTGGCCCGGCCACATCAAACCGGCTTCCACCAACGACACCCTCGTTCAGTCCATCGACTTCTTCCCCACCTTCGCCGAACTCCTCGATCTCAAAACCGAAGAGAACCAAAAATTCGACGGTGTCAGTATCGCCAAAGCCCTCAAAGGAGCCTCACAAGAACGCGGTCCCATCTTCACTTACTTTCCCCACAACCCACCCGTCCCCGACTGGCTTCCGCCCTCCGTCTCGGTCCACTACGACCACTGGAAGCTCATCCGCGAATTCTTCCAGGGCGAAAACCAAGCCCATCACTATCACCTCTACGATCTAAGCAAGGATATTGGCGAAAAGAACAACCTCGCCAAAGAAAATCCCGAGACCGTCCGCGAACTCGAGCAACTCATCGCGGAATTTCTCGAGGAAAGCAAAGCCGTCCTCCCCGTCCCCAATCCCGCCTTCGATCCTAAAAAATACCAACCCGAATTAGTCGGTATCGGCAAAGATCGCAGCAACAAAAAGAAACCCGCCAAAGACGATCCCTTCCGCAAAGAACTCCAAGGCTGGAAAGCCCGGAACTGCCAAGCCACCGTCAAAGACGGAATGATCACCCTCAAAGGCACCGCGCCCGATCCTTTCCTTGGCACTAGCGCCGGTCAATTTAGCGGTCCCACAAAAATTACCTTCCGCGTCCTTTCCCCCAAAGGCGGAAAGGGAAAAGTCTCTTGGGCCAATAACACCCCCACCCCCCAATCCGTCCCCTTCACTCTCAAAATAGGCAAGTGGACCGAGCTCACCCTCGGCCTTCCCGCAAAAGAAAACCTCGGCATCCTCCGCCTCCATTTACCCGCGGGCGATCAAGCCATCAAAGTTGATTCCTTAAAACTACAATCCCAGGGCAGCTCAATCGCTCGATCCTGGAAATTTTAAATTCCCCACCGAACCAGTTTTTCTCCACTCTGAAAAAACCTATCTAAAGGAAGCTCGAGCGCTCCTTCGCTGATTTTTCAAAGACGTCATCTTTCCTATTTATCTCGTGATAAGGCCACTCATGCTCTCACTTTTCAATCTCCCGGGGGAAACCTAAACCATCGGCAGCACCCGGCTCGCGATCCACACCACGGCAAAACCCGTCACACCCATCAGGGAAAGCATAAGCGAGAAGGTCTTGAGCGTTTCCTTTTCATTCATCCCGGACATCTTTGAGACAATCCAAAAGCCGCTGTCGTTCATCCATGGGAGTGGCTTGGAACCACAGCCAATCGCGAGCGCGACATAGACTGCGTGAAATCCCAGTTCTGCTTCCAGCACCATCGGCGCAACAATGCCTACCGATGTGATCATCGCCACCGTGGCTGATCCCTGCGCAAAGCGAACGAGCGCGGTCAGCCCAAAAGCCAGCAGAAGCACGCTCTCTCCGCTTCCGACCATTCCTGAAAGCTCTCCGCCAATTCCTGTCCCTTTCAATACCGCCCCAAAAGCCGCACCCGCCGCGGTGATCAAGATAATCACCCCGCCACTCGAGAGCGCCTCATTCACCACTCTCTTCAACTCGCAATATCGCGATGCCAAAATCATCGCAGCCCCCGCACCGAGCGCCATCGCAATATTTTTATCACTCAACATCGCCAACCAATCCGGAACCTCTCCTTGCATCTTCACAAAGGTTCCCACGCTAATCAAAATGAGCGGTAGCAGGATTGGAAAAATCGACCAACCCAATCCGGGAAGCTCTTTCTCTTCCTCCTTCTCCACTTCAGGAAGATCCACTTCCCGAAATGGAATCTCAAAGCGCTCGTTGGCCCAGCGTGCGTAAATATAGCCCACTGAAATTGTCACCAACCCCAACAACAATCCCGCCGGAATCAGCACCCCCAAGCTCACCTCGAGTCCGGCCGCCACAAGGAGCGGCCCTGGCGTCGGCGGCACCAGGGAATGTGCCATACTTGCTCCCGCCACCACGCTCAGGAGAGCCAGAATATAGACCTTCGGGTTCGTCCTCGCGAAAGCCCTTACCAATGGAAGCATCAAATAAAATACCGTGTCGAAAAACACCGGGATCCCCAGGATAAAGCCACTCCCCAAAAACGCCATCGGCGCCTTCTTCACTCCAAACAAAGACAGTAATCCCTGCACAATCCGCTGCGCCGCGCCACTCAGCAACAGGCACTGGCCAATGATCGCCGCCAGCGCGATGAGAATTCCGATCTTCTTACAACCGATGCCAAAGCCTTCCGCCACCTTCGCCATCGCCTCCGTCCCCACACCCGGCGTCAACACCGACACGACAAAGGCTCCCAAAATCAATCCCAGGAAGGCATGTAATCGTAGCAGTAAAATCGACACAATCACCACCGCCAAACCCACCAAACAGATTTCAATAGCTCCCATTTCTCAATTCTCTTTAATTAATCAATAGGGAGCCACTCTTAAATTCAATCCACGGAGCTTGGGCTTCAGCCCGAGCCCCCCAAACAAGCCCTTCAACAACTTCAGAGTTCAATGTTCGACGCTCAAAGATTCCACCCTTTCCCCTTCCCAAAATTTCATGCAACCTCCGCCCATCCATGAGCCGACTTTCACCCGAACAACTTCGCTCCCACCGATTCTTCGGACCCGATGACCTTCGCTCCTTCGGTCACCGCTCCCGCCACAAGCAACTCGGCATCAACAACGAGGAATATCAGGGCAAGCCGGTCATCGCCATTCTCAATACCTGGAACGACCTCCTCCCATGCCACTCCCACTTCCGCCAACGAGCCGAAGAAATCAAACGCGGCATCTGGCAGGCCGGCGGCTACCCTGTCGAAATGCCCGTGATGGGTCTCAGCGAGACCTTCATGAAACCCACCTCGATGTTCTACCGCAACATGCTCGCGATGGAAGTCGAGGAAACCCTCCGCGCCCACCCCGTCGATGGCGCAGTTCTCATGGGCGGTTGTGACAAGACCGTGCCCGCCCTTCTCATGGGAGCGATCATGGTCGATATCCCCATCATCTTTATGCCCGGCGGAGCAATGATGCGGGCATCCTGGCGAGGCGAACAACTCGCTTCCGGATCCGACGTCTGGCGCTACTGGGCCGAACGAGGGGCCGGCAATCTCTCTTGCGAAGATTGGGAGGACTTCGAAGACCACATCACACCCGGCCCCGGACACTGCATGACGATGGGCACAGCTTCCACAATGACCTCGATCACCGAGACCCTCGGACTCACTCTTCCCGGAGCCTCGTCTATCCCCGCCGTTCACGCCGCCCACTCCCGCATGGCTGCCGCTTGCGGGCTGCGCATCGTCGATATGGTTTGGGAAGACCTCAAGCCATCGAAATACCTCACCCGCGAATCTTTCGAAAACGCCATCACCGCCGACATGGCCATCGGCGGCTCCACGAACGCAATTATTCACATCACTGCGATGGCCAAACGCGCCGGAGTTGATCTTCCGCTCGAACTCTTCGATAAGATCTCCAGCAAAACGCCTGTCCTCGCCAACCTCCGCCCATCCGGAAAATACGTCATGGCCGACTTCTTCGACGCCGGTGGACTTCCGGCGCTTCTCAACCGCGTGCGACACCTTCTCCATCTCGACGCTCCCACCGTCTTCGGAAAAACACTCGGCGAATGCCTTGACGGCTCGGAAGTTTTCAATGACGACGTCATCGTTCCTCTCGACAAACCACTCTTCAAACAAGGCGGCACCGCCATTCTCAGAGGCAACCTGGCTCCCGAGAGCGCCGTCATCAAAACCTCCGCCGCGTCGCCCGAGCTACTCCAGCACAAAGGACCGGCCGTCGTTTTCAAAGACTACCCCGACGTGCAACAGCGCATTCACGACCCCGCCCTCGGCATCACCGAGAAGCACATCATCGTGATGCAAAATGCCGGACCCATCGGCGCGCCCGGCATCCCCGAATCCGGCATGCTTCCCATTCCAAAATACCTTCTCGAAAAAGGCGTCCGCGATATCCTCCGCATCTCCGACGCCCGCATGTCCGGCACCTCTTATGGCACCTGTGTCCTGCACGTTTCGCCCGAAGCCTCTGTCGGCGGCCCGCTCGCTTTGGTGGAGGATGGCGACATGATCGAACTCGATGTCGAGAATCGCACCGTCACTCTCCACGTCAGCGACGCCGAACTAGCGACTCGCCGCGAAGCCTGGACGCCTCCCGAAAAACGCTTCTCCCGCGGCTACGGAAAACTCTTCGAAGAAGAAGTCACTCAAGCCAACGAAGGTTGTGATTTCAAATTCCTCCACAACGACGGGTCCTGTACTCCCGACCCCGGCATCCATTAACAAAGGAATCCCGGCACCCCGCCGCTTAACTTCGCAAGACTCCACAATCCAAGCGGCGAGGGCCCCTCAACGCCTTTCCCAAGAAAATCATCATGCAAACTTCACCAGTCACACCCGAGCAACTCAACTCCTCTGTCATCGCCGTCCCGCCTCTGGCCCGCGACGCCGATCTCAAAATCGATCGCAAGGAAAACGCGAAAATCATTCGCCACATTGAATCTGGCGGCGTCTCTACGCTCCTCTATGGCGGTAATGCCAACTTCTACCACATCGCTCCCAGCGAATACACCGAAGCCCTCAACATCGTCGCCACGGAGAGCGCAGAGGAGACCCTCGTCGTTCCCTCTGTCGGCCCTGCCTACGGCACCATGATGGATCAAACAATGATCCTTTGCGATTTCGATTTCCCCACTGTCATGGTCCTTCCCATGCAAGGTCTCACCACCGATGCCGGAGTGGCTGCGGGCTTTCGAAAATTCGTCGAGGCCTACGGAAAACCCGCCGTGCTCTACATCAAATTCGAAGGCTATCTTGAACCCGAAACCGTCGCCTCACTTGTTGACGACGGACTCGTTTCTTGGATCAAATACGCCATCGTTCGCGAAGACCCGGCCCAGGACGACTACCTCTCCCGCCTCATTGAAGTCGTCGATCCCCGGCTCATCGTCAGCGGTATCGGCGAGCAACCCGCCATCACCCACCTCACCAAATTTCAGATCAACGGCTTCACCTCCGGTTGTGTCTGCGTCCGCCCCGATCTTTCCCAGAAAATGCTCGGGGCAATCAACGGCGGAGACTTCGAACTCGCCGAGAGTATCCGCAATACCTTCCAACCCCTCGAAGATCTCCGCAACGAAATCAACCCGATTCGCGTCCTCCACGAAGCCGTGTCCTTGGCCGGGATCGCCCAAACCGGCCCGCACCTTCCTCTCCTGAGCGGGCTTGACGCTGCTGACACCGGCCGTGTTCAAGAGGCCGCGAAAGCTCTCCAGGGATAATCACAAAAACCAGTTCTCCAGAACGCCCCCACCTGCCACCCCCCTCTCATCAAAGATGAAGCCCACCTACCTCGCCCTACTCCTCTGCACCTGCCTTCTTCCTGCCGATGAACTTGCCAAGACGCTGACGCAAGCCGTCGAGGAGGGCACGATTCCCGGCGTTGGCCAAATTCAATTCACAAGCAATACCATCCCCAAACCCACCTACGCGGGAACTCTCCACGTTGATAGTAAAGAGGGCCCCATGCCCGGATCACGATGGCATATTGGCTCTAATGCCAAGGCGATGACCGCCACCTTAATCGCGCGGCTGGTCGAAAAAAAGAAACTTACCTGGGAAACCACGATGGCGGACATTTTCCCGAAAAAAGCCCAGGACTTTCATCCTGATGCGAGCAAAATCACGGTCACCCAACTCCTCGGTCACACCGCCGGACTCCCCGCCAACCCGGGAATAAAACACAAAATCGCTTCCCGGAAAGGGGGAGCAGAGAGCAATCGAAAACTCCGCCTTGAGCTTTTTCTCGAAGCTCTGGAAGACAAACCGGGCGAAGGTTATCTTTATTCCAATCTGGGATACATGGGAGCCGGAGCAATCGCGGCAGAGCTTCTCAACACAACTTGGGAGAAAGCAATGGAGCAGGAGGTCTTCAAACCACTTGGCATCAAATCCGTTGGTTATGGCGCGCCCGAAGGAAGAAATGTCGTTCGAGGTCACTTCAACGGCCGGGCCAGACCCACCGGCTATGAGGGAGACAACCCGGCGATCTACGGTCCCGCCGGCGGGCTTCATATCTCGCTGGGTGATTGGGCTATTTTCGCCCAAGACCAACTCAATGGTCATTTGGGCAAAGGCAAACTCCTCCAACCCGAGAGCTACCAAAAACTCCACACGCCGGTTACGGACCGCTACGCCTTGGGCTGGGGAGTCTCCAAAAACAACAACAGCGACGTCGTCCGCCTCACCCACGATGGGAGCAACACCATGTGGTATGCCCGCGTCACCATCGACCTCCGAAAAAACACCGGAATCTGCATCGTCGCCAACGTCAAAAAAAAAGACACTCCCGAATGGATCGGTAAAATCGCCGAGGCAGCCAAGGGAAAGTAGGCTTAAAGAGCAACGCGCAGACGATAAAATTTCCGGCCTGGTGCTCTGGGAATACTCAAGACAATTTTTGATTCTGTCCGAATGATTCCGGCTTCACTGACAGCGGTCCATTGGGCGGGATTCAAACCACTGTTTTCTTGAAAACCGATATTCAACTCCTCGGCGTCGGCACTCAGAGGGATTTCATAGCGGAACATCGAATCGTCATCAGGATCGACCACAAATTCGCCCGGCATTTTGGAGCGTTCTTTGGGGTCAAGATCGAGAACGAACTCCAGCAGATTTTCCAAACCGTCATTATCCGGGTCGGCATTGGGTCCCGAGATAGCCAGATCATCTAACTCAGCTCCGTTCCAATTTTCCTCGCGCCATTCTGCAAAGGGATCGGCCGGACCAGCAACATTGATGGTGAGAGAATAAGGAGCTGTGCTCTGCCCACCAAGATTTGCAAATCTCCACGCAACAAGAGTCACGTCAAACACACCAGACTCAGTAGGAATCCCAACAATCTTGGAAAATCCAAAATCGATTCCAGTGCCAATTTCTATCGACAATCCCTCAGGGAGCCCCTCAGAGGACACATCCCGCATGTTGTATCTATTGGTCGTAAAACTCCATGAAAATTCTTCATTGAGTTGGGCTTCGGTAGGATTTGTGAAGGTATCATCTTCTGGCTCAATCACGATCGTTTGTCCCGACAGGCTGTGAGTACTCACAAAACCCACCGCCATTGGAGTAGTAACTTTCAAACTCAAGGGCGACCCCAGAAGCGGGCAAATATTCTTAATAAAAGGAAGGCGTTGGGCGAACATGGCCAACGAGCTGGTAAGCGCATGCATTGAGCGCTCGTAGTAGAGACGTGCTTTCATTATTTGAATCTCTCTAGATTAGTTGCAACCGCAGCCGCCGCCGCCAATTCCGTTTCCACCATGAGAGGCTTCCCGGGAGAAAAACATGTGATCAGACATGGCAGACCCAAGCGGATCACGCTCGGGTTTCATCACCTTACTTGCGAGGTTGGCCCGTTCCGCCGGCGTGGAGACCACAGTACAGGAAGTCAGGAGACATGGTAAGATGATCAGGAGTCTAGTGGGCAAGGACATGGCGGTGAATTGTTGTAGTGTAGTGTGTCTGTTGTATCGTTTGAAGTATAGCATCTGTTCCGAAATGACGCGAAATTTCTTTTAGTCCCCCCTCTACGCCCAAAATACAGGCATTCGTGGATAGCAATCCAGCAGTGAGGCAATCGTCGGCGAGACAGGATGCGGTGAGCACGTCAGTTTCAGCAGGAACACCGGAGCGAGCATCCATGATGTGCCCGAATTTCTTCCCTCCAATTGTTCGAAACCGCCGGCCGTTTCCGGAAGTGGCCATCGCCTTCCCTGTAAAGGCGAGACGATGAAGCGGAGTGTCTTCCTTCGTGGCATCCTCGACCCCAACCACCCAATATGGCCCGTGCGGGGGCTCGCCCAAGGTGGCGAGGTCGCGACCGAGATCGACGAGGACATCGGGAATCTCATGCTGCTTCGCCAAGGCAATCAACTGATCCACCGCGTATTCTTTTCCGAAGCCACCAATCTCCAGCGCCATTCCTTTCTCTGGCAGAAAAACACTTCCCTCCCCCCATTCGACCAACGGCCATGAAACGAGCTTTTTGGTTTCGGAAATTTCTTCTTCAGCCGGAAGCCGGTCTTCCTTTGCAGCCTGATCCCAGAGCAGGGTTAGGGGAAATGAAGTGGGATCATTCAAGCCGTTGGTGAAGCGATAGGTATGCTCACAAAGCTTCAAGACGTGTTCCTGAACTTCGTTGAGTTCGAAAGACTCCTTTCCCGCCCCCGCATTGATCCGGCTCAACAGGCTGTCCGGCTTGAATCGCGACCAGGTATTTTCAAAGTCCTTGATCCAGGCGAGCGCGGCAGCCCGAAAAGATTTGGCGCCCTCGACCGAAGGCGTTCGGAATTGCACGATACACTCCGTCCCCAACGCCTTGAAGCGCAGCTTAAAAAGACCAGCGGTGAGATCAGCAGCGGACATCCTAAAATCTCCATTGTGCTCCCAAGGAAATCACATTTGCGGTCGGAAAAAAGATGTCCGGCGTCCCCGAACTTCGGCCATCCATTTCATAACGCTCCCACTGGATGTCCAAGGTCAGATCATTACGAACATCCCAAGCCAGGCGCACGCCATAGGCTAAGGAATCAAATGCAGAGAGGCGGTAATCCGATGAATAATGCGCACCACTTCCATCATTACTCCCATGACCAACAATTCCAGTTCCAGTCAGTGTTGGATAATAGTAATCGGCTTTCGTTTGTTGATAATAACGCACGTAAGGCGTCACACTCAACCGCGGGTTGACCTGCTGAATCCATTTCAGTTCCGCAGTGTGGCCTTCAATACTATCGCTATTGGCAAAGAAGCGATACGAAGCCTGTATTGCGGCATTTGCTGGTTCAAGATAGTGCCGTAATGTCGCCTTTGCGACAAATCGATCTAATTCACCCGGCCGATTTTCGGGAACCTCCCGAGCTCTCAGCACTTCATTACGAATGAACGTATCAGAGATCAAGCGGTAGGGATCGGCAAGGTATCCTTCACTGTGACCATAGCCAATATTGAGATCCAATATGGTATTGGTCGAAAGAATCTGTGAGAATCCGAGATTCAAATCAAGGCTATCTTTGTCTCGGTCAAATGGAATACTTGTAAAGCCCGTCGCGATCACAGTGTCATCAGCATAAGCGATCCCCGCAGTAACGGTGGTGTTTTTCTGATTGAATTGACGACTCACTTTTCCAGTGAAGGCACTCGAGCGATAGTCATCCTCAATGCTTCGGGCATATTCGAAAGTCAGAGTATATTCATCCACCTCTTGCTCCAGCGTAGTTACAACAACTCGGCGCTCATCTTCGATTGAAGAAAAATCCCATTGGGTAGGATTGAGTAGATCAGGATCGCTCCTTGAATGCGACCCGGTTGGAGTCTCTCCCGAAAGGCTATCGACCGCAAGGCGCAGACTGAAACTCGTTGACTCCCCCTCCAGACGATAATCAAGATAGTGGGACTCGACATCAATGCGACCGTCCTCTTCGTCGTATAGCTGGAAACGATACTTCAGGGCATCCTGCCCGTAACTGGATACCGTACTGAGAAGCGGGAGTGCGCCAAAAACGTATTTCACGTTGGGGACTCAATCACAAGCAGCAAGGAGCCGCCATCGAAATCTACTCCTCCATCTCCTCGGAGTAATCCACCGTCTCGATAGTGGCGTCCTTCCGGAGTTCCTCGGCGAGCGTCTGGAGAACTTTGCGCTTCTTTCGGGCGATGGTGCGTTGCTCGAGTTCTTCACGAATTTCCTCCATTGGAGCGGTTTCAGCCTGCTTGAGCCCAGTGATCTTAATGAGGTGCAGCGCGTGCTCGTAGCTGATGACCGGTGAGACTTCACCCTCGCGAAGCGAGAAGAGAACAGACTCAAAGGGATTGGTAGGCCTGTCGAAAGGAATCCAACCGAGGTCAATCTCTTTGGAAGTTTTGTCTGTTTCCCGTTCGCAGATCTTTTCAAAATCGGCATCCTCCTGCAGCGCCTCTTCACGCAACTCACACATCCGCGCAAAAACATCCGCCGGAGCGAGCTTCTCGTTGAGATTTTTCATGACGTGAAGGCTGCGAGCCTCCGCAGGCGACCGGTATTCATTGATGTGCTCCTGGTAGAAGGCATCGATCTCCTCCTCCGTCGCCAATTCGTCGCCGCCGGTGAGTTCGGTGATCAACTTGTCCATCCGCATCGATGCTGAAATCTCGTGCCGCATCATATCGCGCTGGGCCTCCAGCATTTCCCAGGACGCACCGTGTTCGCGGTAGAGATCAATCATCTCCTTAAGCTTGGGTGTGATCTCGTCTTCGGAAATCTCGGGATAACGTTTCTCGGCTTCCTGGGCGATGAGAATGGAGTCCGCTACTTCCCGCTCGGCTTGTTCCTGAAATTCCGGGTCGCGTTCACAACAAGAAATTTGCAGCCGTTGCTCGGCCTCAGTCTTAATACGGGAAAAGGTTTCTTCCACCAGATTCGGATCGATCAATTCTCCATTTACGCGAAGCATGCCGGATAATTGACGAGGCCTTGCGAAAAGGCCAACCGTTTTTACTCTACACCCGCCTCCGGGCTTTTATCTTTCCACCTGATGATCCCTCCACCGCTTCCCCCCTACGAAAAAACCGCTTGGAATATCTGGTGGACCTTCCTCTGGGCCTTCGCGCTCATCATCGTCTGGCAACTGACCCTGAGCCTGGCCCTGATGGTGGCCGCCGGATTTTCAACCCTCTCCGACGGCTCTTTTAATTGGGATCTCTTCAATGGCGATCAATTCACGAAGCTCCTCTTCAACAACATGCTCGACGGGGATGTTGCGGGATTTGCCGCCTTCACAACAATCTTCGTGATCTGCCCGGTGTGTTGGCTCCTTGGTAAAGTCCGCCCGCATTGGGGAGGCTGGGAATACCTTGGCGTGGAACGGGTCAAGTGGTGGCATTGGCCGCTCTGGGGAGCCGTGACCTGCGGACTGGGCGTTCTCTTCGGCTATCTTGGCCCCAGTCTCGGGGTCGAAGAAATGGACGATTCCATGGTGGAAATGGCAGACACCACCGACTTCCCCATTATCCTCTTTCTCGGCGTGGCCATCGCCGCTCCCTTGGTGGAAGAGTTCATCTTCCGCGGCGTTCTCTTTCGGGGATGGCGGGAATCGAAAATGGGGCTAATTCTCACCCTCGTCCTCACTTCCTTCATCTGGACCAGTCTGCACGTGCAATACCCCGCGATCATCCTCTGGTATCTCTTCTTCTTTGGCATTATCCTGGGCCTCGCCCGTGAGTGGACCGGCAACATCTGGGTTCCGGTGTGGATGCATTTCGTCAACAACGCCCTCGCAACCTGGGAAATGCTCAAATACACCGCCTGACCCGTCCATCACGCACTCTTAAAAATCGAGATAGATCTCGGTGCGGCGATTGGCCCGACGGCCGGTCGGATTGTCCTCTCCGGTCTCAGTGGCATTGGGCAAGCGGGGCTTGGTTTCGCCCTCCGCCAGCGCAGTGATTTGGCTTCTGGGAACCCCTGAGCCCAAAAGATATGCTTCCACCGCCTTGGCGCGTTTTGCGGACAATTCATTGTTGTAAGCATCGCTCCCCAGCGCATCGGTATGACCCGAGAGGGTCAGTTTTTTCGACGGATCCAACTTCAACAAACCTGCCACGATGTTGAGCTGCCGCTCGGTTCGTGGAGTGAGTTCGTTTTCATCGAATCCGAAGTAAAGAATCAAGGTGTCGCCTCCGGTAGGATTTTTAATCAAGGGCGTGTAGTGCACATCGCCGCCAGCCACCCGGGTGGCATAGTCAGCCAACAGGGAATCCAAATTCACCTCGGTAATCTTCCAGGGTTGGTCGGGAGCCGATCGTTGCACGTTCACTCCAAATTCGGCGGCTTTTTTACCACTCTCGTCTTCGACATACGCCATGAAGCCTGCCGTCAATTCACGATTGAACATAGCGCGCAGAGGTTTCTTTACCCGCAAATGATACTTCGCTTCCTCGAAAATAATGCAAAGCCCGGCGATCTTGGCATCGGAAACTTTCGATGAATCGACAAAAGAACGCGCCACATCGAAGTCCTGCTGCAGGGCGGACTGGAGAAAGGCATCGGTAATCCCCAGCGAATCGACCAACATGGCCTTGCCCGGGGCCCCAGACTTTTTGCCGGAGGGGAGATTGACCTTATCAACCGCCCATTTTCCAGTCTTGCCACGCTCGAGATCAAAGAAGATTCGCGACTTCATCAAGTCGTCCAGATTGATAGCCCAGCGAGCTCTACGATTGGCTTCCAGTTCGCCAATTTCAGAAACCGGCTTCACCAGATGTAGCTTGAGCTTCCCTGACTCGGAAAGTTGGCGGAAGGCTTTGAGGTGACTCTCACTCAAAGCATTTTTCCCGATCATGCCCGCCGCGCTTCTGAGGTCTCCCCCTTCCAGGGAAGCGCCAATCTTTTTCAACAAGACCTCCGGATCTACCTCGGAAAATCCTGTGCCCAGACCAGCGAGCATCTCCTCGGCCGTATCCGGCATCACCGAGTCCGCAGGCATTACCCGCTCTTTGGTCCGATGTCCAAAGGGGTCTGGCTCGCCATCAACTTCCGGTTCAACGGGTGCTGGCTCCTCGGCCTTGACCACCGGTTCGGGTTCCGGCCCAGGATCATCATTGCTCCCCAGGCTAATTTTGCTCACAAAAAATCCCACCGAGACCACCGCCGCCACCACCACGGCAATGAACAAATAAAGTCCAAAACTGGAGCGGGGTTCGGATGAATCGTAAGTTCCCATATGACTAGTCGGTTTTTCGGGGAATGGGGGGGAGGACAACCTCCACCGGGAGGCTCGTTCCACGGGTCACTTTTAGGCGAGTTTTCTGAACCGCTGCTGTAGCTACGAGTCTGAGATAAAAATCTTCCGCATTTTTAATCTGAGAGCCATTTATTTCCAAAAGATTGTCCATCCGGGAGAGGCCGGCTCTGTGGGCCAAACTCTTCTCCAAAACCTCATCAATAAAGACCCCGCGATATCGTTGATAACGGGAACCCTTGGGAGGATCAACAACCCTCAAGCCAACCGCCTCAATAATCGCGGTATCCGAAGCCAGGCGCCCACTCTGAATCTCGCTGGGAACCGCGAAGGGATCCAGTTCGTCGATTTTCGCAACCAGATTCACGATTTTGTCACCCCGCCACACACTGATATTCACTTCGGAACCCACCTTCGATAATTCCACCCGATTCAGGAGAACCTCCGCGCTCTCCACTCCTTCATTGTCATACGCGATAACGATATCATTAGGCTTCAGACCCGACTTGTCCGCCGGACCATCTGGCTCGACGTCCCAAATCACCACGCCTTTTCCCGAGTAGCTGAAGACATCCCGGAGGTAGTCATTCACTTCCCTCAAACGGAATCCAAGATATCCATAAATCGGACGTCCTTTCTCTCGAATATGATCAAAGGCCCGTTTGGCGTCGTTCGATGGAATAGAAAAGCCAATCCCCTGAAAACTCGGATTTTCACGATCCAAGGTATAGATCGAGGCATTGATCGCGATGATCTCACCCAGATGATTCAACAGGGGGCCCCCGGAATTCCCGGGGTTAATCGCCGCATCTGTTTGAAACAAATCACGCTTAATATCTGACAATGAACGATCACGGGCTGAGATCCGGCCGACCGTGACCGACTCACCCAGCCCGAAGGGATTCCCTACCGCAATCGCCAGCTGGCCCACCCGCACTTGATCGGAATCGGCAAATTTCAAGGGAGGAAAACGCTCCCCTTCCTGCCCCTTGATCCTCAAGACCGCGATATCGAGGAGCTTGTCTGAATTGATTAAAGTGGCCGGCAAAGACCGACCGTTTTGCAAGGTCACCCGAATTCGTTGATGCCCTTCGATAACGTGATGGTTAGTAATGACATGTCCTTCCTCCGAAACAATCACGCCTGATCCCAAACCTGGCGTCAGCCGGTCCCGCTCCCAAACCTGGCCGCGATAATCAAGCCAGCGTTCCTTCTTCACAATCTCGGTATCAATACTGACCACCGAAGGCGTCACCTGGGCGACCAGCTCCACCATTTCGTCATTGAATCGAATCAGGCCGGGCACCTGACTGGGATCAACCGCCGGGGTGGTTGCCAGAGTGGCATTCTCCGGGGCGTAGTGGCCGACCTCCTCCTGTTTCGCGCCGTCTCCAAAGACACCATATCCCCCTTGCCATGCCCGATAAAGGGACACGCTAAAAAAGGCCGAGGCAAAGACGAGACCAAGGACCACAATTCGTTTCAGGGTATCTTTCATCAATTGAGTGGAGAGAGAGGGTCGTAAGATAGGCCCTGATTCCATTCTTGTCAGCCTCCGAAGATCTGAAATCCACCCTATCGACTTTCTTGGCTGTTTTTTAAGCAACAATTTCCTAGCTTCGCGCCCATGCAAGACCTCCTGCGCGAAATCGCTATTCTGAACAGCACCTCCGCCACTCTCGACTGGGACCAGGAAACCTACGCTCCGTCCAAGGCCGTCGAATTCCGTTCGAAGCAAATGGCCTACTTCGCCGGAAAAGTCCACGAGCTCAAAACCTCGCCCGCCTTTCAAGAAGGACTTGAGGACGCCTCACTGGGAGAAGCCAATCAACGCGAGCTAACACACCAGTTCGATCGCTCCACCAAACTCCCCAAGGAACTGGTCGAGCGGGCTTCCGAAACTTCAACCCTCGCCAAGGCCGCTTGGTCCGAGGCCCGCGAGAAAGACGACTTCTCTCTCTTCGCGCCCCATCTCTCCAAACTGCTCGAAATCGCCCAGGAGCAGGCCGATCACTGGGGCTACGAGGACGAACCTTACGACGCGCTCCTCTCAGAATACGAACGGGCCGCAAAGACCCGCGAGGTGGCCGGGCTCTTTGATTCCATCTCAGAAGATCTCGCTCAAATCGCCGCCACCGCTGTCGAAAAATCAGCAGCCATTCCCGCCGACCTCCTTCACGGTCCGGCTCCGATTCACGAGCAAATGACGCTCAATCGGGAAATTGCCGAATCCCTCGGCTTCGACTTCCGGGCCGGACGTATCGACACCACCGAGCATCCCTTTTGCACGACTTTGGGGCCTGCCGATATCCGACTCACCACCCGCTACGACAAAAACGACTTCGCTTCCTCACTCTTCGGAGTGATGCACGAAACCGGCCATGGTCTTTACGAGCAAGGTCTTCCCGGCGACGACTTTCACCTTCCCTCGGGCCAGGCTGTCTCGCTCGGCATTCACGAATCGCAATCCCGCCTATGGGAAAACCACGTCGGCCGATCCAGACCTTTTTGGGAACGCTGGCTTCCCCGGGCCCAAGAACTCTTTCCACACCTCCGCAACATCGATCTCGATCAATTCCTCACCGCCATCAATCGCGCCGCTTACTCCTCCATTCGCGTGGAGGCCGACGAAGCAACCTACGATCTCCACATCCTCCTTCGCTTCAAACTGGAGCGCGCCCTCCTCGCCGGGGAACTGGAAGTTTCCGATGTTCCCGGCGTCTGGAATGATACCTTCGAATCCCTTTTCGGATTCCGTCCCGCCAATAACCGCGAAGGATGCCTGCAAGACATCCACTGGTCGATGGGAGGCCTGGGCTACTTCGCCACCTACTCACTGGGCAATCTGAACGCGGCCCAACTTCACGACTGCGCCGCGCAGGACTCCGAGGTCATCGGAGGCAACCGGCAAGGTAACTTCATTCCTCTTCTCGAGTGGATGCAGAAAAAGATCCACGCCAAAGGCTCCACCCTCTTCCCGCAAGACCTCATGGAAAGCGCGACCGGCTCTCCGACCAAACCCGACGCCTATCTCGCGCACCTTCGCGAGCGATTTTGTTAGAGTCGTTTACTCCGCAAACTTTACGCTCTCGGCCATAAACTGAAAGACCGGCATGTTGCGTTTGGTGACCTCATTGAGATCAAGATTCGAGCCTTTCTCCGGAGACATCGCAAATTGTAACTGCACCAGAGCGCCCTTGTTGACGCAGGAAATCTGCACAACCCGAAAGGTGATTTTTTCTCCAGGATAAGCCGGATTATACATGTCGTAGATCAACATCCCTGCCGGCTCCCCCCCGAGGGTCATTTCCTTGGCTGAAATGAGCGCCGAATTTTCCGGAGCCATTTTTTTCATCGCAGGCATTTTGAGTGCCGCCGTAACCTGCTCCAAAGGCATCTTGTCCGAGAGCTTCAATACGGTGAGATTTGACACCACCATTCCGAATCCCGCCTTGCTGACCATCCGCCAAACCATCCGGGACGTTCCCCCTTCCAGCGCTTTCCAACTGGCCGGGCTTTGCATTTCAAGCTCCACCCCGACCGCTTTTTTCATCCCCTTGGAACTAATCCGCCGGATGAATCCGCTCTTAATTTCCTCCACCGGATCGGCCACGAACTTGGGATGTGCTGACACCAGATTCATGAGAACATCGGGAGGAACTTGGGCCGCGGTCAGCTCCTTTATCTTTCGCACAATTTCTTTGGCCACTTTCTCACTGATCTCCTTATCAGCAAGCTTGGCTCTCATTTGACCCAACACCATGAATTGATAATCCTCCCAATCCTTCCCTTTGCTTTCCTTCAAAATCGCCTCCAAGCCGGCCAGACTCTTCCCGATTTCCTTCTTCTTAAAATCCGCCCAAGCCTGCACCGAGGGCACTTTGAGTTCCTGAAACCGCAAAGCCACCAATTCGACCAGCATCTTCCGACTCATAAAATATCCCCAGGCCTCATTCAGGCTCTGGATGTATCCCTCTTGTTTTGTTATCTTCTTTTCAGGTTCGCCTTTCTTCTCCTGCGCCAAGGCCGGAACTCCCGCACAGATGCAAAAACACACCAAAACGAATACCTTGCGAATCCTGCCAACCATACTTCCTCAATCTTTGGCGGAATTAAAATCGAGGTCAAGCGACGAGGAACTAATTGCCCGATGCCTCTCTTCTTCCTTGCTCCCGAGAAATTTGTCAGACACTTTCGGCGCGATGACGACACGACTTTTCCTGCTTTTCCTGCTGCCATCCCTGGCGCTGGCTGACCATCACAAGACCCACCAGTCCAAGCCCAACGTCCTTTTCATCATGTCCGATGATCATGCCGCACATGGGATTTCCGCCTACAACAGTCGCTTTGCCAAAGTCGCCCCGACCCCTACGATCGACCGCCTTGCCAAGGAGGGCGCCCTCTTCACCAACGCCTTCTGCACCAACGCGATCTGCTCTCCTTCCCGGGCCTGCGTCCTGACCGGACAGTACAACCACACCAACGGAGCTTTCGACCTCTCCGGGCGGGTCCCTCCCGGAAAGCAAACCCTCGCCATTGAGTTCGGTAAGGCCGGGTACGACACCGCGATGATCGGCAAATGGCATCTCAAGGACGAACCCGCGGACTTCAACTACTACTCCGTCCTCGCCGGGCAGGGGTCCTACTTCAATCCCGAATTCCGGATTCGTGGCGATAAGCCATGGAAGAAAAACACCGTCAAATATGATGGCAAACACTCCACCGACGCCATTACCGACATCACCTTGAAATGGCTCAAAGACGGCTGGGACCAGGAAAAGCCTTTCTTTCTAATGCATCACTACAAGGCTCCGCACGACTACTTTGAAAACGCCGAGCGCTACGAATCCTATCTCGCCGACATCGACCTTCCCGAACCCAAGACTCTCTGGACCCGTGGTTCGCAGTGGGGCTCCATCGCCACCCGGGGCGACAACGACGAACTCATTCCACACGTCGGAACCTCCGTCGGCGGACGAAACCCCCGCCGTAGTTACCTCGTCGATCTCCCGCAGCGATTCCCCAACGAGTTCCCGAAAAACTTTGATCCCAAGAAGTTCACCGACGAGCAAAACACCCGCTTCGCCTACAACGCCTACGTGAAAAAATTTCTACGTTGCGTGAAGGGAATCGACGACAATCTCGCCCGTCTCTTCGCCCACCTCGAGATAAGCGGCCAGATGGACAACACCATCATCATCTACACCGGCGACCAGGGCTTCATGCTCGGAGAACACGACTTTCAGGACAAACGCTGGATGTATGAAGAATCACAGCGCATGCCTTTCCTTATCCGCTACCCAGCCAAAATCAAAGCCGGGATGCGTATCGACAGCTGCATTGAAAATGTCGACTACGGCCCTACCATGCTCGACTTCGCCGGGATCAAAGTCCCCTCCTCGATGCAAGGCGAGTCCTTCAAAGATCACCTCGAAACCGGCAAGACCCCCGCCGATTGGAAAGAGACCGCCTACTATCGCTACTGGATGCACATGGCGCACCATGACAACCCGGCCCACGTCGGCATCCGCACCAAGACTCACAAGCTCATTTACTACTACGGCTGCAACTACGACGGCGGCTACCGCACTCCCCCGGGCTGGGAGCTCTACGATCTCGCAAAGGATCCCCACGAAACCAAAAACCTCTACCATGATCCTTCGAGTGCGGGCTTGGTCAAAAAACTCAAAGGGCAACTCGCCGCCACCCGCAAGCGTGTTGGTGACGATGGCTCGCATTTCCCTGAAGTCGAAAAAGTCGTTCAGGAATTCTGGGACTACGACGAGGCCGACCAAGCCAAAGCCAAGCTCATTTCCCACGCCTATCTCAAGCGCCGAAAAGCCGAACTCGCCGCCGGAAAACGCAACACTCCCACCGTCAAAGGCCACGTGGAAAAAAATCCTTCCTGGGAAAAACAATGAAGCACCCCCTCGTTAAAGCCGCTGATGATCTTCGTAAGCAGCTCCGGGACCTCACTTTTCCCGATCCCGTTGCTTGCACCTACAACCCACTCGAATACGCGTGGGATCGACACTGCGACTACCTGACGAAATTCGGTAGCGGCCAAAAGAAAGTCCTCTTTCTCGGAATGAATCCCGGACCTTACGGGATGGCTCAAACCGGCGTTCCATTTGGCGAGATCCCCCACGTCCGCGATTGGCTGGGTATTTCCGGCCCCGTCGGCAAGCCCGACCCCGAACACAAGAAGCGCCCCGTCACCGGTTTCGACTGCGAACGCTCCGAGGTTTCGGGTCGCCGCCTCTGGGGACTCTTTGCGGAACTCTTTGGAACAGCCGAAACGTTCTTCGACGATCATTTCATCGCCAACTTCTGCCCGCTCGTCTGGATGAAGGACACCGGAGCCAACCTCACTCCGGATAAACTCACTCGCGAATCAATGGCCCCCGTCGAAAAAGCCTGTTCGGCTCATCTTAAAAAGATCATCGAGATCCTGCAACCCACCCAGCTCATCGGAGTCGGCGGCTTTGCCGAAAAGCAACTCGCCGCCGCCAATCCGGGCGAGGCTATCCTCGGACGCATCCTTCACCCTTCACCAGCCTCACCCGCCGCCAACCGCGACTTCGCAGGCACCGCCACGAAACAGCTCAAAGAACTCGGCCTTCTCTAAAGCTCCACTTTCAATCGGTAGTAGACTTCAGCATTGCTCACCGGAGTCAGCGACAACACTCGCGTGCGAACTCCCAGAACGGGATCGGAGTCATTAGAGTTCTCCGTCGTTCCCGTTACCGTCGTCCAAGTAATCAAATCCGTACTCTGCTGCAAGGTCGTGGTGATCCCCCGCCCAATCAGATCAAGCGTTTCAATCAAGGTGAACTGCCGCGTCCCGGCGACCGGCGTCTCCACCACCAAAGGCGGCCTCCTAATTTGAAAATCACTTGGATCTGACTCGGTAAGATATTCCTCCAGATTGGTAAGACCATCTTTGTCTGGATCATCTTCCAGATCAGTTTCCGAAGCCACACCATAGCCCGTCGCCCAATCTCCAAGTCTTCCCTCCGGCGGAAGAGGGGCAGTATCTTTGGCCGACTGGATGATGGCATCCAGAGCAGCCTCATGCTCGCTCACCCTGCTGGCATAAGTGTGAGACTTCGCGTATGTGCTGCCCGGAGTGATCAGGTCATCCGACGGACCATAATAAAGTCCGGCTCCGTTATAAATGGCTGCACGAAATCCATTCGAATTAGGATTTGGCGGGCCGTATTCGTAAGAATCCACTGCGAAATTTATCCCCGCTATTTTCCAGGTCCCGCCATCCTTGATAAACCATCCACCACCGGAATCCTTATTGGCAGCCTGACATTCACTCTGCCCTAAAGTTCCATCAAAGTCACAATACAATAGAAGGCCCTGAGAAGATGTCGTCACACCATCGACAATATTTCGCCCCCAGCGAGCTTTACGGTCAGCTACATTTCCAAGCCATCCTTTCGTCACTCCACTTAAAGTCACCGTGGCTCCACGACCATCACCATACCCAGTCATGACAAGGCCCTCCCCATCCTCGGCAAAACTAATAATATCACCCCCAACCTCAACATCCGGACTCCCCAACTGAGAGTAGAGCTCAGCATATGAAGGAAAGGTTTCCCATATTTCAAAAACCCGAAGATCGGTGTTTTTCATCATTCCATCGTCAGGGTCCAACCACTGAATGGTCTGCGGATTCCCGCCGTTCCTGATGGTAAACACCTTCTCGGGACCACCTGTAATATAGCTTGGCTGAGTGATGATCTCACGGTCCATCGTCCCGCTCGACCCAAGCCCCAAATGAGCAGCGGTCAGATAGTGCTTAGGCGAAATAATCGTCCCTAAATACTGCTCTCCTCCGTTTTGCCGCGTCGTCACAATCTGGAACTGCCACCCGCTATTCGCATAGGGCCCGGTTGGCGCGGTCTCCGTATTCGCCGGCATACTGGCGGCATCAAAAAAAATCATCCCCGAACCTGACGATGCGAAAAGTATAGAGAGTAGCGCCACCTTCACAAACCTTACCCTAACCTAAAATCTCCCAGTGTCCTCTAAATCATTTCCCTACCCCAAAATAATCATAATAACTTCCCCTCGTCAGAAGCACTTTGCTGATCCAGGTATCCCTGATCAGTCTGCAAATCTCCCGCATCAATCGCCTCGTGAACCAATTCATCGCAGCGTTCATTCAGGGGATTCCCAGCATGACCCTTGACCCACTTCCAGGTCATCTCATGCCGGCTCGCCGCGGCGTCGAGACGACGCCAAAGGTCCTGATTGAGCACAGGCTTTTTGTCCGACTTGATCCATCCCTTTCTCTTCCATCCCTTCAGCCAATTTTTAGTCAGGGCATCGATAACATACTTGGAATCGGAATGCAGCAAGACCTGGCAAGATTCGCTCAGGCTTTCCAAGGCGCTGATCACCGCCATTAATTCCATGCGATTATTGGTGGTATGATCAAAGGCTCCCTTCAGCTCCTTGTGGTGCTTCCCAAAAGTCAGAATCGCGCCATAGCCCCCCGGCCCCGGATTCCCCCGGGCTCCTCCATCTGTATAAACGACAACCTTTTTCAAATCCCTGCCTCCTTCACTTGCGATATACCATAAGCTGACGCCTATCAAACAATGAGTCGAGACCTTATCCCCCGGGAGCTATCTTCGTCTCACACCACTTCGTTACTTTTAAAAAGTCGTCCTGCGACTCAAAAGCCTCACGGGGCAAAATAAAATAGAGGTCCTTTTCCGGGTAAATTAAAATTGCCTTTGGAGAAAGAAAGCGGTCGCTGAAGTCAGACCACTTGAATTCACTCTCGTGACTTTCGGAATGTTGTTGAAACCCCTCCTCCGTGAATTCCCAACGCACTTCCTGGCCGGCCTGGGGAGACGATTTGGCACCCCGTATGAGGCGATACTGCCAGAAGTATTTTCGGATGAACAAGACTGGTCCCGCCACTACCATCATCAGCCCCAGAATACGGTCGAGACGATTTTCCGCCCCCGCCGTGAAGGCGATCAATATTCCAATGGGAACGAGGAGGAGGTAAAAATAGCGTATCACCAAAAAGACCGGATGCCGGTATCGCATGTGGAGCGCCGACCCCAGCTTCAGGGTAGGCACATCAAATTTGCTCGTCGCGCGAAGTAATTTCATCCGCCACCAGCCATACCTTGCCTCTTTGCGCTCGACAAGACGGGTCTCATCATGAGGCACTAATAACCATGAAAACATTTTTTACCCTTTTCGGTTCTCTGGCGCTCTTCGGAAGCGCCAGCCTCCGGGCCCAGGAAGCCTGGCTCCTCGAAATGCCCAAGAAGTTTGGCAGCTATCTTCTAAGTAAATCCAGAGGAGGTGAAAACGACACCGTGCAAGAAATCATTAGTAAGCTTCCAGCCCTGGTGACTAAAAAAACCGTTCGGGAGGTCGAGTCCATCAAGTGGAAGGCTCCCGGCAAAAACCATCAGGCGAAAAGCCGGTATAGCTCCAGAGTCGGGGTGGATAAATCCCAACGGTCCCTGAGTATTCAAACTCCTGCGGGGGAAAATAACTACAAAATCGATAGCTACGGAGAGCTCTCCAAGTCATGGGCACCCACCGTGGTTCTCATCAAAGGCGATCAATACCTCATCCTATTCGAACGTGATGAATCATCAGGAAAAGAGAACATCACCGCCTCCAATATCCGATCGATCTCCTACAAGGCGGCCGAAACCGGCGAGCTCACCTGGTTTTCCACCACTCCTTTGGACGAAAAGACCCTCACTTTCAGCGAGGTGCTCGATCTCAAAGCTGAAGGTCGCCCCGTTCCGATTCAATATGGCGTCCGCGTCGTCGCGCGCCTTGCAAAAAAAGGGGAGAGCCTGTTGCAACTGGAAGTGAGTGGGAAGGAATCCATTAGTCCCGATGCGGTCCTGCTCCATCACAATGAAGTCCGCTTCCAAAACTTCGGCCAACTCACCGGACCGCTGAAGAAAGAAACAGTGTCTCTCAAAACACCCGACGTTAAAGACGGGGGCGAGAACGGCACATGGACTCTCACCGTCGAAGGAGAGTAAGCCAAAAAAAGCCGCCGCTTTTCTGGAAAAGCGACGGCTGGAAAATTTCCTCCTGAACCCTAGCGCCCGGAGATCGGAAGAACGGGCGAAAGTTCCGCTGCCCCGACATACTTCGTCAACGGACGATAGAGGCGGTTGTCCTCCAACTGCTCTAGAACCTGTGCCGACCACCCGCTCATACGGGAAATCGCAAAAATCGGAGTGAACAAGTCAGTCGGGATATCGAGAGAATAGTAAACGGTCGCAGAATAGAAATCGACGTTGGCATTCAACCCCTTGCGCTCACGCATCATCGTCGCGATCCGCTCGGACATATCGATCCACTTTGTTTCACCCAACTCTTCAGTCAGCTTGATCGCCATCTTCTGCAGATGGGGCGCACGAGGATCGAGCACCTTGTAGACCCGGTGACCGATACCCATGATCTTTTTCTTGTTAGCCAGACAATCTTCCACGTAGGCGTCCACCTTATCGAGGTCGCCGATTTCCTGAAGCATCTTAATCACGCCTTCGTTGGCACCACCGTGAAGAGGTCCTTTTAAGGTTCCGATTGCCGAAGTCATCGCAGAATAGAAATCCGAGAGAGTTGCCACAGTCACCCGTGCCGAGAAGGTGGAGGCATTCATGCCGTGATCCGCGTGAAGAATGTAGGCGATATCAAGCGTCTTGGTCGCCGCTGCTGATGGCTCTTCACCATTCATCAGGTAGAGAAAATGTCCCGCTTCCGAGAGATCTGTGCGCACGGGCGGAAGGTCCAGTCCCTGACGGGCCCGGTGATAATAGGCCACGATGACCGGAGTCTGCGCCACCACGGCCAAAGCCACTTCCCGGTTGGCGACCTGATCAGGCTCGCCAATCTTGGCACGCTTGTCGTAAAGCCCGAGCATGGAAATCGCCGTGCGAAGTATGTCCATGGGATTGGCATCCTTGGGAGCCGCCTGCAAAAAATCAATCACACCCTGCGGGATCTCACGGTCATTTCGAAGAGCATTTTCCAAAGATGCCAATTCTTCGGCATTGGGAAGCTTGCCCCGGTGTAAGAGGTGCACGACTTCTTCATAAGTGCAATTTTCAACCAAATCATCGATGGAGTATCCAAGATATGACAGGCGGCCATCCGCCCCTTCCACCTTTGAGAGTGCGGATTCATTAGCAATAACTCCTTCGAGACCTTTGGCGTAATCAGACATGATAATTGAGAATAGTATGGGTGTGAAAAATTAAGTCCCGAAGAGATAGGGTGAGCTCCGAACCCGCGCAAGGGTTTCCCGCAACCTGAATGCGTTTTTTTATTTCGGCACCCTTAACAGTCTGCGCACACTCCATACCATGAGCCCTCAATGGATCCTTGTTCTGGAAACCAGCGTCATCGACGCCTCGCTCGTTTTGGCCTGCGATGGAGAAATCAACGCCCGCGCAAATTTCACCAGCGAACGCTCCCAGGAAGTCGACCTCTTCCCGCCGTTACAAGAGATTCTCGCCTCCCTCCCCTCCGGCGAACCCCTTTCAAGCATCGTCATCGGCACCGGTCCGGGCAGCTACAACGGAGCCCGTGTCGGCATCGCCGCCGCCCAAGCCATCGCACAAACTCACAACTGCTCCGTCGCCGGACTTTGCTCCTTCGAAGGTGTCACACAACTCCGGGACGCGCCAATTTCTTGGGCCGTCGGAGATGCCCGACGCGGCTCCTTTTTCCTCATGGAGCTCATCGAGGGGAAAACCTCCTCCGCTCCCGAACTCCTCGAGCACTCCGAATTCCTCTCCCGCCTCGCTTCCTGCGATGGCCCCATCGCCACCTTCGAAAATCCCGACCGCCTCAAACTCCCCAAAGGCCATCAGGTCGTCGAATCCGCCCCCGCCGCCGAAACCCTCCTCGACGCTTGGCTCTCCCGCAGCCCCACCGAGCAAAAGGCCATTCAAAAAATCCCCGCCGAGGCCTTCTACCTTCGCCCACCTCACATCACCAAAGCCAAGCCGAAATCGTAATCATCGCGATTTCACCTGTCACCCCCGTTGGAGCCCTCGCGTCGCGTCATTTCCGCCAGCGCTTCGATTTCATCTCAAAGCACTCCAAAGTGCCCTCCGCGACTTTCTCAACCGGAATCCGTAAACTGAAAACTTCTCGAAGTCTCTCCTCCAACTCCTCCGCGCCCTCACCTTCGACGCGCAAGCGAACTTCCGACATCGCATTCACCTCTTCGATGAGCACCTCGTATTCCAAAATACCCGATACGCTTCGAACCACCTCTTCAACCGCCCCGGGATACAAATTCACCCCACGCACCACCACCATATCATCTGCCCTCCCAATGATTCCGCCATCCAAGGCAAACCCATCAGGTTGATCAGCCGGCTTCACCAAATCTCCCGTCCGATAACGCAAAAGCGGCGAACCATGACGCCCCAGAGTCGTAAGAACCAACTCCCCGACTCCCCGTTCGTCTTGTTCGATCACTTCACAAAAATACGATTCATGTCGAATCAAAAGCTGCGAGGGATTTTCGAGATCTCCCACCGTCACCGGCCCCACTTCTGTCATGCCATGATGATCAATCACCTCGGCATCCCAAGCCTCGTTCAAACGCGCCCGCACTTCGGGCAAGCTCCCGCCGGGCTCTCCAGCCACAATCAGTTTTTGCACACCCAGCGAACGGGCATCATCCGCGATCTCGGCAAGACGTAATCCATAGGTCGGCGTGCAGCATAAAACTTCCGGACGCAATCGCGCGATCATCTTGACCCGATTCTCACTCGTCAATCCACCCGCCGGAATCGCGCGGATTCCCAAATTCGTTGCCGATTCAAAGCCCGCCCAGAATCCCAAAAAGGGACCAAAGGAAAAGGGGAAGAAGGCCGCCTGTCCCACTTTGACGCCGGCTTTTTGCCAGACCCATTCCCAATTTCCGCGTATCCAGTCCCAGCCTTCGGGATCATCCAGCCAGGTCATCGGCTGACCGCTTGTTCCGCTCGTCTGATGAAAGCGCGAATATTTCTCCACCGGCCAGGTTAGATTCGTTCCATATGGAGGATGGGCCAATTGGTTCGCCGCTAGCTCGGATTTAGTCGTGAAAGGAACCTTCTCAGAAAACTCAGCAAGGCTTTCCACCGCACCGAGGCCATCCAGCTTCTCACGGTAAAAGAGATTCGATTCCAGCGCCGCCAGAAGACGGTTCGCTTTACCCAACTGAATCTCCTCCAAGCTCATCGCCCCCCAAAAGATCAAAAACCGGCCTCTCTGTAAATGGCCATCCCAAAACTCCATCAAATCTGAGAGAGATTTTTCACCCGCGAATCGCGCGAATTTTCGCTCATCCTCCTGAAACCTAGCCTGGAGAGAATCCGAGATTCGCCTGATTCACCGTTTCCTCTCTACTGGCCTACCCCGGTCAAAAGATACACCGCGAACGATCCCAACCAATGTTCCCCGGCATAGCTCCCGCTGAAAGTATCCTTCAGCCCAGCCGCCTCATGCTTCTGCGCCGCCACCAAAAAGATCTCCTTTCCCTCTCCATCCAAAGCACCAGCGATCCCCCGCATCGTCCAGGCCCGGTTGAGATTGAGGCCCACCAAATGCACCAGGTGACCATCTTTCAAATCACTCACTGAGACCGGCTGACTGAGATTTCCCAAATCAAAATCAGGGAAGAACAATCCCAACCACTTACGATAAACATCCTTCGCAAACACCCGCCGCATCAAATCCGCTTCATTCAATCCCGCCGAAAAGAAGTCATTCCCACTGGGCTCATAGCGCACCGGATAGGCCCGGTCTCCCCGGTAAAATTGCCGCGCCTTTACGATCAATAATTTTTCAAATTCCTCATCTCCCGTTGCCCGCGACCAATCAATCATCTGACCCAGCGGAAACGCCGTCTCAGGATGAAACCCACAACGTATCGGCCAATCCAACTTCGGCAAATAGGCCTTCGCATTCGCCACGATGATTTTCTCCACCGGCAAATAGGCTGCGGCCCACTTCCTGCCCTGCTCATCATCAAGAGCCCGCAGCTCGATCCCCAAACGAAGCGCCCAGGCCCAACCATACATCCGCTCAAACGATTTGAACCTCCGAAGGCGATCAGCCTCTTTCTGCAATCCCTCCTTGGTAAACTTCTCATCCAAGGCCGCCCGCGCTTTCGCGCTCCACTCCGCCTTGGGAAACAAACGCACCAATCTCACTAAAGTCCAGTGACCATGCACCGACGAATGCCAATCAAAGTGCCCAAAAAACACCGGCGAAATCTCCCGCGGAGTTTTTAAGTCCTCGGCCGTCTTCAAAAAGATCCCCGGCTTATTCGGGAATTCCTTGTTTAAGCCAGACAAGGCCAACTCAACAAACTCGCCCGCTTGCTTTTCAGAAAGCCGATTTTCGGCAATGAGATTCGCACAAAGAACACTGAGGATCACAAAAATTTTCATTAGTCTAATTTTAGTCGGCGACATCTGCTTTCAACCGAGCCTTTTTTTCCCGGGCCTCCCGGAAGAAACTTTTCAACATGCCCACACACTCTTCCTCCATCACTCCGGTAGTGATTTCACAGTGATGATTCAGTGGCGGATTGCTCTGCAATAGATTGATCCAGCCTCCGGCCGCTCCTCCCTTCGGGTCCAGCGCGCCATAGACCACCCGGTCGGGCCGACAATGCACAATCGCCCCCGCACACATCGGGCAGGGCTCCTTCGTGACATACAAGGTGCACCCCTCCAGTCGCCAGTCGCCATAGGCAATCTGGGCTGCACTCAAGGCCAACATTTCGGCATGGGCGGTGGCATCCTTAAGGGTTTCCACCTGGTTACGCGCCCGGGCAATGATTTCATTCCCTCGAACAACTACAGCGCCAATAGGAACCTCGCCAGCCTCATAAGCACGCGTCGCTTCTCGCAAAGCCTGCCCCATGAAAAACCCATCGCTTTGGAAATCAATCGCCAGCTCATCGTCCATGCAGACGAAATAGCCGATCACGCCTCAATACAAAAGCACTGATCACTCTCCGGCGTTCCTGACTTGATAAAACATGCGCTGGATGCCTTCCGGGACATTGAAATCAACAAAAGTCGTCTCATCGCCCTGGGAAGCGAAAGAATCGTCCAGCTCCTGCCAGCCAGTCTCGCCCAAGTCCGGACTGCGGAAAATTGCGTAGCTTAAACCGTCGCGCGATTTGAAAGTCAGCGTGACATCATCCGCCCCT
>JAQWZU010000221.1 GCA_029253285.1 Akkermansiaceae bacterium | reverse complement strand
GTCGTGAAGAGCGGAATTGGCTGGATTTTATGGGGGAGAAAGGGGGTATTCTACTGGGAGAGATTCAAGGAAGTATTCTCTTCCAAACGTTGTAGGTTTGCCCTTTTTCATAGGTTCTTATCGTCCAAACGTAAATTTAAGCCACGCTTTCATGTCATTGACAAAAGACTCAAGGTCTTCCTCTAAAACTCCTTCATCACGAGCACCTTCCTCTATTGTGATACCCTCTTTATCTATTCTCTTCTTAATGCGAGAGAACTTTCCAATCTTTTTGAATATAGCTCCGTTCATACTTACCTCTCTCTTGTGACTTCGTAGATATACTCCTTGACCTAACTGCTAGGAATTTGCTTTTGGAGGAAAGTCCGTGAAGAACGAATTTGGGCGGAATACATGGGGGAGAAAGGGGGTTGACCACTTTGGTTCAGGGGTGGGCAGACGGTTCCATCGCAAACAACGGACTTACTTTTACTGGTCCTGTAAATGCCCAATCCGCCCAATCCGCCTACTTCAACAATGCAATCATCACGACTTCCGAAGTGCCTGAGCCATCTTCGACTTTATTATGCGCTCTGGCATTCGGCGGACTGGTGATACGACGCAAGCGTCGATAGCCGAGATCTGGAAGCGAGCGTCGAGACTCGCTTTTCGAAAGACAAAACCATCAAGCTCGCAGTTCTCCACTTGCGAGCTTTTTCATGTTTGGTGGGGGAAGGACCCGGTTCTGCTTTAGGATCTGGGAAAACTTTGCTGGGTCAGATTCGGTTTTCAACCAAATATACGGCCGGCGACGGAGATCGCCGCAGTCGGTTCAAGATGTCAAGGACTCTGGCAAACATGACCACAGCAGACCGGAACCGGAAGTGCTCTCCTCTGCGGAATGAACCTCCCCACGTTGGCCCGTCGTCGGAGGTCGTCCTTTTTCTCAATTCAATTTATTTGAAAAGCTCCGTCATCAGCTGGGGCTTTTTTCAAGATAGTTTAGTCAATTTCTCGAACGCGATAGAAAAGCGTTGATTGATTTTCCAGTTCTGGAAACTCCGGCAGGAATGAATGAATGAAATCCGTCAAATCTCCACCTGAGGGGACGTCATCATTGAGCTCAACCCAGTTGGCTAAATCAGTCGAGTAATCCACCGCATAGGATTGATCCGGCTGCGAAATCCAGGTGATCGTCACTTTGGGATCTCCATTTCCAAAGCTGGGAGCGATTGATGAAATCGCAAGCTCCGAAATTGTCCCCGCTCCCTCCACGGAAATACGATCAAAGCCAATACTGAAAGTCGTGATCGGAACAACCTGAAGAGATCCCGTTGCGAACCAATTATCGCCGGGAGCAAATAAAGCGTCAAAATCTGTTCCAGAGTCAGCCCACCTACCGCTGCCAGTAAAGAACGTCTCGACCCCCGCAGCATTCTGTAAATCCGTGATCTCGTAGGACCAACCGTCTGGATCGACTCTCACTACGGCGGTGAATCCATCGGAGAATGAGTTTAAGTCGACATCTCCCTGTTCATCGCTATTTCCAAGCCGGAATTCTGCTCCTATCGGACCTTGATTGTCACCGTAGACCAAACCAAAGCCACCAAAGCTATTTGTCCTGCTGTCTACCCCAAAGAAGGTGAGTCCAAAATTCCGCGTCGCGGCATCGCGATAGAAAACGTCATTGTCACGCACCAAGCCGATGAAATATCCATTGGCCCCCGGGATCGCACTCACCGAGTCAACCTCAAAGGTCATGGTAAAACCTCCGCTGGCAGAGGGTTCAAATGAAGTCTCGCTGACAATCCCGCGATTGACGGTTCCCGCTGTTGCGGTCACCTCCGATGTAATCACCGAATTATTCTGCGTGATTTTTTGCACAGAGAAAGCTTGCCCATTTCCCTGCCCGATCCAGCCGCTGACTGTTTCTCCATCGAAATGATCGTTGATCAGAAAGTTGCCCGATTGAGTTCCAAAGAAGACATCGAGGGTGTTCGAAACCTGGTTTGGATTCATCTCTGAATCTTCCACGCTTCCTGCGGGTAGGAAAAGAGTGACGACCCCTTCCGCCACCGGAGTCACCGAAAGGACATAGGTGTCGCCACTTCCCGTTAGGCCGGTTGCCGTTCCATTGATAATATCAAAGTCTTCTGTAACGAGATCAGTAACGCTTTCACTAAAAATCACCTCAACATCAAATGGTCCTTGTACGAAACCGGCTGCAGTCGATAGCACCGATGTGGGAGCATCTACCGGCGGAAGATATTCAGTGTCATTATTGACCGCTGTTTGCCACGTTTGAAATTCTTGTGTCATGCGTTTCACGATTAAGGGATTGGCAGCCGCGATATTTGTACTTTCTCCTTCATCCGCAATGAGGTCGTAGAGTTCAAAGGTGCTTCCGTTGTTTTTTGAGATCAACTTGTAGCGCTGATCCACCCAGGACCGCTCGCTTCCGAAATTAAATCCAATTGGCACTTCACGTTCGGTCATGTTTTTCTCAATGACACCGCGCAATGAGACTCCGTCGAGAGGCTTCTGGCCTGGAACATCAATGCAGAGATAATCGAGAATGGTGGGATAGTAGTCGCTGGTGACTGCAGGAAAATCGCTTGTCATCGGGCTTGAAATCTTGTCGGGCCAAACAAGAAGTCCCGGCACTCGTACTCCGCCTTCATGAAGACTGCGCTTACGGGCACGATAGGGGCCGGAGCTGCCAACCCCGTCCTCAGGACCGTTGTCGGAACAAAACCAAAGCATGGTATTGTCCGTCACCCCGAGAGTGTCGAGCTCCGCCCGGAGACGCGCAATTTGCGTATCCATCCCAACGATCGCATCGGTATATGATGCATCTGAATCAACACCCGTGATTCCATCGGGGTCAGGAAGTGGCTTATGTGGAGTGTGAAACCAAACCACGGTAAAAAAGGGATCTCCTGCCGCAACGGCGTCCTGTACAAAGGGAATCACTCGATCCATAATGATCCGTGAATCATCCCCACTTAGGTTATCATCGAGCTGAACAATCGTGCCCTCGGCAGCCGATGGCCAATTGGCGGGGTTCGCGGGCGGAGTCCAATAATAGGTTCCGTAGAAATTGGGATCACTGAAACTGGTGGGCTCCGGCAGTCCGTTCACGGTGCGCCGCATCGGGTGGAAGGTGGGAACCTTGGCTTCGGTGGCAAAGATAAAATCATATTGATGCTGCCACGGCGGAGAGTAAACCGAAGTGTTTCCCGCTGAGCCCCGGTTGGAGTCCGAACGCAGGGTGGTCATTGTCCCCAGATGCCACTTCCCAAAATGACCGGTGGCATACCCGACCCCATCAAGCACTTCGGAGAGTGGAGTTTCATCAGCCTCGAGGCGGCCCTGGTTGGCGGTGGGAATTCCCAGCCTCAATGGATGACGGCCGGTAAGACAACTTCCGCGAGTTGGGGAACAAACGGCACTGGCCGAGTAGAAGCGATCAAACCGCAAGCCTTGCGCCGCCATGGCATCCAGTGCAGGGGTGTTAATCGTGCCGGAATTGTAGGATGGGTCACCCCAACCCATGTCATCGGCCATGACCAAGATGATATTAGGGCGAGCCGCAGCAAAGGAATTAGGGCTAATGAGCACAATGAGCAGGGCTGTAAAAATCGTTTTCATCATAAAATAAATGGGAAGAGATAAGATCAAAAAAGGGATATCCCGCATGGATATCCCTTTTGCGAATAAAGACAAAAAGTGTCAAATTAGCTCCTGCGGCGGCGCAGGATGAGAGCGAGCCCACCAAGGCCGAGAAGGGCGGTTGAAGTGGGCTCGGGAATAGCCTGAATATCGAATGTGGCATCGATGCCTCCAATTCCAATGCCTTCAAGCCCATTGGCTGCTGTATTGTAGGTAGCGGTAAAACTATTTACTGCGTCGAAGGTGATATCAGCACCGCCGCTAATTCCAGTGGCATCCGCGCTCGTACCCGCAAGGTCAAATACGCTGGCGACATCCTGACCTGCAAAGAATCCGGTAAGACCTTGGCTTGCTATCTCCCAGCCGGTTTCTCCTCCTCCAAGTGTTACGCTGGAGCTGACGAGGCTGACGGTCATACTTTCACCAGCGTGATCCAGAAGGCGTCCCTTATCCGTAACGCCACTTGCACTGTTGACACCCCATTGTGTTTGCCCGGGGTTAGTTCCGAATCCAAATCCCGAAATACCAGAAGAAGCGGTAGCGCCTGCACCACTCAGTGTGACAGTGAAGGAAAATGCATCATCGGCGGTACCCACGCCGTCTAGAGTGAGTCCGGATACGATATAGGTAAGATTGGCTGGTGAGCCACCTCCACCGGCAGATTCATCAAGATCTTTGGCAACGGCGCCTTCGGAAGCTGTAAATAGGGCCTTATCAAAATCCACAGTGATGATGGCAGCGTGTGCTAGTGAGGCCGAAGCTAAGGTGATTATAGCGGTAGCCCGCATTATTTGGTGAGGTGTTTTGTTTGTTTTCATTAAGTTAGTTGAAGTGATATTCGTATTTGGCTTCTTGAAAAGGGTTTCTTGATGAGTCGTTTGTTTAAGCAAATTGAGCCTCGATGAGGGGGCGGCATGAGAAAACAGAGTGTTCAAGAACTACATTACTGCTAGGAATTTGCTTTTGGAGGAAAGTCCGTGAAGAACGAATTTGGGCGGAATACATGGGGGAGAAAGGGGGTTGTTAGGGTCACTCAATCCGTACCCCTCAGCCCACATCCGATTCAACAAAAATCACCCTAATTACCTTCTTTGCTCAACTCGCGGCGGGTATGGATTTGATGTGCACCCGTTTGTTCGGCAGTGATTTATATTAGCCGCTGGAATTTATTTTTGTAGATTACCATACTTCCCAAGTTCGCTGCCACTAACGACAATCATCTTATCTAATGAATCACCCAGCTTAATAATCTTTTTCTCAAAGTATATTTTCATACCTTTGACTTCCCACGCTGGCGATTTCCTACCCCAGCTTTTACTTATCTTCCCATTTTCTCTAAACGTCACAATCCGATTGTTGTCAAACTTCCACCTTGTTCCCCATATAAAATCCACCAACTCTTGATCGTTAGTTGGCGCCTTCAAATTTGATACTGCTGGTGCTGATTTACCCTGTAGCCTCTTTATTTCAGACTCTACAGCATTAGCGCCCTCAAGGTCTCTTGACTTCAGTAATCGACCCTTCAAATTCCGCAAAGCTGCTAGATAGTTTTGATCTATTGGCTTTAACGCATTTTCTCTAGCTTTCTGCCATGAGTTCTGCAGTGACTGCAAAGCGCTGTTATCATCTGCTGCAGCGAAATTTAATGCTGTAATCGACGTCAGGAGGAAAATTAAACGAGTTGTCATAGTAGGTATTTTTAGCAACGTTTAAGAACTGGCATTCGCTACAGGCAGCCCCAGTCCGACGAAGGGGTTAAAGGTTCTAAAATCATGAAACTGAACTACGGCGCGGGTCAAGGCTTGTCCAGCAGCGATTTGTTCTTCTTGGATCAAATGGTGAAGTACTTCAGGTAACTGCTAGGAATTTGCTTTTAGAGGAAAGTCCGTGAAGAACGAATTTGGGCGGAATACATGGGGGAGAAAGGGGGTTGCTCGCAATCTCCTCGCCCTCCAAGACGCCACCTGCTCTCAGCATCTCGATCAACATCACAGGCTGGTAGATGTGAGACATCCGCATCCTACGATCGATGAAGTCAGCGAGGTCGTCGTAGGTCATAATGTTTAGATGCTAGGAATTTGCTTTTTCACCTTCAGTGAGAATACCCCCATCGCCCCGCATTAGGAAGGGGAAAAGGGGGTTGACCCTTTTGGGATCACTTTAGCCGCACCAATCCAACAGGGAATCCTCTTGAACTTCTGGAGTGCCCACCATACCACATTTCAAAGACGCCCCCTGCCGATTAAGCTGATCCCATTTAGTATCTTATCTTATGCGGAAATTAATGATCCGATGTGCACTCCAAGCGAAATGATCCCTAGTCCAACTGCCAAAAAGAGTAAAACGCAACCGCTCCCAGAAGTTTTACCTAATGCAGGTTGGTTGGCTAAGGCAGGAATTTTACCTCTCATTTGTTGAGCCATATGGCCAATACGCACTGCTTTAATAAAATTATCCCATGCTTGGTTCGAATTTCCGTCCTTCCCGATGTAAAACTCAAGGATAGCTCTCAGAGCTGAGACGGAAAGAGGAGGTGGAACTACTGGGTCGCCATCAATAGAAACTCCAGTTAAGATGCTTTGCTCAGTAGACTTGAGTAATACAAGAAATTCGGAGATCGCTTTAGCACCAATATCCCCTCCTTGCTCCTGATCATACGCACCTAGCTCAACTTCTCGAGTTGCATCTGCCAACCACTGAATACCTTCAGGTAACGTTCCAGCAAATGCACGTTTGATAAACTCTTCTCCACCTTCTCGAACTCGAGCTTTTACATCAAGGTATTCCGGATTCTCGCTTGCTCCACTCATACCTCTTCTATGAATTCCGAAATGTTTCCTGTCAATTAAAAGGGGGGAGTTAAAAGGCGTCAGGTCATTGCCAAAGGGGGCATGTTGTAATTTTTGCAGTCGCTGGCACCTGTTGAAAAACAAAAATTGGGGTGACGGGGGGTGCGACACAGAGATGGATGCTAGGAATTTGCTTTTTCACCTTCAGTGAGAATACCCTCAGGGGCCCGCAGCAGGTAGAGGAAAAGGGATGCCAGGCGGGACTTTGGTCGAAGGGATCGTGTTCGGCCTCTGCGCCGGCAGGGTCCCTTTCCTGATTGAACCAATTGAGGTCCGGATCGTCATCGGGGATCCACTCTGCAATGGCCTGCCAGGGCGGTTCGATGGGCTCGATGGGCTCGATGGTATCGATGTCGAAGGGCGGCGGTGGCGGGCGGGGAAGCTGGATGACGCCTTCCCAAAGGCCTTGGAGGCGGAGGAAGAATTGGATTTCTTCGCGGCGGAGGAAAGTGCGAACTGGTTTCATGGTCCCCGGGCAGCAGGG
>JAQWZU010000219.1 GCA_029253285.1 Akkermansiaceae bacterium | reverse complement strand
TCCTGGAAGCAGACCGGGCTGGTTCTCAACGATCTTGATTTCTTCGACGGCTATTTTTATGCGACGAGTTACTTTACGAAGTCCTATGCCCGCGGAACCGATCCGGATGAGCATAAATTTATTCGATTTAAGAAGCTGGAAGACCTTGTTTCCGGGGATTGGACGGACCTGAGTCATCTCGTCCCCAAGGGCATGACTCCCTATTATCTCACGACAAAAGGGAAAAAGCTCTACCTCGCGATCTTCAACCATGAGTCACCTGGGAGCGGTGACTCGATCCTCCAGTTCAGCCTGCCAAGCGACCCGATCGATAAATAATAAAGCAGCGAGAAAGGACAGGTGAGCTATCAGGGCGATCAAGATCGCTACAAGGTTTGCGACGTCGGCTATTAGCAATTGGCTTTTGGCTCTTAGCCCGGTCGACCGGAATCCATGGCGAGAAAGCTAATAGCCAATCGCTAAACGCTATGCGCCATGCTGCTTGTCCCACTGCGCCTCGCTTTTCTCCCTTTGGGCCCGTCATCGAAAGTCGGGCCTTGACGACAAAGTGTTCATATGAGTAGTTGTTGAGATGGCCAAGCCGAGAACCATTGCGTCCCAGGATCGGCTGGAGGAGGGGGATTGGGAAACGATGAGTTTGGAAAGGAGCCAAAAAACGGCCTTTCAATTATTAGGTCATTGCATTACAATGACCTCGCCTTTAGAACAGGCGTCCGCTCCCATGTCCAATCTCCTGACAACGCTCAAGCAACTTTCCAAACGTTCCCCGCTGATCCAGCGCCGGGACGCGCTGGAGGCTGGGGTCAGTTCAACGGCGCTGACCCGGCTGACTCGCGAAGGAAGTCTGCTTCGCGTTGGACGTGGGCTCTACCAACTGGCTGAGGAGGAGGCTCCGAGTCCTGAACTGGTGGAAGTCTCGCTCCGGTATCCGAAAGGGGTCATCGTGCTGATCAGTGCACTCGCCTTTCATTCGATCGGCACGCAGCGGTCCGGCGAAGTGTGGGTGCAACTCCCAATCAACTCGCCGACGCCCGGCACTAAATGGCCGCCACTTCGGGTCGTCCGCAGTCGCCTGGACAAAGCGTTCAGCGAAGGGGTGGAGACGCATCAGATCGGCGGTCACCCCGTGCGGATCACCTCGGTGGATCGCACCATTGTGGACTGCTTTAAGCATCGCAGCCAGGTTGGGCTTGATGTCGCGATTGAGGCGCTGCGCGAGCGAATGAGCCAGCGCAGCGGCGCGCGTCGTAGTCTGCAGGATCTTCATCGTTTTAGTCGAATGATGCGGGTTTCACGGATCATGCAACCCTACATGGAGGCGATGGTATGAAGAACGTCGCGGCGTCGGTCCGTGCCCGTCTGGGCCAGCAATCCAAAGCCGAGGGCCAGACCCTTGATTTTCTGATTGAGCGATTTGCCATAGGCAGGCTGTTCTGGCGTCTCAGCCGGAGCACGTATGCAAACCTCTTCGTGCTCAAGGGAGCCCAACTGTTCTGTCTCTGGGAAAATAATCCTCATCGCCCGACACGAGATATCGACTTCCTTGGCTTCGGGGATTCATCACCTGAGGCGGTGAAGGCCGTCTTCACGGAAATCCTTTCCGCTACCGTGGATCCCAACGACGGGCTGGAGTGGGGGGCGCTCACTGCAGGTCCGATACGGGATGATCAACGGTACGGTGGTGTTAGAGTGAACGTTCAGGTTTCCTTGGCCGGAGCACGGGTGCGCATCCAGATCGACGTAGGTTTTGGCGATGCGATCACGCCGAAAGCCGAAGAGCACCAATGGAACGACTTACTCGACTACCCGGAAGCCCGGCTTCTGACTTATCCTCCCGAGACTGTCATCGCGGAAAAACTGGAGGCTGCCGTTCAGCTCGATATCGACAATAGCCGGATGAAGGATTTCTACGATCTCGACTGGCTTGGCCGCCATCGGGAATTCTATTTCGCGACGCTTCGCGCGGCCATCATCAACACCTTCGAACGTCGCGGAACGACCTTGCCCCGGGATACCCCATTCGCCCTCACTCAAGAATTTGCCACTGATTCCACCAAGCAGATTCAGTGGAAGGCCTTTCTTCGAAAGAACAAACTGGAGGGCACTTCGTTCGAGGACCTGATCACTCGACTAAGTATTTTCCTCGTTCCCGTTCTCTTGGAGAATGTTCACGACAAGCATTGGCATCCATCGGAAGGGTGGCGCGACTCTTCCTCGTGAGTGGAGGGCTACTTGTTGACTCCCTTGTGGTTCGTGAACTCCCAGATTCGATTCATCCAGGTGTAGCTGCCGGGGCGGCCGTTCGCTGGAAACAGTGGCTCCGATTGACACCAGTGAGGAAAAGTAACTGGTAATATTCACTGGTATAACCCCTCAGATAATCCCCTCGCGCAAGGCCTTGGCGACGGCACCGGTATTGGTGCTGACGTGCAGTTTTTCATACACGGCACGGAGGTGGGTCGAGACCGTGTGCACGCTCAGCCCGAGCTGTTCACCGATTTCTTTCTTAAGCAACCCATCGGCCATTAGACGCAGGATGTCGCGTTCGCGTTCGGTGAGGTGGTAGTCCCGATGATTGTCCTGAGCCGGCTCCAGGCGTGTGAATGCGCCGAGCACTTTCTTTGCCACCTCTGGGGTCATCGGAGCCCCGCCCGCCATCACCTGCCGGATGGCATCGCCGATCTGATCGATCCCTGATGACTTCAACACATACCCCGAGGCCCCGGCGCACACTGCTCGGAAAATTTTATCGGCGTCGTCGAACACGGTCAGGATGATGACCTGAGATTCAGGAGCGCGCTCGCGGAAAGTTGCCAGTGCGGTGATGCCGTCCTCTCCAGGCAACTGCACGTCGAGCAGGATCACCTGCGGGGCGGCTTCGTCCCCGAGCGCTGCGAATGCCGCCTCGACCGAAGTGAAACGCCCGCTACAGCGCATCCCATCGAGGCTGTTGACGACGCGTTCGACGCTGGTGGAGAACAGGGCGTTGTCCTCCACCAGCCAGACTCGAATTTGCTCTTGGCTGGTATCCTTCACTTCACTTGGAGTGGGATTGTAGCGGAGCCTCGAAGAAAATGCGAGCGCCCTCTCCGGGCGAACTCTGAATACGACAGGTCCCGTTCAGTCGCTGGGCACGCCGCTCGAGGTTGCCCAAGCCATTGCCGTGCCCGATCGCTCGCTCGGGATCGAACCCCACGCCGTCGTCCCGGATCTCGAAAGTCAGGTTGTCACGATCGATTGCGATTTTCACCTCGACCTCCGTCGCTGCAGCGTGTTTGCGCACGTTGTTGAGCACCTCTTTGAAGGCGAAGAACAGATGGCGGCGGAAGAACAGTGACAACTCGTAGTCGCTAAAATCCGGGGGATCGACCTTCAAGGATAAAGTCGTGTCGCCGATGATCACCTCGGTCGCCGCGCGCATCCGCGCCACCAAATCGCGCAGCCCCACGCCTCCGCGCCCGATCAACCACACGATGTCTTGCAGCGACTGTAAGGTCTCCTCGGCGGCGTCCTTGATCTCCGCAAAATCTTCCCGCGCCTGGGCGTCTCCATAATGCCGGCTCCCCATCTGGCTCAGCAAGACGATGCCCCCGAGGTTGCTGCCGATGTCGTCGTGCAGGTCGCGCGCGATCTGTTCTCGCAGGTTCGCCACCGCGCGGCGCCGGACGTTCCGCTGGCGCACCAGCATCGAACCACAGCCGAAAATCGCGATCGCCCCGAGACTTGCGCCACCGTAGCCCAACACCAGGCTGGTGGAGCGCACCTTGCTGGCTCGCAGTTCGTTGAGCGAGTCTCGCTCGCGCTGCAATGCGGCGCGCTGCCCGAGCAGGTCCAGGTATTGCGGATACTCGATGAGACGGTATTTGCTGCTGAACCCGTCGACGACGAACTCCGGAGCCCAACCGGTTGAGGTGGGTTTGTCGGTGATGTCCTTTGCGGTAACTCCTTTTCCCAGCGCTACGTTTTTTCCTCCCGAGTAGACTTGCACCTCAGCGAGCGCGAACACGCGCTGCTGCTCGCGCGACCACAGCTCTTTGGTCACGATCCTCAGGTAGCGCGCCCGATACCCGGATGCCTGCAAAATATCCGCACAACCACCCGGGTAGCCGAGCAGCTCTCCGCCACCCGCACGTTGCTGCCACATCGGACCGGAAAATACGCCGTCCTCCGATAACTCGACCATCATTAAGCGCGGGTTGCCACGTCCACCCACGACTTCGAAGGCATCCGACTCCGCCGCCACCAGCCGAATCTCGTCGATTGGGTAAGTCTCACCGAGATCAATCTGCAGCCACTTTTCCTCCAGCGAGTCCCTCGTCGCCGCACTCAGATAGCCTAGGGTCGGGCTCGTCTCGACACTCACCGGAAGGCCGAGCGCGCTCTGGCTATCGTCGATCCGCTGTCGCGACCAGTTGGGAAAGAGTTCCAGACTTCCCGAAGCCAGTACCTCATTCTGAATCACCCTGTTTCCAGTCAGCACCCTGTTCCCTGCGAGCACGATGAGTTCCTCCAAGGCCCACATGAAGCCCCCTTCGACCGCCACGTGCCGGGTCGAAGTAAAACGCACGTGACGAGCTTCCACCGGATCGAAGTTAAAATTCATCGGGAACCGCCCCGGGTTCGCAACATCCTCTCCGGTGCGGTCGACCAGCGTCGCCGCCCGGCGCATCTCCGCGTTGTCTGCCACCTCGATCTTGAAACGTAGCGGGAAACCATAGCCCTCGCCCTGCGCGCCGAGATCCGGGAGGTGTGCCGGCACCACCACGATCCGGTCGATGGCCCGGAGACGCCCCAGATCGATCTGCACCCAGTGCGGTTGATTGGCGTCGGGGAGCGTGTCGCTGCGAAAGCCGTAGCGCTCGGCCAACGGGGTCGCCCGCAGCCGCGGCAAGCTGGCGAGTTCCCCAGCCACGTCATCGAGGCGCGCCTCGGCTCGACGCAGTTCCCCACTGAATACCCGAGCCACTCGCTCGACCACCCCGGCCTTGTCCGCCGGTTCCCCGCCGCGCAATTCCGCCGCTCCCGACACCAGCAGGCCGGCGCAGATCAATCGGGACAGCTTCAGCGATTTAACCATCCCCGCTAGGCTAACCCGCATTCCCAGCCCTGCCAGCGTCAAAATCCTCCCTCGCACGATCGTGCGACTAGGCAGATCTGCGGCTTTATCTAGGATGCCAAAGTTTTCAGCACCCTCCGTGGAAGAAATTCGCTACGAGCTGAGTCAAAATCGCCCAATTATTAAACAGCATCAATCTGAAAAAATGAATATACAAAATCTAGCCATCACCGTCACCGCTCTCGCCATGACCCCATTCGCGAACGCGGCACTGATCAATATCAACCTGACCGCTGGTGCAGCCGATGAGACCGGTCTGACCGGGCCTGCTGGCGGAGCGGGCGAGACCTGGCACCAAATCAGCGGGGCGAGCGGCGCTGCGGGGTCAACCACCATCACTACCAATTTCGGCCTCACCGCATTCGATCCCCCCGTCATCGACCTCCCGATGCTTCGAGGCTCGATGACCGAATTTGGGAAAGGTGTCGACAATAGGACGGTGGCGATCAGCGGTTTGGAAAATGGAGGCACCTACGACATCTGGATGGTTTCATTCCGTAATCAGGGGGCTTTCAATGGCCAAGCCGAGCAATACGCGGGATGGTGGTCTACCTCCAACGCAACGACATCAGCAAGTGATCAATTCATTGATGCCCGGGGCGCTGTCAACAACACCTCGACTTTTGTGGATGGCTACAACTACGTGCTGTTCGAGAATGTTGAGGCTGATGGTAGCGGGAATATTCTTTTCACGGGGACAGCGGGGGACCTGCTCGATGGTTCTGTTAATGCCCATCGCTTTGGTCTCAATGGGCTCCAGATCAACCAAGTCGTTCCCGAGCCCGGCTCGCTCGCCCTGCTCGCATTCGGTGGTCTCCTTGCACTGCGCCGCCGCAGGTAACGGCGTCTCTGTTTGTCAGAACCTTTCCAAGTTTTTGGGAGCCGGTGGGGATCTTCGATCTTCACCGGCTCCTGTGTTTCCCACGTAGCCCCCAACCAACTCAAAAAGATGAAAAAACCCCCGACAAAAACGTTTAGAAATTGCCTCGCCGTTATGGCGGCGGTCCTCGCGACCGGACTCGCGCAGGCGCAAACGATCAATATCAATCTGACCGCTGGCGGGGCCGACGAGAGCGGTCTGGTGGGACCGGCTGGCGGAGCGGGAACGAGCTGGAACCAATATTCCGGCTCGGACTCCACGGGCACGGTGGTCGATTCGACCGGCGCGGATACAAGCGTGACGCTTGATACGAATTTTGGCCTCACCGCTTTCGATCCCCCCATCATCGACCTCCCGATGCTTCGGGGCTCGATGTCCGAGTTTGGGAAAGGAACCGACGACCGGAATGTGACACTCAGCGGATTGGAAGTTGGAGGCCTCTACGATGTCTGGTTGGTGTCGCTCCGCAATCAGCCTGTCAATGGCTCTGCACCTCCTGACACCGAGCAGTACGTGGGTTGGTGGTCGACGAGCAATACGAGCACATCATCAAGCGACCAGCTGGTTGATGCCCGGGGCGCTGTCGTCAACACCTCGACCTTCGTGGCGGGCTACAACTTTGTGCTGTTTGAAAATGTTGAGGCTGACGGGGGCGGGAATATTATCTTCACAGGAACCGCTGGCCCCCTGCTCGATGGCTCCAACGACGACTATCGCTTTGGCCTCAACGGGCTCCAATTGCGCCCGTCGGACCTGCCCGCGGGACCGGTGGACGCCGACATCTCGACGGGTGCAGCCTCTCCGGCGACGGTCGCCGCGGATGGGGTATCGACTTCCACCATCACCGTCACCCTGCGGGATGCCATCGGCAAGGCAGTCGAAGGCAAGGAGGTCACGTTGGCGAATACTGGAGGCGAGCAGGCGGCCGTGATCGCGCCCTTGGGTGCACAGACGAGCGATGAGAATGGGGTAGCGATCTTCACGGTCAGTTCCAACACCGTCGGGATGGAAGAGTTCACGGCCACCGATGTCACCGATGGCAACTTGGTCATCACCCAGACCGCCAGTGTCGAGTTCACCGAAGTCATCGTCACGGGGCCGGTGGATGCTGCAGTCTCCACGGTCGAGGCGTCGCCCGCCGCTGTGGTAGCTGACGGGACATCCCTTTCGACCATCACGGTCACGCTCAAGGATTCCAACGGGAACCCGGTCGCGGACAAAGACGTCACCTTGGCGAACAACGCCGGACCACAAGCGGCAGCTATCTCCCCGGTCGGTGTCGTGACCACCGACGTGGACGGCAAAGCCAGCTTCACCGTCAGTTCTAGCACCATCGGGGTAGAGGAGTTTGCCGCGACCGATGTCAGCGATGGGAATCTGGTCATCACGCAGACCGCCAGCGTGGAGTTCGCCGATCCCGACCGGCCGCTGGTTCTCAACGTGAACATCTATCAATCCACATCGGGCATCCAGATCCCGCCCTTCGAGGGACCCGCCGGTGGCCTCAACGAAGTGTGGGATCAGCGATCCAGCACCTCGGTAAGCGCGCTGGTGGACTCGATCGGCAGTCCCACCGGCGTCGGGTATTCATTCAATCGGGGCGTCTTTGGAGATTGGGGCAATCCTGCCGACCAGATCTCCCGCGATGGCTTGGCAAACTTCGACACCAGCGCGGAGAACAGCCAGCAGTTGGTGATCAACGGACTCAATCCTGGCGACGACTATGACGTCTGGATCGTCTCCAACAACGCGCTATCTCTGGCAGCAGCTAGCAACCAGCGGGCACGTGGCGAATGGTCGACCCCCAACGCCTCCATCACCGTGGGCTCCCAGACAATCGACAACACGGTTGAGGTCAACGATAGCGCCTGGCTTCAGGGCAACAACTTCGTGTTGTTCGAGGGCGTGGAGGCTGACGTGAATGGCGAGTTGGCGTTCGATGGGTTCAGCACTCCTGGAGATGGGTTCGATAGCCGCCTGCCAGTGAATGCCTTTCAGCTGCGGAAGGCAGCCCCCGCTGTGACCTTAGCCATCACCGATATCGTCTACACCCCCGATGCCGTCCCGAACCCGACGGTGACGCTGACCTGGCGAAAGACTGAAGCATTATCCTACATCGTTAAATACTCGCTCGACATGATCGACTGGGATGCCGACTTGGACGACGGAATCTTACCTGAGCATGACGAGAACCCCGAGGACGTCGATCACATCACGGTAACTTTCCCGTTGGTCGGTGAACTCAAGGGAGAACCCGATGCTTTCTTCCGAATCGAGGAGTAGAAATAGCTCAAAAAAAAACCCGTTGAGGTGCTGCCCCAAGCCAACGACCTCCAACCAACCCATCATGAGAACAGGACACGATTCCGAAAACCCGGAAGCGTCACCCCACAGCTCCGCGCTGAAATTGCTGACCCTCGCACTGATGGCGGGTGCCGTCTTCGCGACCGAAACGGCTTCGGCGCAGCTCGTCAACGTGAACTTTGACGCCGGCGTGACGCAGACGGAAGGCTCTCTCGTTGGACCAGCTGGTGGGATGGCGACGAGCTGGAACCAATATGCCGGCGCGGACTCCACTGGTACCGTCCTCGATTCCAACGGCGCGGCAACGAGCATAGGGATCGATACCAATTTCACCCTGACTGCTGTCGATCCCGTGTCGGTTCCCCTCACGATGCTGCGAGGTTCGATGACTGATTTTGGCAAGGGTGCCGACAACCGGAATGTGACCTTCAGCGGACTGGACGCGGGAGAACTCTACGATGTCTGGTTGGTGTCGATCCGATCTCAACCCATCCAACCTGCCAACCCGGTTCCTGCCACCGAGCGCTACGTGGGTTGGTGGTCTACCGCCAATACAACCGCCTCGGCAAGCGACCAACTGGTTGATGCCCGGGGCGAGCCGCTCAACAACTCGACCTTTGTGGCTGGCTACAATTACGCGCTGTTCGAGGATGTGGTCGCTGATGGGAGCGGAGAAATTACTTTCACCGGCACCGCGGGTCCGCTGCTCGACGGTTCCAACAATGACTATCGCTTTGGGATCAATGGTCTCCAAATCCAGAGGACGGCCCCGCCCGTCGCCGGTCCCGTGGACGATGCCATGTCCACCGTGGAGGCTTCCCCGACCGCAGTCCAGGCGAACGGCATTTCGAAATCCACCGTCACGGTGACGCTGCGGGACGCCAATGGGATTCGGATTCCGAACAAGGAGGTCACCCTGGCAAACATGGGTGGTCCGCAGGACGCAACGATTGATCCATCCACCGCGCTCACCACTGGCGCCACAGGTGCGGTGAACTTCTCCGTGGGTTCGAACACAGTCGGCACCGTGGTTTTCACCGCGACCGTCGTGACCGACAGCCTGACGCTCACTGATACCGCGAGCGTGGAGTTCACAGATTCAGGAGCCCCGCTGGCCTTCAACGTCAACTTTCACGCCGGCACGAACGCCACCGGTCTCGTTGGGGTGGTGGGCGATCCCGGCGAGACCTGGAACCAAGGGACCACGACGGCCAGCAACCTGGTCGATACCACCGGGACCGTGACTTCACCGGTCAACGTGTCTGGTCTGGCGAGCAGCGGTTCGACGACCAATGCGGGATTGAATATCTTCGACGCCAACCGGAACTTTTTCGGCAAGGGAGCGGACACCACCATCTCCATCACGAACCTGGAGCCTGGCACGGCGTACGACCTCTACCTTTATGCCCTCAGCCACAATGCAGCCAGCTGGGGAGATATCACCAGCACCGAACGGGCAGCGGGAGATTTTGCCACCACCAACTCGGTGGTCGGCAACGCGCAGTTGCAGTTTCTCGACAATGCGATGCCAGGCACCAATGGCAGCACCTTTGTTGCCAACGGCAACTACGTCGTCTTCGAATCGATCATCTCCGACGGCTCCGGCAACCTCTCGGTGCTCGTTGACGCCTACGAGGGACCCGGCGGCGACACCCGCCTGCATGTCAATGGCCTGCAGATCCGACCCGCCAGCGGGATGAGTGTCGATTATACAACATGGCGCGACACCTACTACCCCGGACTCGGATTGCCGGGCGAGGACGACGACACCGATGGATTGAGCAACGACTACGAACGCATCTTCGGGCTCGATCCGACCGACCCGGCATCGATTGGTCCGTATTGGAGCGCCTTCGATCCCGACACGGGCTCCCTTGGCTACACCCGGCGCAGCCAATCCCTCGCCAACTTAAACTACAAGGTGTGGTATTCGACCGACCTCGAGAATTGGTTCGAGGACAACGCTGCGGTCCAGAACCTCGAGTCGGCGACCGATGAGGTTGAGTTCATGGGGGTCGCGATCGACCCCTTGCTGCTCAGCGAGCGTAGGCTTTTTGTCCGGGTCGCGGCCACCGCCGTCAGCGGTGTGGACCTCGAACCCTCGTTGGTGAACCTCTGGGGCAGCGGCAGCACCATTACCATCCTGTATTCGGAGCCTATGAATCCGTCAGCTGCCACCAATCCGGCCAACTACACCGTGGCGCAGGATGGCGGAGGCAACTTGAACATCACTGGTGCGACGCTCAACAGCGATGGAGGTAGCGTCACCCTAACACTCGGATCACCGCTCGGAATCGACACCGGATACACGGTCGACATTGATGGCGTGACCAGCAGTACCGGCCAGTCGCTGGGGACCGGCGTCAGCCGACAGTTCAAGACCTGGGACGACGACCCGAACGGCATCAAGGTGTTCATTGTCGCCGGCCAGTCGAATATGGTCGGCTTCGGCAGTGTCGAGGATGGCAACAACGGTGCGGGCACCCTGGGTAGCCTGCGCTACCTCGCGGTGAACAACGGTTCCTTCCCCGAGTACGATTACGCCTCGCTTCTCGACAACCCCGGCCAGCCGGCAACCAGCGCATTCAAAAACCGCTCCGACGTGAAAGTGTGGTGGCGGGATGGGGGGGCAAACCTCGGCGGCACCGTCAGAAAGGGTGACCTGGGACCGCCCTTCAAAGGGAGTGACCCGGGTAAGATCGGCCCGGAATATGCCTTCGGCCAGGTAATTGGTGACCACTATGCCTCGGACGATGTCTTGATCGTCAAAACCGCTTGGGGTGGTCGTGATCTGGCGCAGAGGTTCCGGCCGCCGAGTGCCGTGACCGACCGCGGCGGTCGGGTCGGCGAGTTCTTTTCCGCCATCATCGACCAGACACGTGATGTCCTCACCAATCTGGACACCGAGTTCCCCGAATGGTCCGGGCAGGGCTACGAGATTGTCGGGTTCGGCTGGCACCAAGGATTCAATGACCGGATCAACACGCCATTTTCCGCCGAGTACAAGGACAACCTCCCCGACCTGATCAGTGACCTGAGGGATGTCTTCAATAAACCAAATCTGCCCGTTGTCGTCGGTTCGACCGGCATGGCCACGGGGCCCGCGGAATCACCTCCCTATTCCGGCTACAGTGCGGTGGAAAAGGCTCAGCTTTGGGTGGCCGACGTGGCTCAGCCCGACAACGTCCTCTCGACAGACACCCGCCCCTTCTGGCGCGATCCAGCAGACTCTCCAGCGACCTCCGGCCAGGGCTTCCACTGGAACTGGAATGCTGAAACCCTCTTCCTCATCGGCAAGTCGATGGGCGACGATATGGTGGATCTGCTGACGCCATAAGCCACCTATATAGAGCCAATCCCAAACCCTCACAAGTCATTGTGAAATGGGTCGGTCCTAGAAAGCGTGCATTCGGAGATTGACGGCGGGAGCTGGGCTTTTGCCGAATTTCGGGTATGGCCCGTCCCCTCCGCTATGAAGCAGCTAGCGCGATTTACCACGTGATGGCACGTGGTGATGGCGGAAAGAACATCTTTGAGACTGACTTCGATCCTCAGGATGCTCTTAAACGATTGGAGAAGGTGTGCGGAAGCTTTGGTTGGCGGGTGCATGCCAGGGTTCTGATGGGTAACCATTTTCATCTGCTGATGGAGACCCCGGGGCCAAACTTGGTGGAGGGAATGAAGTGGTTTATGGGTGCGAATTTCCCTCGTGAGTGGAGAGCTACTTGTTGACTCCCTTGTGGTTCATGAACTCCCAAATGCGATCCATCCAAGTGTAGCTACCGGTGCCCGGGGCGGCTATTCTTTGGGAAAGAGACCGGT
>JAQWZU010000139.1 GCA_029253285.1 Akkermansiaceae bacterium | reverse complement strand
GGTGCGGCCTCGTGATAGAGAAACTCAGGCGAGCTCAACAGGGCACGCAGGACGACTCGAAGCCCTTCCTCGAAACCACGACCGCTCTCAAGCACCGGTTTCGCAAGCGCCGCCCAAGTTTCCGGTTCGCCATCCCGGAGCGGACGTCGCAAGGCCCGCGGCCCAATTCGGCTCACCACTTCTTTAATCTGCTCCATTGGGCTTTTTCCGAGGACGATGGAATAATTTCCTTTCGGGTGAGCTCGAAACTCAACGTCACCGAGCAGCTTCCGAGTGCGCTCGGGAGGCCATTGTTTCTCAAGCGGACCCTCCAGCGTGAGACGGCGAATCGCGACTCCTTCGCCACGATAATCTCTGGCGCCGACCGCCAACACGTCTCGACCATTTCGGTCGCAGTCGAGATCAGCAGGTGCCAGATAGAAGTAATCACCTGGAGCAAAGTAGTGTTGGACTTCGATCTGCCTTGGCTTCCCCGGATTGAGTTGCCAACTGCCGATCAACTCACGAACCCCGCCCAGATCGTTCCCCCGGTAGATACAAAAGGTAACGGGTGTCCTTGCTTGAAAGGCATCCGCTTCTGCTTTGATGCGATACTGCCCCGGCACTTTGAAGCGGATACCCATATGATCGCTCTGGGTTGAGTGCGGACGATCGTCAAAGATCACGAGGACGTCTTTTATTCGCTTCACGGTATTGCCGCCGCGTCGCAGCTCCCTTTTAAACCACATTTGGAGATAGGGATGATTAGGGTAATCGATCAGGCGTGGCTTGAGATCAGGTCTCGGTCGTAGTTCGATGGTTTCGTCGATCGCTTGGTCTGCCGCCGCAAGATAGCTGCGGATGTGAACCGGTGAGATCCCTTGATTCGAAGCAATCGTGTCGAATCTGGAGGTCATACTTTCCGGCGGTAGCTTCGAAGCAAGATCGCCGCCGATGCCGAGCAGGTCGTGCATTGTGTATTCGTACTCGGTCCGTGTCAGACGCCGAACCGGAGTTCGCCCGTCTTTTATCTGCTTCGCCAAACTTGTTTCCCGCAGGTGTTGATGAAGCGTCACCAGCGCCTTTTTCTTAATTACAGGATCTGGACGTTTTTTCTTCTTGGGCGGCATTTCGTCCCTTTCCACCCGGTCAAAGATTTTTTCCCACATCCGAAAAACTTCCGGCTCGGATAGGTCGTAGGAAAGATTCTCAAGGTTCAGTGATGTTTTCGTATCCCCATCGTGGCAATTGATGCATGATGCCTCAATTAGGGGGCGAACTTTCTCCTGTTCGAAGCCGCGAGAAGTTGCCGTCTGGAGGGCGAGGATCAGGACATTTAGTTTACCCTTTCCAAAACTAGGGGACCCCAGCAACAAGAAACATAGAAATGACAGAACGAACTTGCTCATTTTGGTGCGTCTTCGAAGTGCGGGTATCGATAGTCGGCTTTGTCGCTGGTCGAGACCTTTTGCGTCGAACCACCCTCGGTTTTGTATAGGTAGAGCTTACCGCCAGCTTGATAAACGATCGAAGATTCGTCTTTCGACCAACGCGGGTAGGCAAACCAGATCGGTTTCCCGTCCTCGTTTGCGAAGGGCTTTGTATTGGTGATCTTACGGCTCTTGGTGTCGAAGTCCGCGACGTAAAGCGTGCGCCCGGGAACTCGTCGTTTGAATCCGCGTTGAAACTCGAAGCAGACTCTCGTTTCCGTCGGTGAGAGACTGACTCGGTCTAGCACTCCCGAATTTGCAAGCTCACACTGAAGCCGTTCGAAGGTCGGATTGGCATTCTTTCCAGGAGTCATCAGGTAGTAGCCCATGCCTTGCCCGGGTGGGTTGGATCGGACGAGGATCCGGCCGTCGGTGAGACAGGTGTAGGCCCAGGTATGATATCCCTTGTCGGTGAGAGGAAATTCCTCACCGGGTTTTGCCCCTACCTCACTGGCCATCACCACGTAGCCACCCGTCTTTGGGTTCTTTCGATTCCAAATCGGCGTGTTGCTGCCATCTCGCGTCCAAGTTTGATTGAAGTCGGTATGCGTGCCGTCGGTGAGTTGATGGAGGCCGGTTCCATCCGCATTGATGATATGGATGGCGGTCTTCCATTTCGAAACATCGGGATCGTTTTTCAATCTGCGGAAGAAGACGAGCATGTCGTCGGTCTTCGACCAAGAGGGCTTGAAGTCGTGGTGACCAGTGGTGAGCGGTTTGCCCTCGGGTTGACCGTAGGTGTTGACGTGGATTTCGCCGTTCATGTAATACGAGCCTCGATTGGTTTTATTCCGGACTGCGGGAGCGTCTCCGGCGATATGGGTGAGGATCCTGATGAACGAGGCTCCTCGGTTGGGCATCTTCGGATCGATACGGCGTTTCTCTTTCCAGAGTTGGCTGACCAAGGCTTGCTGTTCGGGTTTGAGACCGGCCATGACCTTGTCGACGTAGGCTTGGTGGCGGTTTCCGTGGTAGCCTTTGGGAAGCGGATTTTTATCGATACGAGCGAGAAGCTTGGCCTTGTTGGGAGCCTCGGTGGCGGGCCGAGCTGGCATCTCCTCTTGAAGCTTCTTCGCGGACGATAGTTCCTCGGGTGCGGGCCATTCGGGGGCGTCCGCCATGACACTCCGGTAGATGGCGGCGGCTTGTTTTTTCAATTGGGCAGCGAGTTCGGGGCTTTTGAGTGCAATATTCTCTTTCTGACTCGGATCCTTGGAGAGGTCATAGAGTTGAACACGACCAAGTCCGTTCTTTTTGAGTTCCGGGATCCAGGACTCCTGAAAGTAATACAATTTCCGAAATTGCGCCCTGAGTCGATTAGCTTCGGGATTGGCGAAGTTCCCGTTGAACATGCGGGATCGAAGATTCATTCCGTCCAGTTCTTTCTCAAAATCATCGCCGAGGACTTGCTTGACCTGTTCCATGAGTCGATCCGCAGTTTTAATGTCAATTGGTGA
>JAQWZU010000209.1 GCA_029253285.1 Akkermansiaceae bacterium | reverse complement strand
CGCCCAGCAGTGCGAAACGGGAACGTCGATCTCTCCGGCGCGGCCTATCAGGGACTCACCGACACAACGGTAGAGTTTTATTGGTATGCCGGTGGTCAGGGAAGTGGCGACATTGATTTTGATACCGTAGTCATCAACGGCGACGTTTCACCGATCCCGGAGCCATCTTCCATCGCGCTTCTCGGTCTTGCTAGTCTGGCCGCGATGAGACGCCGCCGCTAGACCCTTGCGACAATCCGCATTTTTTTAAGGCTGCACAGGAAACTGTGCAGCCTTTCTTTCGGCTTACTTTCCGATTGAATCCAAGACACACTTCCCCCAACGCATACCCCACACCTGAATCACCATGATCCGCAGACTCACCCATGCTCTCATAACTGGCAGCCTCTTACTCATCCTTTGGCATCCAATTTCCGCTGCGCCCATCGCTGGATCGGATTTCTCAACGGCCGCAGTCTTCGACCAGAATGGTGGCAGCTACGACATCGCCCTATCCGGCACCGACGACATCGATTCCACCGACAATGTCACCGTGACGAACTGGGTCTTCGGCGGAACGGGTAAATTCCAGAACTTCGACGGCAATGCCCAAGTCAGCATGCCCAGCGATCAGGTGACCAAGATCGACGGAAACTCAATGACGCAACCAGCTCTCGGAACTTTGCCTGCAGGCATGGCCTATGTCAGCTTCTCGATCAACATCCCCGCCGGCACCACGGTTGACCTCAGCTCAGTAACCTGGCCGTGGAGAAAAGCGACCGGCAGTGGCAATGTCCGCTGGCTGGCTTTCCGTACCAGTCTCGACGCCAACCTCACTTTCAGTGAAATCGGCCTCGCCCGCCCAGCCGTGCAGAACGCGAACATCGATCTCTCCGGAGCCACCTACCAGGGGCTGACCGATACGACCGTGACTTTCTACTGGTACGCGGGCGGTCAGGGATCAGGTGACATCGATTTCGATACACCAGTCGTCCACGGCACCGTCAGCGAAGCGGCGGACAACCCTCCCACCGTCGTCAATTCCGCCGTGGCAGATCTTTCTCCCACTTTGGCAACTCTTGGAGGCGACGTCACCGACACCGGTGGAGCCAACCCCGACGTCATCATCTACTGGGGCGACAACGACGCCGGCACTACGGCAGGTAATTGGGACAACTCGATCGATTTAGGCAAACAAGGCGGCGCGTTCACTTCGGGCATCAGCGGCCTGACGCCTTCGACTTCCTACTTCTTCCGCTGCTTCGCCAGCAACAGCGCTGGAGATGACTGGGCGGATTCAACAGCCACCTTCTCAACCGGAGCCCCGCCAAACCCACCGACGATCGTCAACAATGCCGCCACAGGCATCGGCTTTATCGAAGCGGACCTCAACGGCACCGTGACCGCCACGGGGGGAGAAACACCAAACGTCACTCTCTTCTACGGCGACAACGACGGAGGCACCAATCCCGGATCTTGGGACAGTGGGGTCAGCCTCGGTGCGCAATCAGGGGCCTTCACCACCGACCTCTTCGGCCTCACGCACGACACGACCTATTACTTCCGCGCCTTCGCAGAAAACTCCGGCGGCTCGTCCTGGGCATCGTCAACAGCCAACTTCACCACCAATGCATTCTCTCCTCCGACCGTCACCAACGTCGCGGCGAGCAACGTTACCGGAGCTGCCGCAGTCATTGGCGGCAGTGTCACTTCCACTGGCGGGGATCCACCGGATCTCACCATTTATTGGGGAGATAACGACGCGGGAACAACAACAGGTAGCTGGGACAACTCCGTCACACTCGGCGAACAGAGTTCGGACTTTTCCTCCATCATTTCAGGCCTGAGTTCACTCACCACCTACTACTTTCGCGCCTTTGCCCAAAACGCCGCTGACTCGGCCTGGGCCGGCTCAACAGAAAGCTTCACCACTCTCGAAGTCAGTGAGCTCATCATGACCGAGTTCATGGCCGCCAATGACGCAGGCCAGAGCAACAACCCGAACGGCTGGTACCCGATTGCCAATCAAGTCCCCGGCACAAGCGACGACTGGATCGAAATTCATAATACCAGCACCTCCCTGCTCGAACTCGACAACTGGCACCTCACCGATGATGCAACTAACCTCATCAAATGGACTTTCCCCGAAAACACCGACATCGTCGCCGGCGGCTATTTAATCGTCTATGCTTCTGGTAACGACACCCCGGATGCCAATGGCAACCTGCACACCAATTTCAAACTCTCAGCTGGAGGAGAATACCTCGCTCTCGTCCGCCCCGGCGGCGGCGGTGTCACCAGCGAATTCGGTATCGGTGCAGCCGACTACCCCTCCCAGGATGATGACATTTCCTACGGACTACACCCGAACACCTCGGAGCCCGTCTACTTCTCCTCTCCGACTCCAGGCTCAGCCAACGACTCCGGCGGAATCGCCCGGGTTGGAGATACCAGCTTTTCGCCCGACCGCGGTTACTACCAGTCTGCCATCGATGTGACCATCACCAGCATCACCCCCGGAGCAACCATTTATTACACGACAGACGGCACCAAGCCGGTCTATATCAGCGGCAACCCAACTGGCACCGCGACGGCCTACACAGGCCCGGTCCCGATCACCCAAACGACGCCCTTACGCGCAGCGGCCACCAAGGCCGGCTTCGCTCCCACCAATATTGATTCCCAGACCTACATCCTGCTGGATATCGACAACGCCAACCCCAACGGAACCGACACCGCCGGCTTGAACACGCAATTCCTCCAGCAGACCCAACCAGCAGGCTGGGGCAACCTTACCTCGGGGGACTACAACATGGACACCACGGTATCGCAGGCCACCGCAACCGCGACTGACCATCCGACCTCCACCGCCCAGACTATGCTGCTTGGCCTGCGCGATATCCCGACTATTTCAATCGCCATGAACCGCGCTGATTTCAGCGGCAACAACGGCATTTACACCAACTCGACCAACGGAAGCCTCGAACACGAATGCTCTGCTGAATTTATCCCTGCCACCGTCGACACACGTAGCGACTGGCAGATCAACTGCGGCATCAAAGTGCAAGGTGGAGCCAGCCGGAACCCGAGCTCAAGCCCGAAGCACTCGATGAACTTCCGCTTCCGCACCGAATACGGCGCCGGCAGATTGCGCCAGCCTCTATTCCCAGGATCTGAGGTCGAGGAATTCAACTCGATCACCTTACGCGCCGGATACAATAACTCCTGGATTCACCGTGACGCCGGCCAACGCGGTCGTGGCTCGATGATCCGCGACCAATGGATGCGCGAGTCGATGCTCGACATGGGTAGCCCGGCCGCTGGACACGGCTTCATGGTGCACGTGTTCGTCAATGGCCTCTACTGGGGTGTCCACAACCTCTGCGAGCGACCGGAAGCTTCCCACTACGCCGCCTACAATGGTGGCGACGACAGCATGCTCGACGCCCGAAACGGCGGTTCATTTGTCGACGGCAGCTCCACCGCGTGGAATGCAATCTCTGGTGTCGTCTCCAGCGGCGACTGGTCGAAGATTCAGCAGGTGATCGATATCGATCAATACATCGATTATCAAATCATCAACCGCTACGGCGGTAATGCCGACTTGAAATCAGGCGGTAATTGGCGTGCGGCCGGTGGCGGACCTTTCCCCGGTGGTCAGCCTGAGCAGATGGCACCCTGGCAACTCTACTCGTGGGACGGTGAGCGAAGCTTGGAAGGGCAGAATGCAAGTAATTCACCAATCGATCCGATGGGTTTACGCGGCACACTTGAAAGTAACCCCGATTATCGGGCCCGCTTTGCCGATCGCTTGCAAAAACACTTCTTCAACGGTGGCGCGCTCACTCCGGAAGCCACCAAGGCCCGCTGGATGAAATTTGCCAATAATCTCGACCGCTCGATCATTGCCGAATCGGCACGATGGGGCGACCACCGCGGCACTCTCTACACTCGGGACAACCAATGGCTCGCCGAGCAAAATCGCCTTCGTAATGTCTACTTCCCTGTTCGTAGCGCCAACGTTCTTTCCAACTACGGCTCGCTCTTCCCCGGCACTGACGCTCCCGAATTCTTCGTCAATGGTGTTTCTCAAAACGGCGGTATCATCCCAGATAGTGGAAGCCTACACCTCGCGGCCTCGCCTGGAACCATCCACTACACCACAGACGGAGCCGACCCGCGCCTCGAAGGCGGCAGCGTCAATCCAACTGCCAGCTCCGCTACTTCCGGTGTGCCCATCAGCCTGACTTCGAGCTCCTTCGTCCGTGCCCGGACACTAAATGGTGGCGTATGGTCGCCCATCACCGAAGCTCAATTCATCCTCGCTCCCATCGCTGACGCATCCAACATCGTCATCTCCGAGATCATGTATAATCCCGCAGGCTCATCCGAAGATAGCGAGTGGGTCGAGCTCATGAACATCTCCACCGACACCATCGATCTCACCGATCTCAGCTTCACCGGCATCGACTACACCTTCCCGCTAGGCACCACTCTCGCAGCCGGCCAACGAATCGTGGTCGTCAAAAATCAGATTACCTTCGGAGTCTCCTACCTCACTGCAGGCATGAACATTGCCCCTGGCGAATTCGCCTCAACGAGCTTGGACAACACCGGTGAACAGATTGCCCTGATAGACGCAACTGGCACCGACGCGCAGCGATTTACCTACAACGATAAATCCCCATGGCCCACCGCTCCTGACGGAGACGGCTATTCGCTTGTCCTCATTGCTCCGGGGACCTCCCCGAATCATACAATCCCGGCTCACTGGCGCTCCAGCAGATTGCCTGGTGGAAGCCCCAGCGGCACCGACGCCACCCCATTCACCGGCGATCCAGACCTGGACAACGACGGCGACGGCCTGAGCGCTTTCCTGGAACACGCCCTCGGCTCGATTAACGGAGACGCCGAAAACAGTCCGGAGTCCTACATGACGGTTGGCTCCGGCTCGTTTGATAACGGAGCAGGAGGAAATGATGAGTATTTAACAATGACCTTCCGTCGCAACCTCGGTGCGGACGACGTTCTGTTCTCAGTCCAAGTCTCCCCAAATCTATCAGCTTGGACCAGTCTTGGCACTCAATACGTTTCTTCCGTTTCCAATAACGACGGCACTGAAAACGTTACCTACCGCAGCACCACGGAGCTCGACAGCGTTCCTCGCGAATTTATTCGTCTACGAGTGTCTGAACGTCCGTAAATTGCACGGCCCTCTGGAAAGTTTCTGATAAAACACGAATCTCAAATTTCGAGATTCAGCAGTTTTACATTCCCTATCCCTCTTCCATCTGAAAATCTCTCCTTATGACAATTTCCTCTATCGAAAACACCTCCGGAATCGATCTAGGCATCCTGGGAACCCACCTTGGGTTCATCGATGGCCTCCTTCCTGACGAGCACGGCAACCTTCCCCGTAATGCCGACGGAGACCTCGTCGTCTACGCCGGCTCCCGCGACATTTGCGAACTCTCTCCCGTCAAAGTCGATGCCATTCAAATCTCTTCCTTCGGTGGCACAAAATCCGATGACGCCGATGAACTTATCACCAACTTGAAAAGTCTCGGTCTCGAAGCCCAACTCGTCATGATGGTGGGTGGAGTCAACCCGATGAATCCCGACGACGAAGATGGCGCGGTCGAACAACTCCTCGTTCACATTGAGACCGCGAAACGTCACGGTATTACCCAGGTCAACTCAACTTCGGTCGAAACCTGGCTAGACGGTGAACCGCCGAAAAACGACGAGGAATTCCAGGCCCGCGTCGCGCAAAATATCAAACTTCATCACCGCGTCTATCGCGATGGCGACCTCGCCAATTCCTGTATCAAAAACTGGAACATCGAGTTTCTCCGGCCCGGTGAATTTCAAAACTTCACCTCGCTGGCAAAGCTGAAACCTGTCCTCGACGGGCTCAAGGCAGAGATTGGATCATCCTATTTCAAAGCCCTCATCGACGCCGCCCACTGTGGCGACTCCGGGCTCAGCCTTCCCGAAAATGAGGCCCTCATTGCCGAATATGGCGAACAAGACTTCATTGGTCCATTCCACTGCTCCGCTCCCACCACACGAGGCTGTTTGAGCACCGACGATGGCTGGATCGGCGCCCTCCTCGCAGCCAATGCGCGGACTGGAAAACTCCCCAGCGCCTTCGTCGAACTCTTTATGCACGATGACCCCGCCCTCGAGCCTCTCCGCGCCCTCGTGCCGGGACACGGCGTCGATACTACCGGCGGCCGAAGCTACACCGAACTCATGGTCGACGGCCTCGTCGACACCGCTCGCCGCCTGAACAATTTCAAAGCCCGAGGAATCGTTTAAACAAAAAGAGCAGGCTCCCTCTCCAGAGAGCCTGCTTCCGGATACTTAACTGAGAGACTGCTCCTACTTCTTAAGCTTGGAATTCCACTCGTTGAGATTGGTCTTTTGAGCTGCGAAGAGAGCTGCAGTCGGATCCTTGATTTCGATGTCAGTGATGACATCGCCCTTAACGATCGCGTCCACAATATCCTGCCCCTTCGTCACTTTTCCAAACACGGAGTGTCTTCCATCCAAATGAGGCGTTGCGACGTGAGTAATAAAAAACTGCGAGCCATTAGTTCCGGGTCCGGCATTTGCCATCGAGAAAATTCCAGGGCCTGTATGCTTTAGGGAGGGATCAAACTCATCTCCAAAACGATACCCCGGACCACCGCGACCACTGCCCTCCGGATCACCTCCCTGAATCATAAAGTTGGGAATCACCCGGTGGAAAGTGATGCCATCGTAGTAATCTTTCTGGGCGAGATTGAGGAAGTTAGCCGCCGTCATCGGTGTCTTCGTCGCATAAATCACCGCCTCAATATCTCCTTTGGAAGTCTTCATGACAATATTGACATCGGTGATCTCTGCGGGGGCATCAGGAGCGGGTGTCGCTTCAGGTTTCTCTGGCTTACCATTTCCGGTCTCAGCCTTTTCCTTATTATCGCAGGCGGAGAGCATCAAGGATGCCGCCGTCACAGGTAGAAT
>JAQWZU010000187.1 GCA_029253285.1 Akkermansiaceae bacterium | reverse complement strand
AGCGCGGGGAGGGAATCTTCCTCTGAGTCCAGAAAGAGGACGCCGAGGGCATCGGCCATGCCAACTCCGCCGTCGTTGGTGGCACTACCGCCGATTCCGATAAGAATGCGCTCGGTCTTAGATTGAGCGGCGGCGTGACTCATCATGAGTCCCGTGCCGTAGGTCGAAGATTGAAGGATATTACGGTCCTTATCTTCGATAAGTTCGTAGCCGGATGCCGAAGCCATTTCCATGACGGCGAGACCGGAGTCGGTGATGCCGTAGCGGGCTTTGATGGGGCGGTAAAGCGCATCGACGGTATCAACGGTCAGCCATTTCCCTCCGAGGGCCGAGAGCATGGTCTCGGTGAATCCTTCGCCGCCATCAGCGATAGGGCAGATGTCGATCTCGCAGGAATCGGGAAGACCGGCTGCGATGGCTTCAGCTGCTTCGGTGGCGGTGAGGGATCCTTTGAATTTGTCGTTGGCGATGAGAACTCGCATGGCGGAAGCTTAGCAGGGTATGGACCAGATGGAATCGCGATTGGTGAAAAGGAGGGGGGCTCCAAAGTGGCGGATCTCTTCACTTTTTTCGATTCTCTCAATGAAATCGGGGATCGATGTTTCCTCCGGAGTGATAGCCTGATTGGGATTTGAGTCTCCCTTAGCGACTCTGTCATAACAGATCAAGGCTCCACCTATCTTAGTTATCGAGTAGTCCCTTGTCCATTTTCGGGAGGCGGCCCAGTCATCGACTGAGTCTTCAACGATACGGGTCTACCGGGGTATGATACTTTGCGTTGAAGGCCTCCCCACCACAATCATCCAACCGAGTCTCGCCGACTGGTTTCAACCGCAGTCGATGCTCGTCACTGTGCAAGGAAGCCATGAACCGGCTCAAATTGGTTCAGCCTATCTTTAATCTGCAGAAAAAATCATCCTTATTGGTCTGCATTTAACCGCAAATGTTTCGCATGTTGCAGAAAGTTTTTAAGGTAAGTCCCACGCTCTGGAGCCACTTTGAGAGGATGCCAAGCGGGGGCTTGTTGACAGAGAATCTTGAATCTGGAGCAGGATTGCGTGGGGCAAGGTGAATGCAGAGACGAGCAGGAGATAACTCGCCGTTAAACTGGCTCCCGTTGCTTCCGGAGCACTCACTGAATAAAGGTGATACCAGATTGGGATGAGCAGTAGCGAGATTCCCGCGACAATGGCCCATCGAGTGGGTTTTAAAAAAAGATCTCCTTCGACGGAGAAACGCTCGTAGAGGTATCGCCAACTGTGCACGGCAATAAAGTAGGACACCAAGAAAAGGCTCGCAGGCAGGATGGCGGCAAGGGAAGCAAGGAGAGCGGCCTCACCCAATGAGATCAAGCGGCGGTTTCGCAGATGCAGAAAAGCTTCTAAGAATAAAGCGATAATACCGGCGGCCAGAAAGAGTGGTTGCCATTGCTTTTCGAAGAGAAACGACTGGGGAGAGGATTGCAAAACCATCGACTCCATGATCTGGCTTGCTCCCTGAAAGTCGGTCGCAATGGGAAGTGAGACGATCCAAGTGCCACGAAGTAGTCCGAGGCAAACTCGGCGGAAATTCATTTTTGGTTCGATCCAATAGGAATCAGCGATCCCCCAGTGCCAAGCGGTCATGGAGAGAAATAGGATAAGCGAAAAGACAGGAAACCGCTGCCAGAGGCAGAGGTAGGCCACCACAATGAGAAGATAGAGGGCGATCTTAAGAGCAATGGTGAGGGGGTGTTTACTTTGGTCTTTGAGCCTCCAGACGTCATAAGCTCCATGCGGCATCCCGATCAGTGCGAAGGAGGCGATCCACAGCCAATGGGGTTCGACACCTGAAGCAAAAGACAAAATAATCCCGGCCAGCAGAGCGGCCGGGATTACCAGTGTTGCGTTTTTTGTAGTTTTTAAAGTAGATGATCCCATTCGCACGAAGGGTAGAGCTCTTCCACTTGATAAAAGTTAGCTAGCCTCAGCGTCCATTTCTGCGAGGCCCTGAGCCCCTGCATAACAAACTAAACCAAAACCAACCTTGTTGATAACGTCGGCAATGTTGTAGCAGATTTCACGAATGCTTTCTCCTTCAGCACCTCCGAGGCTCATGAGGAAACCAATCGGGTAAATGCTCCAGCCAATGAGAATGAAGAGTCTCATGATGTTGGCAGAACGAGCGATCGGCGCGGGAGCTTCTTGGATCCGCTGCGAGACCGTTGTGTAAAGGGTGAAAACAATGAATCCCCAAGCGCCACAGCTGATCAGGTAATTGACCCACCAAGCGCTTGTGCCGACAGCGCTCTCTTCGGCAACCCAAGCGAATACAAGCATAACAACTGATGCTCCGACGAGATTTCGCATAAGACCCTTGCCCTTCTTTCCAAGGCGAAGGAGTAATGGGAATTCAAGTACCAAGAGAGGGACGGTGATGAACCAGTCAATGTAGCGGTAGGCGGTGGGGAACGCTGATAACTCCTTGCCCTCAATCCGTTTTCCATTCGCATCAAAAAGGCTGGCAACGCCTTCAACGTAGATACCAGACATTTTGACGTAGTGGAAACAGGCCACTGCGCAGATGATGCCTGCAACTACATTAACGGATTGATAGGCTTTGGGTAGTTTTGGAATCGTCAACCAGAAGAAGACGGCTCCAGCTCCCATGGCTACGATGCCGACCTAGAATAGGTACATCGTGATTCCTTCAATTGATAAGCCCGCTTCTAGGGCCCGCATTGTTTCACTCATATTATTATTAATGTTGGGTTTGTTGATAACGTTCTGAGAAGGCATCTCCCCGACCTGACGGGTTTACCGCCAGGGAAAATACCAAAACAAAACGCACAAAGTAGTGGTGGTGCCAATCGCCGATTAGTCAAATAATCTTTCGCCCCTCCAACTAACGGCATCTTGCAACAACGCCGAAGGGGTTGGATTTGCTATCAAATGGGCCGTAAGAGACCGTGAAACTGCGGTTTCTGGGTTAGCTGGCAATTTTTCGGCGAAAGAGGGTTGAAGTTTGCTACTTCGGGGCTTCCCAGTTGGGGATCTCACCCTCCCAAGAAACTGGGTCGGAGGCCTGCCCCTCGGCAAAACGGTCGCTCAAGATGTCGATGATGCCGTCGTGGCCGGCCACGAGCTCGCTCATCTGCCACTGCAGGTCTGGATGGGACTCGGCAGCTTCCTCGCAGATCTTAGCGACATCGCCGCCGGGTCCCGCATGGCGGCCGGGTGAGGCGAAGAGCATAGACACGATGATTTCCTTGTGGAAACCCTCGGTGCCGATGACGCGTTCGAGGAGAGGTTCGTTAAAGGCATACTCATCGCCATCACGGCGCTCCATGGAACAGGCCACGACTTGGGGAAATTCACATTCCGGGAGAAGCCGGCGAACTTGCTCGCCAAGATGGTTGCGCACTTCAGTGACCTTGATCCGAGGTGCGCCGTGATCCACGAGTGCAATGGAAGGAGATGTGAATCCGCGCTTCTCACGGGAGGCATGAATCTGGTCGATGAGGATTTGCGCCATGCGCTCGTCATCCGGATCATCCAAATCGACCACGCAGGGACTGATGCGCACTTCAAGGTCGGGCCAGGTGGCACGCATGACCTCCACGCGTTGAGGCATATATTCAAGAATGGCTGCAGTAGGACCAAAGAACATGGGGGTCACGTGGAATCTACGAACGCCCTCCCCAAGTTTCTTCAGCACGAAGGACTCGAAAATTTCCGCCGGGATGTCATTGAGTTTGTTGGGAGAAATCTTGGTCGAGTGGAGAAGAGAAACCGGATGAATGGTCTTACCTACCTTCTTACCCAATCGTTCTGCAAGACTGCGTAAGCTGAGAGTTGCCTCCGGGCGGTAAGATCCGTTGTCGCTGATCAAATAGCAGATTTCTTCGCTCATATTGTGCGACCAAACTTGCATGTGTTGGGCGCTTGTCCAGTACTGGGCTTAGGAAATAATATTCCGCCAGGCTATTGCTGGGTCTCGACGCCCTCGTTGAGTGCTGGGAGATTGCTTTTGGCGGGAAAAGTCCCGGAACCCGAGGTTTGGTTAGAGTTCATGGGGGGAGATCATTTCCGAGCGGTCGGAGGCTTAGGGATTTTTGAGCTCTTTGAAAATCATTTCAAAGATAGGTCGCACAAAAAGGGAGCCTTGCGCGGTGAGGTGATCTTCGTCGATATAGAGTGAGAGACCGTCCTCATGAATTTTGGTGCGGTCGTTTTCGAGGATAAACAGGGGGTAGGGATCTAGGACGGTAGCTTGGTCGTTGGGGACGCGATCGAAAATATCGTTAGCGGTCTGATGGTGATTGAGGCCTTCGGATTTTGAAATACCGAGGGAGTCAAAATCTCGTCCGAGCCGATGGGCATGGAAGAGGAGGTCAATGGGGTTACGCTTTTGGTAGGGGACTTGTCGGATGATCCAAACGTCGATTCCGAGCTCCTTTAGGAGAGTGAGAGTCTCGGTAAGAGCTCGCTCGAAGACCAGGTCGGGCGATTCTTTGGTTCCTTGCCGGTCGGTTAGGGTGACGTCGGTGGAGTCGGGGTCCTGCACGCAGTATTTCGTCCACCGCGCAGTCAGGATTACTTTTTTAATTCCTCGTTTTTTGATGAACTCAAAAACGGAATCATTGTATCCAGCAAGGTCGGAGCAATCAGGGGAGCGGTTGGTGTTGAGAATAGGAGGATGTTCGGCGCGGCAGGAGTAGTAGACGTCGATGTTGTTCTCGTGACAGAGTTGCCGGATGATTGGCATCATCATCTTATTGTGACTGTCGCCCCAGAAGAGGACCGGAACGGGTTGCTTGCCTTCGGTTGGCGGGCCAAGGAGGGGAAGATTCTTCGTCTTCACGACATCACGGGTGTCTTTGACGATTTTCTGCTCCAGAGCGACTGCTGCGATACGTTGGGCTTCGGGGCTAAACCTGGCTGGGATTCCATCGAGTGTATAGACGAGGGTTCCGGTGAGCGTGATCACGGCGGTGGTAGCGTAGAATAGCCTGAAGGCTGACTTGTCTGGAGCGAGTCGTTTCTTGTTGCGGAAAGGGCCCTCCACAAATTTCCACGATAGGAAGCCCAGCACAAAAGAGGCGGCGACCAGAGCCGCTCGTATTTCGACCGGGGTTTCTTGAACCGAGAGATGTCTCCCGAAAATGAGGAGGGGCCAGTGCCAGAGGTAGAGTGAGTAGGAGAGTTTGCCAACGAAGACGATGGGGGGCAGGCTTAATAGTCTGCCAACGCTGGAGAGGGTATTTCGGTTCGCGAGGATGAGTAAGACGGCGCCCAGGACGGGAGGGATCGCGGCAAGACCCGGAAAGCGGGTGGTGGCAGAGTAAAAGAAGAAGGAGAAAGTAATTAGCGCCAGGCCAAGCCAGGATAGAATTTCTGAAGGAAGTCTTCGGGAAATACGAAATGGAAGGAGCGCAAGAAAAGATCCAGCAAGGAGCTCCCAGGCTCGGGAGGGAAGAAGGAAAAAGGTGGCGCCTGGATAGGGAATCAGGCTGCAGGCGCTCCAGATGAGAGAGCCGATAATTAGTCCTGCCAGCCAGTGGAGAATTTTTCCGGGTGCTTTTTTCCAAAGAAAGAGCAGGAGGAGTGGGAAAAAGAAGTAGAACTGTTCCTCAACTGAAAGTGACCAGGTATGGAGAAGCGGCTCGAAGTCCGAGGGGGCTGCGAAATAGCCGTCCTGTTGCCAGAAGTAGAAGTTCGAAACCATTAAGGTTTGAGAAACAGAGGCCTTTCCGAGATCCTCGAATTGGTAGGGCAGGAGGATGAACGCTCCCGCGATCAGGGTAAATAGAACCATGACAGAGGCAGCTGGAAGGATTCTTCGAATCCGGCGCGCCCAGAAGGCAGACATGGTGAACCGCTCGTTCATCATCTCCCTCATGATGATGGTAGTGATCAGATAGCCCGAAATGACGAAGAAAATGTCGACTCCCACGAAGCCTCCGGGGAATCCAAGGGCGGCGTGGTAGAGGATAACCGGAATAACGGCGAGAGCTCTGAGGCCATCGATTTCCGGTCGGTATCTAAAATTTTCAAGATGGGTGCGATCAAGGCTCACAATGCGAATAGAGTAGTTACCCTTTATTGGTTTGTTTCGGATGCCGCCGTGCGGCCAACTGAGGAGTTGGCCGCCAAAAATCCGGGTAGTTGGTTACAACGGGTGCTTGGGGCATCCTAGCTGGCTTTACTCTCCCGTCTCCTTTGCTTTCCGTTCCAACCATTTTTCGGTTAATTTTTGGCCTTCGATAAGTTGCTCTCTCGTCATTCTTTTCTCTAACAAGTTTCTCAATTCTCCAAATTCTTTATTACCACCGGTTGCTGCAAGGTTCATCCACATGTAGGCTGCGGCAAAATCCTTAGGGACCTCTTGACCAATCTCATACAAGAGACCTAATTGGACTTGGGCGTCTGCCAATCCCTGTTGAGCGGCCTTCCGAATCCAGTTCAGGTGTTCGGCAGAATCCTTAGGGACTCCGCGGCCAGTGGCATACGAGCAACCCAAGTAGAGTTGGGCTTCTGCGTTTCCCTGCTCAGCGGCCTTGCGATACCACTTTGCGGCTTCGGTGTAATCCTTAGGGACTCCTTCGCCACTCTCATACAAATGACCCAATTGGAGTTGTGCGTCTGCATCACCTTCCTCAGCCCGATCTTGAATTGTTTTTTCACCCCCACCTGCTTCCTCAGTCTTTACTGTTTTTTCGTCCCCACAAGATGCCAACGCAAGGAAGAGGAATATAACTGAAAAGACATTTTTCACTCCCGACAGCTACCAGACTTTGGGTCAGTGGACAAAGGTAAACCACCGGGCTCTATGCATCCCTCCAAGGCTCAGATTTATTGCGAGTGTCGAGGGTTTGAGGGCAGAAAAAGTGGTGATGTTGTCTAACGGCAGGGGAGTTGCGTGGGTTAGATGGAAGTTATTGTCGATCTGATCCGGACCTAAAATTTTCTGTTGCCCATTTGTTGCCCAAATCCGCCTCATTTGGGGGCGTTTTCATGCCTCTTTGTGCCAAAAACAAAAAAAGAGCGCCCTCGTCGCGGGGGCGCTCAACTCCTTGTGGTCCAGAGGCGGT
>JAQWZU010000173.1 GCA_029253285.1 Akkermansiaceae bacterium | reverse complement strand
GCCCATTGTTGGGCGGCTTGACTAATCCTGTCGCGTTCTTCGTCAGGCATAGTGAGAACTCGTTCGATGGCGGCCTCCAATGAGCTTGGGGTGACGATGAAGTTAGTGCCCAGATGTCGGGCTTCGGTTTTCGGGGCATTGACGAGGACTCCCCGATCCGGGCGGACTAATTCGTTCATGGGAGGCCCGTCAGTCGTAATGACAAGAGCGCCGCAGCTCATGGCTTCGACGATGTAGTGGCCCCAGCCCTCCGAGAGCGAGGGGCAGAGATGGATGGGATGTTCGTTGACGAGTTTGATGATGCTCTCATCACTAATATAGTCGGTGATCAGATTCACGTTTGGGGCGACATCAGCGGGTGCGTTATCCTTGTGTTGGAGGAGAGTGAGAGTGGGCCATTCCGGATGATTTTTCCAAAGTTCGAGAACGGTTTGAGTGCCCTTGAGAGTACTTCGTCCCGCCAGGTGAAGGATGGCGTTTTGTTTTCGGGTAACTGCAGGATCGTTGAGGTCCTTTGAGGTGAAGCCGATGAATTTGCAGGACGGGTGGAGCTTACTGAAGACTTCGAGAGCGTGCTGGCTTTTACAGAGGACGTGGTCTATTGGGCTTAATCGGGGAATGTGCCGTCGGGGGAAACGTTCCTGGTTCGGAATTAGAAGATTTAGGCGCGCGGAGCCGAGCCAACGAGGGAAGATACGCTCGAGGAAGATGTTGGCGTCAAAGCGCGGCTTCTTCGGGAGCCAATTTGAGTAGAAGGGGATCTCGCGGCAATGACTCACGGTCACTTTGACGCCAGCGCCGGATGCGGCCGCGTAGATGATTTCGATATCGCGATCCAGTCCTACGCCATTGGTGCGAGCGACGATGTTTAGATGAAGTTGATTCACGATGTCGTTTCTTCAGGCATTTCTCTTTTCAAGAGATCTTCGCAAAAAGTTGGGTAGGCCTCCCGACCCAAAACATAGAAAAGGTGATGGTGGGCTTCCATGGTGTTGTCACTGCTGTGCAGGACGGTCCGGACCTTCTTATCCAACGGGAATTTTTCGTTGATTTGACTGCGTATCTTATTTTTAACGAGAACGTTTAGGTTGGTGATCAGGGGATACTTTTTGAAAGAGGGATGATCCTTGGTGACGAGTTCGGGGGAGGGGTCAAAACAGATGAGTGCGATGGTCGGAGGGACTGGAATCTTATCACGATATTCGAGCCAATTGCCCCCCCGAACATTGTGAAAAACTCTTTTTTTTTGTTCCTCATTCAAGTGGATGGTATGGGTCACTTCAAATCGTTCTTCGATTTTTCGGACTGTGGCGTCGAGGATTTCCGGCGAAGAGGAGCCATCTTCCCTGATTAGGAACACGATCAGGCCGGGAAGTTTATCGGCGTAGGTGAAATCGGACTCCTCTTCAAGTCGGCAGAGATGCTCCAGCCATTCCTTTTGGCAAAAGCGCCAGCGAAGTTTCAGGTCATAGGGCATCGTCCAGTTGGTAGCGACCAGATGGCAATAAAGTGACTCGAGCGTGATGGTTTGCTCAAGTTTGAGATCTATTTCTCCGGCAAATTCGCTTAGGAGTGATTGGTAGTCGCGGGAGCTGGTGGCTCGGAGAGGCTCACTTGAGTTGATGGGAAGGCCGGAGTCATATCCCTTATGATAGACAAGGTGATAGCAGAGTGACTGGAAATGTTCCCGGGGCGATGGGATATAAAAGTGGTTACGATACTGTTCCCGGTGCGTGATAATTTGCTCGGCAAGAGCAGGGGGGTAGTAGGGGTATCCTCTCGCAGAAGTTCCTCGTTTTCCGCTGACACTGTAAAACTCGACGAGGACATTGCCGGGAAAGCGTGCTCCGATCCTCATTACTTTTTTGAGGTCGGAGTCACGGAAGAGAATATCGATATCTTTGGTGGTTGTTTTTTCGTCTTCAGGAGTGAGTGGAACTTCCTCAAACCAACGGAGGACGACGTATTCGATTTTCAAACGATCCAGTTCGCGGAAAAAATCGGCGACTCGGCCAATCTTTAGTTTGAATTTACCTCCCCGTTTTTTTGATTTACGGCGGCGAAGTTCGATCCGAAGAAAGTTGTAGAGATGCCAGGGAAGAAGCATGGGCTCAGAAGGTTTGCACTTGATTAAGGTCGAAGTCGAGACGGTATCGGAATTCGTGGCTCGGCCGTGGTTGGCGCGCGTAGTGAATGCTGTTTTTTAGGAAAAGTTCTTCGGGGATTTCGGGGTTCACAGTTCGATAAAGGGTGGAAAGCCACTCTTTTTGAGAGGCGAGCGGAAAGACATTATTGAGGTAGCGGAGGAATTGGGCCCCTTGCAGGATGAGTTGGCGGTCATTTTTCGGGCCGATGAAGCGGCAAGCCTGCCAGTCGATGAGATAAGGTAAATCATCGAGGTTTTCAGCCATGATATTGTGGGGGCTGACGTCGATGTGATTGGTGCCGAGTCGATAGAGTTTGGCAATGGTTGGTATTGCGAGGTTGAATGCCTTCTCTGCGTCTGCGGAGTTCTCTTCTGCAAACTCCATCAAGGTTTTATGAGACCCAAGTGGCTCCATGATGACTCCATTGGCTTTGGTTAGGCCAAATTTTCGGAATTCAAAGAAGCCAAGATAGCGCGGTGATTTGATACCATGTTGCTCAGCCTGGAGCATATTATGAGCCTCCATTTGGCCGAAGCGACCGGGGCGAATTTGATTACTGAACTTCGTTAAGGGAAAGCCCTTGATGACAAGAGAGCCGCCCTCGTTATCTGATCGCTTCATGAGCAGGACGGCTTTCCTTCTTTCCCGCTTGTAGATTATCAAATCATCGGATTCAGAGATGGTATCAAGATTCTTGAGGGCCTTCGTAAGTGCCGGGAAGGGAGTGAGCTTTTCCGAATAGAGAGCCAGTCCCTTATCCATGTGTTTCTCCTGCTTCCTAACAGATGATGGTGCCTTCGTGCGCATGGGGAGACTATTTTGATTTGAAGGCTCGTTTTATGCGACGTCTGGCCGCTTTAAGCCCGATGTTTCTTCGTTCCACCCAGGTCGCCAATTTGAATGAACCAGAGGCACGGAGTTTTTCAGGAAGGTGAGCGAGGCTCTCGGGGTAAACCCGAGCGAGGCGTGCCAATTCCATCTCCTTTTTGAACTTTGGAAAGAGGCAGGTTTTTTTAAGTCTAAAGTCTATAAAGGTCACTCCAGCGTCGGAAACTAAAAAGTTGGCGGCTTTTGCGTCTGTTCTCAAATATCCTTTTTTATGAAGCCTGAGGAGTTCGGTGACGACGGCCTGCGCGTCATCCGGCCCCGCTTCCTTTCCCTCGGCGAAACGGTAGCAGCAGAAGGAGTCGGTTACGAAGCCCTTCCGCCTTTGGTATCCGGCAAGCAGGGGGATGGGGGCGTTGAAACCAAGTTGATTCATCAATTGGAGATTATTGAAAGTCCGAATGCTTTCACTATCCCGAATGATGGTGATCAGTTTCTCCCAAGTCCTTTTAAGTCTGGCTCGGGGAATCTTGTGGACGAGATGTTGATCTCCAACCTGCAGGTGGGCGGCATAGGTCGATCGGCTGTCCCGGAATACTTTTTTTATCGTGCAAGAGTTGTCGATAATGTCATCGAGAAGTTGTTTAGCCGCACTCTCGTCGATCGTCGATCGAAGCCGATATCCACGGTGGTTGAAGGATCCTTGGGTTTTCTGACTCATGGATTACACGTTCATTTTTGACTATATTTCTGAATGAAGAGAGGTCGCACAGGGTGATCATCCATTGATTTCTTTTTTTCTCAAGGGTCAACTCGCCATTCAGAGTAGGTAGGCAGACTTCAATGATGAAGATATTCCCTTGCTTTGCGGTGTCGTACATTCTGTAATTGCCGGTGCCTGTTTCTGTATCTAGTTGGCTTAAAGATAGGAAGGTTCTCCATCGCAATGAGTCGAACGGGGGGGTGATGGTTTTGATGGATGATGACAAGGTCGCGAAGACTTTTCCCTCGAAGGGATACTTGTTGAGTTGGATGAGAATCCTCTTCAAGCAGACGAAAGCGCATAAGCAAGATCGATCGATGAGGAGCCTCAACAGGGTGGGCTTGGTGACGCCGGAACCGCTGGGGGTATTGAATTTTTATCCGGGAACCAGCCCTTACGAAGCGGCATTGCTTTATCGCTATGTTCACGACATTGTGGATGTTAGTGAAGCGCTGAAAGGAGTGAAGCGGGCGACAATTTTAAGGAATCTGGAACGAGAGCTGGCGGTGATGGCCAATAACGGTATCCTCTTCGTTGATTTTCATTTCCGGAACGTAATGGCTGACCCTGAAGGCAATCTTTGCTGGATTGATGTCGAAGTGAAGGAGGGAATGAAGGTGGTTCGCAAATCCTTCTGGTCGCGCATTGTGCGGATGAATGAAGACTGTGATCCCGGGGTTTTGAGCGAGGAAGAGTGGCAAGCCTTCCAGGATGGAATCCGATCGCAGCTCAATGATCCCGGGCAATTTTTGCCAGCATGAGGTCAGCTGTTTTATAGCGTCCGGGTTGTGAGCACCAGGCTTGAATTTGAGGAATGATGGTCTCACGTTTGGTCAGCGATTCCTCGATCTTGGAGGCGATTTCATGGGTGTCGGGGTCGCTTGAGAGGTGGAGGCAACCCGCAGCAATAGTGTGGGAAGCATAGCCACAGAGATCGGTGCATAGAGTCGGAAGTTGGTGCGTGAGAGCCTCGGTCAGGACCATTCCGGCGGCTTCCATGCGGGCGGGGTGGACGAGGAGGCTACTCTGCATCATGATGGCCGGAATGTCGTCGCGCGATCCCATGAAGTGAACTTTGGAGGCGACTTGAAGCGAGTCGGCCAGTTTCTGGGAGGGCTTAGGGTCATCCTGTCCGCAGACGACAAGGTGGCATTCCTCCGCTTCGCCGGAAAGTCTGGGTAGGGATTGCAGAACGAGATCCAGTCCTTTGAGCTGATAGTTTGAGGCAACGAAGAGGAGGAGGGGTGTTTCCGGCGCTAGTTTGAGTTCGGCGTGAATAGGGGAAGTTTCCGGTGCGGAAAGCGTGGGGCGCTCGAGCCAAGGCGGGAGAACCGTGTAGCGGGAGGAGGGAAGATCATAGTATTCTTGAAAGGATGGCACGGCTGATTCCGAGAGGAAAAAGATATGAGTCGGAGATCCTTTGCCAAAGATACGGCGTTCGTTCTCAAGGTAGAAGTGGTATCGCGGGAGAAGTCCAGCAATGGCGGGTTTTTTTTTAAGGAAATGTTCGCGGTAACAGGGGTCGCCGCAAAAATGGAAGTCACTTCCAGGAACTCGGCTGAACGCGATGGTGGCAGTAAACTGATCGAGGTTTTGGCAATCTCGGCTGAAGCGGGCAAGTTTGCTGTGATTGGTTTTCCCTCCGGAGTTTAGCGAGAGGAGTTTGACTCCGTCAGGTCGGGAGTTGGAGGTTGAGACGACGAGGGTGGCTTCATTAGCATGGTGGGCGAATCTCACGGCATCACGCTGCAGGCCTCCATAGGGGAAGTAGTGTTGAAGTAAGATTCCTAAGTTCACGGGGAGAGCCTAGTTGTGGGGTTGCTTCTTCGTCGAGAGCGAATCTAAGGGACGCTGAAGGTTCGTGATCTCCTGTTTTTGCTAAAAGCGTTGCCTTTAAATGCAGTAGGTCGTAATGAAAGGCGGATGGGGCAAGGGCGCTTTCAAGAGTATGACCATGATGGATGGACGGGTGAGGTTCGTCGTGATTTGGATAAAGCCTTCGGGGAGAGACGATTGAAGGGGCTGCGTGAGGAGGTTCTATCGGCCAAGGAAAGAGTTTTGGCAAAGGGCAGGCATCGCGTAGTTGTTTTGGAATTTGAAACAGCTGAGGGCAAGATTGAAGTGGCCGTTAAGGCGTTTGGAAAGCAAAATGGATGGAAGGATCACTACGACCGGGGAAGGGGCTCAAAGGCGGCGCGCTCTTTTGCTGCTGCTTGTTTTTTGCAGCAGCATGAGGTGGGGACTCCGGCGCCGTTTGGGTATTTTGATCGTTGGGAGGGCAGTCGTTTGGTGGAGAGTTATTACGTTTCGGAATACCTGAAAGGTCTGAAGAGTGTGCGTGATGAGTTGAAGGGAATTTATCAGCAGCACGGACCAGCGGATCTCTTGGTGGGGCTGCTTGAGAAGGTCGGGACGACCATGAGGCGAATGCACGACGCGGGCTTTTGTCATCGGGATTTGGGGAATCAGAACATGGAGATGACTCCCAGGGTCGGTGAGGAGTGGGGCGAGGTGAATGTGATTGATTTGAATCGTGGGAGGATTCGGGAAGAACTGGGAATGCGTGAGCGTGCGCTGGATTTTGGGCGCTTGATAATGCCATCGGCCTTCCTTGAAGTGCTGGTTCGAATTTATTGGGGCAAGAAACCTCCTGCTGCATTTCGGAAGGAATTTGCGAAGGCTCGCCGAAGATTCGAATGGTGGACACGAAGCCGAAAGTGGCGGCATCCGATTCAGACCTGGCGGCGAGGGCACAAATCGAAGGGACTGCAGATGAAGGATGTCTGGATCTGGGATCGGAAGTCCGCTCAGGCCGCGATCACCCTAGAGCGCCGCGAGCGTAAAAAGTGCCAGTCGTTGTGGAATCATGTTCGAATTGCGGGAGCAACAGCGAGGGCGGTGCCGGGAGTCTGGCGGGAATACCGACGGCAGATGTCAGGAGCATTCACGAAGAAGGTCAAGCTTGAAGGTCGTATTGGAATTTCTCTGGAATTGGCTGATCTGGAGGTTGAACCACAAATCAAGTTTTTGGAAAAGCTGGGGAAAGTCCCGGTCTTGTTGAGATTTGGTCATCATGAAGGCAGGGAGCAGTGGGAAAGAGGGCTTGAGGTTTTGGATCGGTTACATGGTGGGGGTGTCGAGATCATGGTGGCGTTACTTCAGGATCGTGACGCGGTTTTGAATCCTGAATCGTGGCACGAATTTTTAGAGTTCGGACTTGGTCGGATGGAAGGCAAGGTGGCCATGGTGGAAATTTGCCATGTGGTCAATCGGGTCAAATGGGGGGTGCACAGTTTAAGAGAACATGCCGAGCTGGTGGCCCCATTGAGAGCATTGCGGGACAAGTTTCCGGGTATTCGATTTTCAGGGCCGGCTTGTATTGATTTCGAATATCATTATTTGATGGGCGGGCTGGCGACGACTCCGAAGGGATTTTGCTACGATGCTTTGTCACATCATCTCTATGTGGATCGCCGGGGAGCGCCGGAGAATAAACAGGGTTCTATGGGAACCGTGGAAAAAGCCGGACTGCTGAAAGCGATTGCCCGATGGTCGGGGCGCTGTGAAGGAAAAGTAATCGTGTCCGAAGTGAATTGGCCTCTTGAGTGGACCGGCGAGTGGTCACCGGTTTCGGCAACCTATCAGCCTAAAAATGCCCGGGGAGCTAAAGTCCATGT
>JAQWZU010000170.1 GCA_029253285.1 Akkermansiaceae bacterium | reverse complement strand
CGGCTTGGCCGACAACACCATCGTGGTTTACTCCGCGGATAATGGTTATCACATGGCCAATCGGGGCTTGTCTGGGAAGTGGTCACACTTTGAGGAGTCGATTCAAGTGCCGCTGATTATTGCTGACCCTCGGGTTAAACCGGCCCAACGCGGTAAGGTGAGTAAGTCGATGGCGCTCAATCTCGACTTGCCCGCGACCTTTCTCGACTGGGCTGGAATTGAAGTGCCTGAGCGCTACGATGGCCGGAGCTTGAAGCCTCTGGTGAATGGTGGGGATTCATCTGACTGGCGGAGTGATACCTTCCACGAACACTTCGCGGTGCGGCATCGCATTCCGGCTTACGAGGGAGTGCGCAATGCCAACTACAAGTATGTTCGCTATGTCGACCACGATCATGAATTCCTCCATGACTTGAAGAAGGATCCTGACGAGTTGATCAACCTGGCCAAGGATCCCAGCCATGCAGTGGTTCTCGGTGAGATGCGCAAGCGGACCGATGAATTAGTGGCGCAACAAGGTGGTCCGCTCGCTCCACCGAAACAGCCGTTCACGGCGTCTACCGTACCTCATCCCGAAGCTTCGGCGGCGGTTACAGTGAAACCGGGACCGGATGGTTTTGCGCGAATCTTCAACGGGAAAAACCTCAACGGCTGGACCGGCGACCGGAAGTATTGGTCGGTGAAGGACGGTGCGCTGACGGGAGTTACCGATGGCTCGCTGAAGATGAATCGCTTCATCACCTGGAACGCCACGACGATTCGGAACTTCGAATTGCAAGTGAAGGTTAAGGTCAGTGGACGCGGTAATAGCGGGATTCAGTATCGTGGGAAAATGCTTCCTAAAGTGGATCTCGACATCGTGTCAGGCTACCAATGCGATATTATGCCCAAGCCGGACCACCAGAATGGCATGCTTTACGAAGAGCGCGGTCGTCGGATTCTGGCGCATACCGGTGAGAAAGTGATCGTAGATCCCGACGGCCAACCCTGGGTGGTTGGAACGATGCCGGTGAAGGCCTTCCCGGCCGATGAGTGGCTCGACTACCGCGTTGTGGTGAAGGGGAATCATCACAAGCATTGGATCAATGGCCACAAAACTGCGGATCTCGTCGACCTTGATCCAAAGGGACGTGCGCTTGAGGGCGTGTTGGGGTTCCAGGTGCATGTGGGACCTGCAATGAAGATTCAATTTAAAGACATCCGCATCAAACACTTTGCCGATGATCTTCCGCTCCGTGCCATTGAAGATAGTCCGATTCCCGAGGAGGCCTACGGAGTGCGCCCGCAGGGCCAGCCGAAGAAAGGCTGGAAGGCACCGGTTCGCGGGAAGAGGTAGGGACCAAGGAGGAGGTGATCTTTTTTGCCTGCCTTCGCAAGGCTCCAAGGGTCACGCCGGTGAAGCCTTTGAAGGCCCGGTTCATCGCTGAGCATTTGTAGGTAAACTAGTTAGGTAATAGCGCTTATCTGGGCAACGCTTTAAGAAACTTCTCTAGAGTGATCTTTTTTGTGATTGTCGTTGCGAGGATCTTCGAGGCTCTCAAAGAAGATGTCACCTCTTGATATAGCGTGCCGGTCTTAATAGCCCCAATCTGTTGGGCTTTCCCTAGCTTGATCAGCCCGGGGAATCGCGTAAAAAAAGGGGCTGTTGTCTTCTCGGGAAAACGTGTAATTTATCTCCAATGAAATCGGAAATTGATCGCCGTCGCTTCTTGCTCAGAGCGGCCGGGGCCACGCTGGCCCTGCCCGGGCTTTCTTCGCTAATGGCGAGAACTGCCGACTCGCTGGCCACGGTGCAGGTGACGCGGGGTGCGGGGATCGGCGCGAAGCGCTTTGTTGCGGTAGGAAACCTCCTCGGATTTCAGCAAAAGAGTTTTTTCCCGGAGACCACGGGCAAGGGATACGAATCCACCACCTTGCTTAAGCCGTTGGAGGCGATGCGCGAAAACATGACGGTTTATCGTGGGCTAGATCATGGATTAAAAGGCGGACACTTTGCGGTTCATACTTTCCTCTCCGGAGTTCTCCATCACGAGGCGAAGAATCGTCAGGATGGCAATGTCACCATCGATCAATTTCTCGCCGAGGAGGTGGGCTACCAAACGCGCTTCCCTTCGTTGACGGTGGGATCGGAAGGTGGAATTCACGGTGGGTGTCAGCTTTCGTGGACTCGCTCGGGGGTGCGTGTGCCGCCGATCACAAATCCGGAAGAGCTCTTCGATCGACTCTTCGCGACCGATTCACCGGAACGTCGGGCGCAGCGCGGAAAGGAGAACCAGTTGCAAAAGTCGATTCTCGATACTGTAAATGATGAAGCCAAGGGCTTGTCAAAAAAGGTAAACAAAGAAGACCGCGAAAAGCTGGATGAGTATTTTACCTCGATCCGTGACGTGGAAAAGCAACTCGAGTTGCGCCGTCGTTGGGCGGACCAGCCGAAGCCGAACGCCCCATTTGACAAGCCGGCCAATGCTAACACGGTGAACGACCTTCCGATGCTCTATGAGCTGATCGCGCTGGCGTTGCAGACGGACGCGACGAGAATTGCCACTCTGGAAATTGGCGGCTGTTTCTTGCCGCAACATCTCGGGATCGACAAGTCGTATCACGGGCTTTCCCACCACGGGAACAAGGAGGATGCGGTGAAGCATCTCATTGCTCTTGAGACTTATCAGATTGAACACTTTTCAAAATTTCTAAATCGCCTCTCCGGCGTGCGGGATGGTGAGCAGACTTTGCTCGATTCAACTTCGGTCTTATTTGGTAGTGGAATTGGCAGTGGAAATTCACACACCAATTCGGACTTGCCTATCGTGCTCGCCGGAGGCGGGTATCGCCATGGCGAGTTGAAGAAAGTAGAGACCAAGGGCATCAAGAAAGTGCCGCTCTGTAACCTCTATCTCGACATCGCACAGCGCATGGGCGTGGAAGCTGAATCCTTCGGAACCAGCACGGGAACTTATTTCTAGGGTCGCTTCTTTTGGAAAGTTTTTAAAAATGGGAATGAAACGAATTTTCCTCGTGATGGCTGCCGCCTGTGGCTTGGTGGGCGCGAAGGAGAAGACCTCCAAAGAAGTCATCGTCGATTTCCTGGAATACCACTGCTACGATTGTCACGATGATGTGTCGAAGAAAGGCGAGCGGGAATTTGAGAGTTTCAAGCTTCCGCTGGAGAGCGTGCAGGATCTGATCACGGCGCAAGAGATCATCGATCAAGTGACGCTCAAGGAAATGCCTCCAAAGAAAAAGGAGCAACCTGAAGATGAGGAGCGCTTGGCTGTCATTCGCGCGCTGTGGGAAGAGATAGCTGCTGCGCGAGATCGCTTTGGGAGCAATGGGGGGCGAACCGTGATGCGTCGTCTATCGAACCGCGAGTATGAGAACACGCTGAAGGTTTTATTTGGCCGGAGGGTTGACACGCTGGGCCTGACCTTGGATTTTCCAAAGGAGCAAACCAGCCGGCATATCGATACAATTGGCGAGAGTTTGGTGACCTCGGGGTTCTTGGTTGATCAGTATTTCCAGTCGGCCCAGAGATTGGTGGAGCATCGTCTCGGTAAACCCGAGATGAAGCAGAAGAAGTGGCACTTCACGAAAAACTTCAAGCAATACGAGGAGCTCTCAAATTCCCATCGGGCAGTCTTCAACTACGAGTTCCTCTGTCTCTATGAGCAGCCCAATACCGATACCCGCCAGGGTGGCTACGGGCACATCGAAGACTTCAAACAAGGCGTGCCGGTTTCGGGATTTTATGAACTGGAAGTCAAGGTGCAGGCTTTGCATCGGGACACGCATTACGATCCCAAGATCTTCGGGATCGATTTTTCCGAGCCCTTCATACTTGGCGTGGTGCCGGGCGATGCCACCAAGGGGCACATTCATTACCCGCAGAGGATCGAGCCTCTCTTGGCCAAGGCTGTTGTGCCGGATGAGAAACCAGAGTGGATTAAGTTCAGGGTTTGGTTGGAGGTGGGGCAGACGCCTCGTTTCATTTTCCCGAATGGTCCCTACGAGTCGCGGGCATCCGTGATTACGATTAACAAACGCTATAAGGACGAGTTCAAAAACCCCAAAGATGGTGTCAGTCGGACCACTCTCTTGCGAGAGGGGAAGCTTCCGCATATTCGAATTTCCGAAATCAAAGTGGAAGGTCCGCTCCCTGAAAAAGGCGGCAGCGCAGAAGAACGTGCGGTCTTTGGTAAGGAGGGGTTTCAGGAGGGTAAGGCCTTGGAGCAACTTGATCGCTTTGCCGAGCGGGCCTTTCGGCGTCCTATCAATGAGGCGGACCGGAAGCGCGTGCATGGTTTTTACAAAAAGCGAATGGGGGAAGGCGCAAGGCCTCGTCAGGCTGCGTTGGATTCGTTGAAGTTGATTCTTTGTTCGCCTTCGTTTTTCTACCTCAGTGAAATTACGCCGGAGGATGATCCTTCTCTGAAGCCTTACGATCTGGCGGCGCGCTTGTCCTATGCACTTTGGGCTATGCCGCCGGATGAGATCTTACGGAAAGTCGCGACTTCCGGCCGGCTGAATGAACCTTCGGTCTTGCGAGAGCAGATTGATCGCCTGCTGAAAGATCCGCGCTCCGAAGGCTTCGTGAACAGCTTTCTCGATGGCTGGTTGAATCTCCGTGACCTGGGCAACATGCCGCCGCCACGTCGTTCGGCTCGGAGGTATTATTCCGAAGATCTTCCAAGTTCGATGAAGGCCGAGGTGCGAATGTTTTTCAGTCACATCTTGCATGGAAATGCTCCCGTGTCGGAATTGCTCGATGCCGACTACACTTTCGTCGATAAATATCTCGCGAAGCACTACAAGCTGCCCGATGCCGAGCGGCTCCGCTTGAAGGATGGTTTCCAAAAAGTTGAACTCAAAAGAACGCGTCAACGCGGAGGCATCCTGGGAATGGCCGCAGTTCATACCGTGAGTTCGAATGGCGTTGAGACCTCACCCGTGACGCGGGGCGTCTTTGTTTCCGAAAATATCCTTGGCGTGATTCCACCACCACCACCCGATGAAGTGCCGGCCATCGAACCGGATGTGCGCGGGGCGAAAACGCGTCGTGAGATTCTCGCCAAGCATAGCAACTCAAAAACCTGCGCTGAGTGTCATCGTAAGATTGATCCGTTGGGATTTGGCATGGAAAGCTTCGATCCGATTGGCCGTTGGCGGGATAAGTATCCGCAAGTGAACAAGAAGACCAAGGCCTTGAAGGTCGATTCCAGTGGCGAGATGCCTTCGGGTGAGAAGTATGCCGGCTTTGAAGAATTGCGGAAGATCCTCGTCGAGACCCGCACCGAGATGTTTACCCGTCATTTAATTTCCACTGTGCTCACGCATGCCACCGGTCGACACATGGAGGCGGTTGATCAATACGAGATTCAGGACATTCAGAAGAAGGTCAAGGAAGCCAAGGGTGGATTGCGAACCCTCGTGATCGAGTGCCTCGTTAGTGATATTTTTCGGTCGCGATAGTCGCGTGGCGGCGCTTTTGAAGCGCCAAGCCAAACTTGGCATGGCGGCTCCAATCCGCCGCCACTTTCCAGCTCAACGCTTCTGCTTGAGTAATGAGGCGAGAAAGTAGGTTAGAAGGGCAGAGAGGATCCCGGGTGCTCCGGCGTAGAGGAATTTGCCCATTCGGGAAAAGCGCCAAATCATCGCGGTGATAAATCCGACGGCCATCATGAGAGGGGCGAGGTTTTGAGAAGGGCGTTTTCCGAGAGCATGAATAATGACGAGAGGTCCAAGAGTGCAGGCGAGGGCGGACTAAGCGAGGATGACGAGAGAGAAGACATTGGCCGGAGGGAAGAGAGCGATTTGACCGCAGATTTCGTCCTTTTTGAAACAGATGCCGAGGATGGTTTTTACTCAGGCTTGAGGAAATTTGTTCGTAGACTTCAAGGATGCGTGACGCGGAGACGGAGGAATTGTTGGGGACCGGAGTTTAGGGCGCTGACGGTGTAGGTGAGGGTGCCGTCGCCGATGATTGATCACATGATCGATCGCGGTGTTGCGGGCTTTTACATCTGCGGAAGCACGGGGGAGGGGGAATCACTGACTCTCGATGAACGCAAGCAATTTGCCGAAGCGACAGTCTCGGCGGCGAAAGGCCGAGTGCCGGTTGTGGTTCAGGCCCCCAGAAAGATCACGGGAGTAATTGCGCCAAGGGACATTTTTTTTGAAGAGTGGTTTTTGACTGACAAGTTTGGAAGGTAGAGGAGTCTATTGATTGAAAATGCAGGAGAGGGCGCTGATGCGGATCGTCGGATTCTCATCGAAGATAGCGAGATTCCTTATGGCGCAAAAGATTCCATATGGCGATTAAAAGTTGAACCCAGTTGCGTCCTGCGCATTTTGGCTCCGGATTCCTAAGAGGAAGTTTTTTTTGACCTATGAAGAGATTATTGATGTTGATAGCCACGGCGGTGCAGCTTGCTCAAGCCGCTCCCCTTTAAGAACATCCCTGGCGGTATCGCACGGATCAACCCGATACGACTAGGATAAATACGGACTATGATGATTCGCAGTGGTTGGAAGGTTTCGGCGGATTTGGCGTCCGCTCAACTCCCGGGGCGAGGGTATCCACGGTATGGAAGACCTCCGATATTTGGATGCGGAAGATCATCACGCTTGATGAAGTTCCCAGAAATCCCGCGCTTTATGTATTCCATGACGAAGATTCCGAGATTTACATTAACGATCAGGTGGTCGCGAAGTATTCCGGATTCATCACCAAGTATGTCGTGAAGCCTTTGGACAAAAAAGCGGCTGCGGTTCTGCGGAAGGGGCGAAACGTGATCGCAGTGCATTGTCGACAAAGCACCGGAGGGCAGGCGATCGATGTGCACTTAATCGATGGCACGGAAGCGCCGGAACTGCCACCGGTCCGCTTGCCCAGGCATCCTTTTAAAAGTGATTTGATCACCGAGTGGGGCAGTAAGGTGACTGCAAAAAATTCCTGGTGGGTGAATGACAAGAAGGTTGGTAGTCATATTGGTGGCAATCTTCCCTCGTGGGTCTTTTTCTTATTGGGGCTGAGCTTTCCTTGCGACAGGCGATTCCTTCCGGGTTTGTCATTGCGTTGATCGGGACGTTGATCAGCTGGAGGCTCTATTCAAGAGACCCAAACAGAATGACCGCCAAAGACGATTAGTTGGCTCGAGTGTTAGAGATCATCGAGAGGAGATTCAGAGTCAGACTTGCCATCGCTGAAGATTCCTAAGATGCTCCGCGTATGGATCGACAAGTTGTTTGGGGGTTTTTGGGGGCAGCCGGGATTGCGGAGAAGAATTGGGCTTCGGTGCAGCGGTCGGGAAATGGAATTTTGAAATTCGTGGGGAGTCGGGATGTGGCCAAGGCGCAGGCGTTTATTGATCGATGCCAGGCTTCCGCGCCTTTTGAGAAGGCTCCAGAGGCGGTAGAGGGTTATGAGGAAATCCTCGCGGATCCTGAAATTGATGCGGTATACATTCCATTGCCAACCGGCCTTCGGAAGGATTGGGTGATCCGGGCGGCGGAGGCGGGGAAGCATGTTCTTTGTGAGAAACCCTGCGCGCCCAAGGCGGCGGATCTCGAGGAGATGATTGCTGCTTGCGAGGCCAATCAGGTGCAGTTCATGGACGGGGTGATGTTCATGCATAACCCGCGCCTGAGTGAAATTGTCAAGGTGGTGGAGGAAGGAGACGAGTTGGGAAAACTGCGCAGAATTGAGAGTTGTTTCTCTTTCTTTGGTGAAGATGATTTTGCGGACAACATTCGTGTTAATTCCAAGCTGGAACCATTGGGTGCTCTTGGTGATCTCGGGTGGTATTGTGTGAGAATGTCGTTGTGTTGCTGCGAGGGCGATCTCCCGGTGCGAGTGCGCGCGACCTTGTTTGAAGAGAAAAACGGTGTCCCGGTGGATTTGCGCGGGGATCTCATCTTCAGTGATTCGCGGACGGCGTCGTTTCATTGTTCATTCAATACGACCTTGGAGCAAAGCTGCCGGATTTCCGGGACGAAGGGTGCGCTCACCTTGGATGACTTTGTGCTCCCATGTGATAACGAGAAGGCGGCGTTCACGATTGAGCGTCAGGAAGAGGTCGGGGAAGGGAGCAATTTTTCCACGCGTTCGTTGAATCGTGAGGTTGAGCTGACGGGAGAAGCCGAATCGCAAAAGACGCTCCTCTTTCGGAATTTTGGGAAGCTTGTTCTCGGTGGTGAGAGAGATTCTTACTGGCCGGAGATCAGTCTGTTGACGCAACGAGTGATGGATGCCTTGCTTGAATCGGCCCTTGGGGATGGGGGAATGGTGGAGCTGGATTAAGAGGGGGCAGCCTCACTGCTTGCGAAAGATTTCCGGAAACGTTAGCTTACTTTCTATCAGTGAAATTACTTTTGGCTTTTATCTTGGGAGCGGGATCCCTGCCGGGGCAATGGAATGCCAGGGATCAGGCGTTGGTGGAGGAGATTCTTCCGACGAAGGAAGAGAGCAAGTGGCTGGAGATCGACTGGCGGATTGACCTTTGGCAGGCGCGGAAGGAATCGGCGAAGTCGGGGAAGCCGATTTATCTCTGGGAGATGGACGGGCATCCGCTGGGATGTGTCTGAAACAATGGCGTGATCGACAGGTTGTTGGTCTTTTCAAATCCCGAGGTTCAGAAGCTTCTGAAGGAGGACTTTATTCCGGTGGCCGCCGATGATTGGTATCAGCGACGGAGGAAAGATGCCGAGGGTGAGTTTTTTCGTAAGGTGGCCGATCAAGGCCCTCGCTCCAGCGGAGGAACGAGGCAGGGGCACTATGTCTTTACCCCGGGCGGAACCTTGTTGGGTTACAATAACAACCGGGGGGCGGACCGGCGTTTGAAGATGATGCGTGAGTCCTTGAAGAAGTGGGAGGAGCTTCCCAAGGAGGCCCGGAGTACGGCTCTGGGCGAACGGGGGAAAATTGATGAACGCTATGTTCGCGCCCTGCCCGACAATGTGCAGGTGATCAAGGTGTATACGCGGGTCTTAGAGAAGAGGGGCGACCAGCTTGTGGCATTGCCTGAGAAGAAGATGGGGACCTTGACTGCGGTTGATCATCTTTGGTTCAAGAAAGACGAGGTGAAGGATCTGCTTGAGTTGGTGAAAAAAGGTGGAGGGGAGTTTCCAAAGGAGCTGTCGAGAAGGATTGCGCGATTTCACCTCTTGGACAACACGCGGGGCGAGTCCTTGTCGTGGCGGAAGGAAGAAATTCATACGATGAAGCTCGAAGTAAGTTCCGAGGGCCTGTTAATGGGGGAATTTTCGATTAAGTCGGGAGATGAAAAGATGGGTTATGAAGGTGAAATACGCGGGAAGCTTTCCTTTGGTCGGGATGGTGGATTGAGTATTTTTGAGTGCCTCGTGATTGGGGAGCATTGGGGTGAGGGCCCTTGGACCAGAGGAGCTCGTCCGGGGCGGAGTCCTTTGGGTCAGGTTTTCAAATTATCTCCGGCGACATCCGGCCACGATCAGATCCCGCCGCAAAGTATCAGAAGTTCATCCGCTTATTGGGCTGCGGAATAGTTCGGGTTTTCTAGAATTGGCGCTCCAGAGGAGCGGTAACATGAATTGTTCACGCGGTTGATCGGAGTTGGGAATTTTTTCCTGAGTTTTCTTTTCTTCCCAGCGAAAGATCCGGCAGAAGAGATTGCCGAAGTGGAGGAGCAATTGCGAAAGATGGCTCCGGTCATTAACGATCTGGCGAGGCAGTTATCGGAGCGAGGTATTGCGCGGCGAGATACTCGGCGCGGATGGCGAGAGTGGTATGAGGAGCCACTTCATCGTGACGGAGGGGTTGATTTGATGCCGAGTTCTTCTTCGAGACGGCGAATGAGTTCCCTCGAGCTGTCATCGAGGCCCTTGGCCTCTTCGCGGAGAGTTTGGTTTTTTAAAAGCGCGCCGTAGTCGCCCTGATCGATGGAGTCTTGAATCGATTGATCGACAGGAAATTCTTCGATTACTTCTGCGCGTGGAATTTGGGGAAGCAGAGTGGTGAGGTTTTTTTCGTTCTCTTTGACAATGGCGAGTTTGGCGGCGTCTTCTTGTTCCGGGTCGTTCACGAAGTCGATTTTCTGATGCCACTGGCCGAGCAGGCTGCTATCGATCCAGTTTTTCAGCTTGGTGAAGGCGGGTTGCTTGCTTCCTTCTTCGACTTTGCCCGCGAGGTGGCCCTTGAATTGTTCGAGTTCGGCGACAGTTCCGGCGTAGCGGACGCCGGTGAGGAGACAGTAGGCGATGAGTCCTCCGACCAGGAGGCCGAAAATCATCCCGGGGAGACCAAATCCCATGGAACGAACTTGTCCGCCCTCCCCGCCTCTTCCTGAGAAAAATTTGAGGATAGATCGAAAGATGGAAAAGGCTCCAATGAAGCAAATGACTCCAATGGCGACAGGCATCCAGGGCTGTGGTTGCTCGATGAATTTGGCTATCAGGGAAAAGCCGTTGTTGTATCCCCAAAGTCCGGCGACGGTGCCAATGCCGAGGGCGATCAGGTTAAAGAACAATTTTGCGAGGACTTTGAGAAAACCAAGGACAGCAAAGATCGCAAGGATGATGAGGATCATCCCGCTGGCGCCGATGGAATCAAAAGTCATATCGCGTTAAACTTAGTCGCAAAATGCGCGATGTCTCAAGAGATGGTCGCAAAGAATGAGATTGGTCATCGCTTCGACAATCGGAACCGCGCGGGGGAGGACGCAGGCATCGTGACGTCCCCGGCCTTTGAGTTCGGTATCCTCTTTGTCTTTGGAGACGGTGACTTGCGATGACATAATGGTTGCGGTGGGTTTGAATGCCACGCGGAAGAGAATGGGTTCGCCGTTTGAAATGCCACCCTGCACACCGCCCGAGCGGTTGGTCTTGGTGCGGACTGTTTCACCATCCATGTAGAAGTGATCGTTGTGCTCTGCGCCGGTGAGGAGGGTGCCGCCAAATCCGCTGCCGACTTCGAACCCCTTGGTCGCGGGAATGGAGAGCATCGCTTTGGCAAGGTCTGCCTCGAGACGATCAAAGACGGGCTCGCCAAGTCCCGGAGGGCAGCCACGCACGACAGCTTCGATGGTGCCGCCGACGGAATTGCCTTGGGAGCGAATTTCTTTAATCCGTTCGATCATTCGCTCGGCAGCTTCCGGATCTCCGGTGCGGACGATGTTTGATTCGATGGTTTCGGATGTGACGGTGAGAGGATCAACCTCGGCGGAAACGTCTTGCACGGTTTTCACCCAGGCGAGGGTTTCGATCCCGGGGCAAAGGTGATTGATGACTCTCTTGGCGACGGCGGCTGCGGCGACACGGCCGATGGTTTCGCGGGCCGAGGAACGTCCGCCTCCCTGCCAGTTACGAATGCCGAATTTGGCATCGTAGGAATAGTCGGCGTGGGATGGCCGGTATTTCTCGGCCATTTCGGAATAGGCCTCCGGCCGATGGTCCTTGTTGCGAACGAGGATGGCGATGGGTGCTCCGAGGGTGAGCCCTTCGAAGGTGCCGGAAAGGATTTCGGCTTGGTCTGCCTCATTACGCGGGGTGGTGACCTCGGATTGGCCGGGGCGGCGACGGTCGAGATCGATTTGAAGATCGGCTTCGGTGAGAGGGATTCGCGGGGGGCATCCGTCGATGACGACGCCGACGCCCCCACCGTGGGATTCACCGAAAGTCGAGATGCGGAAAAGTTGGCCAAGCTGGCTGGACATGGGCCAGATCCTAGCAGGTGATTGCGCGGGGGCAAGGGCGAGGAGTTAGGAGGAGGAAATTTGAAGGCTTTCGCGGAGGGCTGTGTAGGCTTCGCCGTCGTAAAGAAGGCCTGAGTTTTGCACTCCGAAAATGGCGATGACCTTGAAGTTGTTGTTGGTGATCGCCTGGTCGAGGAGATCTTCCGCGGAGAGGGCGAGTCGGCCACTGCGTTTGGTAAGTTGGAATTTGATTTCTCCCACGCTGTGGTAGGCGCGGTAGACGACTTCGGTGCAGACGAGTCGTTCGGTTTTTCGGAAGTCGAAGATAAAGTCGTAAAGTTTTCCTTCGTGCGAGCACGCTCTGGTCAAGGCCTCGGCAAGGTCGTCGTTGGAAAGATTCGGACGAATCACGACGAAGGAATCAACGGAGAGTGTTTCGGAGAGTTGCCGAAACAGGACACCGTCTTTTTTGGCTTCCAGGATGTCGTATTCCATAGGGTGCTCAGGGAGAGCACATTGTTTCCGGGTTTTGGAATCGCCGAGAAAGAGGGCGGCGTGGGGCCAGAAGCCGGGTAGGAACAAGTTGCTCATGGCATCGTCATGTCTCGTCACGATAACGTCGCCCGGTTTGAGGAGTGGTTGGATTTTCCGAAAAATGTCGGGCTTTACCCGCTTACCAACGCGGTGATTTTTTTTGAAGGGCTGTCGTAATTCAGCCACGGCGCTCCCGCTGAGACGGAAGAGGTGAAACATCACTTTGGTGTAGCCCGAAGTGTGTCGGCGTAGGAGCGAGTGGATGCGATACGCGACCCGACGTTCGAGAAAGGCGCGACGCCGATGCTCCAGATGTTCTTCTTCGGATGTTAGCCAAACGGCAACCTGTGAGAGGTCGGAACCATGGAGATCGTTGAGGATCGAGTCGCGATGTTGAGCGTAGTAACGGGAGGCTTCTTGAAAGCGCCACATCCATCGAACGGAGCTGATATTCTTGTAAATTCGGGTGAAGCTCTTCCGCTGTAGGCCGTAGCGAGGTTCGGCTTCATCGAGCTTTTTCCAGACCGTGGGACGATTTTTTGCTAAATTGACGAGAAAAGTAGCGCTCCGAACCAAGGCGGCAGCGGCGCAGAAGGTCAAACCGAAGATTCGGGAGTCTTTTTCGCGCAAATGTGGGCTGAGATCGTCGATCATTTCCCAAAGCGCTGCCCGGGCGGTGAGATAGGTGCGATAGGCCTCCCGCAGCCGCTCATCTTCGTCTGGAAGGTAGTAACCACGGGCGTTTGCGGCTTTTGCGTCTTCGAGTTCCCGGGTGAGATATTCCCGCCGGGGAAGGGTGGGATGCACCGAAAAAAGCGTCTGTTTTGCCTTTTGCAAGATTTCATCCGGAATCATAAGGCGATGATTGGAAATATGTCCGGGAGGGTCAATGACGGGTCTGAATCGGTTCATTTTAGAAGATTGATCGGCGTCAATCCCCATAAATACAGGGATTGGTGCGTTATTTTAGCTTTACAAACTAATCGCGATACGGACAATCGCGTTTGCTATGAATAAAGGAGAACTCATTGAAGCAGTACAAAAGAAACTCGGTAGTGAAGCAACCAAGCGCCTTGCAGAAGACGCGCTGGCTGCGGTCCTCGGATCGATTGAAGAAGGCGTGAAAAGTGACCAGAAAGTTCAGATCATTGGATTTGGTACTTTCGAGGTGAAGAATCGCGCAGCTCGTATGGGCCGTAACCCCAAGACTGGTGAAGCAATGCAGATTTCTGCTTCCAAGTCTGTTGGCTTCAAGCCTTCCTCTACCCTCAAGAAGTCCCTGTAAGAGTTTTCGCTCTGCAAACTGACTTCAGTTAATAATTATCAGCCCGGCGCGCTCCCTGAGTCGCCGGGCTTTTTCTTGGAATTGATTCAGTGGGCGTTCTTTGCCCTCGCCATCGTTGGCTCCCTTCATAAGATTTCATTACTCCGCTTCTGCTCATGCCATCCAGTACTGTCGAAAATTACCTCAAAGCCATCTGGACTCTTCAGATCAAGGACGGCAGCGACCAGCTTGTCCCCATCGGACAGGTTGCCGAAAGGCTTTCGGTGACTCCGGGGACAGCAACCACCATGATGAACAAGCTCCTGAAGAAGGACTTGGTCCGATACACTCCACGAAAGGGAGTGGCCCTGAACGAGAATGGTCGCAAGGCTGCGATGCAAGTGCTGAGGAGGCATCGTTTGGTGGAAACCTTCCTGGTCGAAATCATGCAATTGGATTGGGCCGAGGTGCATGAGGATGCCGAAGTGCTGGAGCATGTGATTTCAGATCGCTTGCTGGAGCGGATGGACGAGATGTTGGATCATCCCACCCATGACCCTCACGGCGCACCAATTCCAAATGCCGAAGGAGAATTAAAATCAGATGGCACCTCGACTTTGGCGGATTGCGGACCGGGGACATACACTTTGATGAGAGTCAGGGAGGATCAGCCGTCCTTTTTACAATGGCTGGCTGGTCTGGGATTGAAGCCGGGAACGTCGGTTCGTTTGACCGAAAGAAATCTCGAAGCCGATACTCTGACTCTGGAAATTTCGGACCGCGAAGATTCGGTGCAAATATCTCTCCCTGCGGCACAATCATTGCTGGTAGCAACGCTCTGAGCGGGAAGGCCTTTGATTTGGAGCATCATTAGAAGGAATCGGGAAGCTTTTCTCCTTTATTTGCGCCTCTTGATCCGCTTCTTTAAAATCACCTGCGACCATGAAAACAATTTTAACACCACTCATCCTGCTATTGGGCTCCCTGGTTGGATCGGCTCAATTGAACGTTCACCTGGCGATTGAGAGGAATCAATATCTGGCTCACGAGCCTGTCCACGCAGTGGTCACAATCACGAACCGAAGCGGCAAGGCACTGGAGTTATTCAGCGAGAAAAAAGGCGGGATTGCCCATAGTTGGCTTAATTTTTCAATGCGGACCGGCGGAGGAAGACCCCTTCCAAAACTCACCAATTCGGTATTTCAAAAAGCTGTCCTGCCGGCTGGTCAGGCAATCAAGAGGCGGGTCAATTTGAACCAAATCTTCGGAATTAGTAGAGTGAACGCCTATTCCGTGAGCGCGACTATTCGTCAGCCCGGAATCGACACAATGACCTATTCCTCCAACAGTGCTCATTTTAACGTGGCCGGTGGTATAGAAGTGTATCGTCAGCCCTTTGGTGTGCCCAATAGTCCGGCATCCAAGCGGGAATACCGGGTGTTGACTTTCAATGACGGGAGGAAAACCTCCATTTATGCATCGGTGATGAATACGTTATCCGGGCAATCCATGTCGACCTTCCGAATCAGCGATGCGCTTTTGTTTAAGCGCCCGCAATGTGTTTTGGACGGTAAAAACCAGCTCCATATATTGTATCTGGGGAATCCTACTATTTTCGTCCATGCCATTGTGACTGAAGATGGTAACATGGATAAACCCAAGTATATCAAGGTGGGTTCTAGTGGAGATCCCCGATTGGTTTCCTTTGCGAATGGGCAGGTTGCCGTGTCGGGAGGCATCCCTTATGACCCAGTGAAAGCCGCAGCAGCCAGAAATAAGATTCGGAAGGCGACAGACCGCCCCGAGGCTCGATAATCAGTTACTCGGCAATCTATTTCCAAAACCTTCATAAAAAGTTTGACTTAATTGTTCGTTTTTTTTAAAAATTAAGAGTCCCAAAGGAATCATCAATGAAATTACTGTTCGCCTTTCTCGTCCTTTTTCTCGGATCTCTCTCAATTGCCACCGCTGGTAGTTTCAATACCGTTGTCATTGATGCCGGTCACGGAGGCCGTGATAATGGTGGAAGTTATGGAAAGGTATACGAGAAATGGCTGGCGCTGGACACTGCGTGGCGGGTTGACCGGAAGCTGCGAAGCAAGGGATTCAAGACCGTGATGACCCGAAAGAGTGATAACTTCATTTCGCTCCCAGGTCGGGTGAAAATCGGTAATCGCTATTCCAACTCCATCTTTGTGAGTATTCACTATAATTACACTTGGAAGGCTGATGTTTCCGGCCTCGAGACTTTCTACCATTCATCCAGGTCGAAACCCCTGGCCAATGCCATTCACGGAGGAATGTTGGATAAAGTTAAGGTCGTGAACCGCGGCGTAAAGTACGCTCGCTATTACGTGATTCGTTACGCCCAGAATCCCGCTGTTCTTGTGGAATGTGGTTTTGTTTCGAATTCCAAAGAACGTGGACGCACCAAGGAAGGTTGGTATCGCGAAGCGATTTCAGACGGGATCGTCAACGGAATCGTGAAATACAAAAAGCAGCGCCGTAGCGGTTCTGCTTGGTAGATCCTGCCGAATTCATGGACTGGGGCCACTGTTATCGTCAAGGTGACACGCCCTGGGAAAAAGGGGAGCCCCATCCGGAGCTCCCTTTCTTGTTGGAGCGATATCGGGAACTATTTGCGGAATCTGATCGCTTGCTGATTCCAGGGTGCGGATTTGGACATGATGCCGCTCTGATCGCCGAGACGGCCGGAGGGGAGATTGAAGGCCTGGATATTGCCAAGGAGGCGGTGATGGAGGCGAAAGAGAGATATCCCTTGGAAAATATTTCTTGGCGGTGTGGTGATCTTTTTGAGTGGTCCGAGGAGAAGGAGGGGGCTTATGATATGGTCTGGGAGCATACTTGCTTCTCAGCGATTCCTCCCGAAACGAGATTGAATTATGCGGTGGCGATGGCTTCTCTCATTCGACAGGGTGGTTATTTACTCGGGGTCTTTTTCCCCAATCCAGATCATCCCGCGGGAGATGGGCCGCCGTTTCATGTTTCGGTGGCAGAGCTCCATCAACTCTTCGATAAAGGCTTCTCGTTGGAGTGGTCTGCGGAGCCTTCAAAGACCTACGAAAGCAGGCAGGGAGGAGGGCGGGAATTGTCGATGTTGTGGCAACGGAAGTAGGGAGGCGTGAGGGAAACTAAGCTTTTGAATACTTGTTTTGGTGAGATTGGGGCTTGGCGTCAAAAATCCATGAAAACCACCTGGGTTCAAAATACTCATCATCAGTTTCTTATAGAGATAATCCCAAAAGATGAAAAAATGTCTCCAAAAATATTGACGTAGTTTTTGAAATGATTAGGGTTGCCCCGGCAGCCGCTACCGGCCGCCATCTAGAAGCTCGAAAACAGTCCGCTCACCAGGTAATGCTGCAGCGGGCTTTA
>JAQWZU010000152.1 GCA_029253285.1 Akkermansiaceae bacterium | reverse complement strand
AAAAGCGGAGGCCCCCGGCGGGGCCGACATTAAGGAGGTTTGCAGCTGATCTTTGATTAAAATTTCAACGCCGCTTCCGCCGCAAGGGTTCCGGAGGCGAAACATCCCTGCAGGAGATACCCTCCCGTCGGGGCTTCCCAGTCGATCATTTCTCCAGCCACGAAGACGCCGGGGAGTTCCTTGATCATGAGATAATCGTTGAGCGCCGACCACTTCACCCCACCGGCCGAAGAAATCGCCTCCGCCAGGGGACGGGCTTGCACCAAAGGCACCCGACAGGCCTTGGCATGTTTGGCTAATTCCCCTGCCGATTGAAAGGGCCCATGAAAATGATCCAGGATCGCTCTCATCGGATCGCTCAACTTCCAGCGATAAGTTGATTCCTTAAGGAAATTTTTCTTCACTGATTCCATCTTCGCCACCAGTTGTTCAACGGTGAAGGTCGGCTTCATGTCCAAGGTGATCGCGGGCCCAGCCATCGTTCGAAGGGCAGGGCCCAATTGATAGACCGGTCCCCCTTCCAGGCCATAACGCGTGAGCATCAATTCTCCCGGCGCGATTTCTTCACCCACTGAAGCCACGACATTTTTCAGCGGCTGACCTTCCACCTGCGGAATCATTTCCTCCGGCCAGGCAATCTCCCAACCGCAATTGGCCGGGCTCAAAGGAGAGACCTCAATCCCCGACGTTTGCAAGGTTTCCACCCAGGCGCCATCCGATCCCGTCTGCGGCCATGAACCTCCGCCCATTGCCAGAATAATCGAATCGCAGTCAATCGTAACCGGACCGTCAAACATTGCAAATTCCGCCGAACCTGGCGACAACTTGGTCAGGCGATGCTGCATTTTGAGAGCCACTCCTTGCTTCCGGAGCATCTCCACCCAGCGACGCAAAAGAGGTGCCGCTTTGAGCGCCTTGGGATAGACCCGCCCGGACTTTTGCACGAAGGTCCCTACATCCATCTGCGCCGCCCAGGACCGAATCATCTTATTGTCGAAACAAGCCAAGGCTCGCGACCAAAAATCATTCGGTTGCCCCGGTCCGCGAAATCTCTTCACGAAGTCATCCAACTCTTCCGAGTGTGTTAGGTTGAGCCCGCCTTTCCCCGCCACAAGGAATTTGCGCCCCACCGATCTCTTCTGCTCGCACAGCGTCACTTGCGCCCCACCTGCCGACGCCACCTCCGCCGCCCGCAATCCGGCCGGCCCTCCTCCAATGACTAAAATATGTGACACCGCGTTCTTATCGAAGACTTCCATCAAGGAAGCAAGCCCTCCCCGATCGTATCTTGGTAACTTTAACCCCTCAGGTATAATGAGATTGTGGACAGGAAGTCATTTCTATAAGGATTCCCCTCCATGAAAGTATCTATCGCCATCGCTATTTTTTTCAGCGGACTTCTTGCGGCTCACGCGGTCAACTTTCATCCCATTTCCTCGATCACCAGTTCAACCTCGGGCTCGGACCTATATCCGGTTGGAAATCTCATCCAGGGTGCCGGCTCGGGATACTCGACAAGCGAACCCCACAATAGCATCGGCGGCGGCTCCTCCCACACCTGGGTCACGAACACCCCGGGTGCAGACTACTTCGCATTACTCCCGGACCCCGTGCTTTTGCTCGATCTCGGTGCCGACCGTTCCCTGAGCGAAATCAGCACCTGGGGATACGCCAATTCCAATACCAATGGCGGAAAAGATTTCACTCTTCGTTTCGCTACCAGCGCCGACGGACCGGGCGGACTGGCAACTTCCATCACTTACACACCTTCCTTCGACGCCGCATTCAGTGCCGATACCCGCGACTCTCACTCCTTCAGCCAAACTG
>JAQWZU010000131.1 GCA_029253285.1 Akkermansiaceae bacterium | reverse complement strand
GAGGTTTTGACGTGTGCCAGAGCCTGGCATGCTCCGTAGCGGGCGTGGAGGGAGGGGCTGTCGATCATGATGATGATGGGTTCGATCGGGACGTTTTTGCGTCGGGCGAGAGCCATCGCAGCGCGTTCGCGAACGATGGGAGACCAATTGCCGAGGCTTTCCAGGAGAGAGTCGGCGTTGAGTTTGTCGTAGGCGCTATTGCGGTCCTTGTTTGTCCAGCCGCGACCGGCGAGGATGGTTTTCTGGGCGGAGGCGGCGTCGAGTTGAGGGGCGACGGAAGGACGTTTTCCGGTGAGCCAGATATTCTTGAGAGGCATGGCGTAGGCGAGGAGGAAGCCGCCGGTGCAGTCCCAGTTGTTGTAACTGTCATTTTTCATTTGGGCCGGGCCCTGGTGAAGGAAGGAATGATCCGAGCGTCGGGCGAGGTCGAAATACCAGCCGCCGAATTCCTGCATCCAGGCGCCGGTGGCGTGCGGGCCGGATTGGGCAACCGCGGGGAGGGACCAGAGGATGTTGAAGAAGTTCCCGGTGTGTCCTCCGTCGCGCTCCGCGCCGTGGGAGGCGAGGGCCATGCGGGAGAAAAACTCGGCGGGTTTCTTTTCGCCCATGAGATTGAAGAGAACGGCTGCCATGCCGCATTTGCCATTGTCTTCGTGAGTCTGACTCCAGGGGTGGTGGTCGCCGTAGGGAATGGCGCCCTTGCCTTCATAAAAGCGCAGAAGCATGGCGCTGCGTTCGATGGCGCGATCGAGGTCTTTCACTCCGGCGGCGCGGGCCATGACGAGGGAGGTGGTGAGAGGAAGCGCGGGGGCATTCATCATGCCGTATCCGCCGAGGCGTCCGTCTTCGAGGGCGAACTTATGACCCCAGGAACCGACGACGCTTTGTCCTCGGGCGGATTCCATGGCGAGTCGTTTGAGGCCGGGCATGACGGACTGGTCACCGGTGGCCATGATGTATTCCGAGAGGAGCATGATGACGTAGCCATAGTGCCAGGTCTTGTATCCGTTGGTGGTATAGTCCTTGGCCCAATGGGCTTCCTTGCGAACGAGCGGAATGTAATCGGGGTTCCCGCTGGCGAGGAGGGCAAGGGCGTTGAGGGAACGTGTGATGGCACGGGGTTTGTAATTTAGGTCTGAGATTCTGTCTGCGAGCGAGCGGCAGCCTTCCTCAAAGATGCGTTTTGACTTGGGACAGTTGTAGGGAGCAGTGGCGCTGTAGCTGCCGAGGATGGGGAGCTTTATGACAACCTTCTCGGTTTTTCCGTCCCGCCAGCGGAGGAGGGAAAGAAGGCCGCTTTTAGCTTCGGCGGCGCTAAGGGCTTTTCCGAATTCGGTGCGGGGATCGTAGGAGAAGAGTTTTTCATTCACGCCGAGGATGACGTCACCGACCTTGAGAATGCGAATGGCGGGAGAATCTTCTGCGACTTTAGTGATTTTGATTTGGCGGGCGTCGGAGGTCACCATCTTGTCGCTGAACATCCAGCCGCGAGCTCCGGTTGCGCCGAGATTCCAGTCGTGGTTGGCCCCGTTAGGAATGGGATCTCCTTTGGTGAAGTCGGGGAGAGCCATCTTGACCTTGGGCGCGGCGAGGGTAAGGGTGGAGAGCGAAATGTGTAGAATTAGAAGAACCTTTTTAAGATGATGCATTCAAGTGGCTGGCTGGGATTTGCTTTTTCGAAAGCTGCTCAGATACTTATGAGTCGCCAAAAATGTTTCAGGGGTGCAATTTTTGGTTTTGCCCGGGAAAATTGATTGGTGGATCCGTGGGAGGAGCAGATGTTTAGAGCGGGGCAATCGCTTTTGACAGATAGCTGACGTCTGCGGTGCAATGGCTCAAGTCTGAGGAGCCCCCTTTAACCGGAGTATGGCTGACTTGCAGTTCATAATCACTCTTTTGCCGCTGTGGGCTCGCTGAGCAAAGGACCCACGATAGTGTTGATGACCGAGCGAGCCGAGGGCACTGAGTTTATCTTCAGCTCGGTTACCGGCGTCTTTACCATCAAGGGCCAACCTTTTGGGCAGGAGATTGGCAGGGTCATGGAGCCAGGTGTTGAGCGCTTGGGGCAGGACGGCGGGAGGTAGGGTGCTGAGAAAAGAATTCGGCGTATCGTTACCGGATAGGTTGAATCAACTGGATTTTTGACCCTGCTGGCGGCTCGGTGCAACTGATTGAGCGGTCAAATTTCACGCTAAGGGGGGATAAAATAAATCTTGACCGAGAGCGGGATTTCCCTAAAAGCACCCTTGGGATAGGCACGAACGCTTTCAGAACCAGTTCAGAACACATCAAAAATGAAAATCAATATAACAATCTTGGCCGCAGTAGCGGCTGCGACAGGGGTCAGTTCAGCTGCCACCATTGGCGTCAACTTCACCGAATCGATTGCTGGCCATGCCAACCAACAAATCGCGAGTGGGACAGTCGCTGGCTCAGTGCCACAATCCAATTGGAATAACACGGGTGGAGCTACCGGCACCATTAATACTCTCGCCGACTCGGCAGGAGTGGCCACTACGGCATCCATCACATGGACCTCCGGCGGTGTCTGGGGTGACGGTGATGCTAATGCAGATGCTAACGCCGGTGTGGGTGACGCTCAACTAAACCGGGGCTACTGGGATGACAACAATGGCGGCGGACAGACATTCACTGTTACTGGTGTTCCTTATACAAATTATGATCTGCTCGTTTATTACGCGACTGATACCCCCGGAACCCAACACCTGCAAGGGATCACTGCAAATGGAACTTTTGGACGCCCTGACATCACTACGGGAGCTCGATACAGTGAAAAGTCTGGAGCCGTATGGGATAGCACGAACACCGCTACGATCACTGGTCTTACAGGTGATTTAACTGCCACGATGGATTTGAGAAATGCGAACGGTAATGGCCGAGCGACGATTGCAGGTTTCCAAATTCTGGAGGCAAGTGCAATTCCCGAGCCTTCATCGACTTTGTTGGTTGGACTCAGTGGTTTGGCGCTTCTGATGCGTCGCCGCCGGTAGACTATTTGCCAACATACGAATTAAAAAAACCGCAGAGGTCTTTCCTCTGCGGTTTTTTGTGTTCACTCTGAATTAGTGAAACGTGGTGTGAAGTATCTCCTCTGGGCCCTTGGGACGAGTTCTGTTTTTGGGCAGAAAGAATCAGAGAAGCTGTTTCTGGAATGCGCCCGGGATGCCGGAGTGGATTTCACCCATGAGTTGATCGAGGATCACGAAAAAGCTTATTTGTATTATTCGGGGATGGCAGTGGGAGGCATCTGTCTTGCCGATGTCAATGGGGACGATTTGTTAGATATCTATCAGGCCGGTGCGGTCGGGGAAAATGCGCTGTGGTTGAACCAAGGGCAGATGAAATTTTCGCGGACGACCTTGCCTGTTTCTCTTCAGGGAAATGATCAATGGGGAACCGGTGCGGCCTTGGTCGATCTTGATGCGGATGGAGATCTTGATCTTTACCAGTGTCACTACGATGCGCCGAACCAACTGTTTCTAAACGATGGCAAGGGGAGCTTTGTGGAGTTGAAAGGGGCCGCGGGACTTGGTGTTCAGGATGCCTCACTTCAGCCATTCTTTGCTGATGTTGATTGCGATGGTGATTTGGATTTATTCCTACTTTGCAATGAATTGATCGCTCCAAAAGGTCGGCCCGCTGAAATGCCGGTGATTGATCGTGGTCTCGGTCCGGAGGTGAAAGCGAACTATCGCAAGCATTACAAACTTCAGATGGATTTTGAGGGACGGAACAAGCTCGTTGAGTATGGGCGGAAAGATTACTTTTTCTTAAACGAGAGCAAAGATGGAGTGTTGAATTTTAAGGATGTGAGTGAGGGATCCGGCCTGCAAATGGAGGGTTGGGGGCTTTCAGCGGTGTGGTGGGACTACGATAGTGATGGCGACTTGGATCTGTATGTCGCGAATGATTTTGACACACCCGATCGCTTGTTTCGGAACGACGGGGTCACAAAAAGCGGTGTGCCACGTTTCGAGAATGTCATTGCCGAGGTGTTTCCGCATACGAGCTGGTCTTCGATGGGAAGCGATGTTGCGGACTACAATCGGGACGGCTTGCCTGATCTCATGTCCGTGGAAATGGCTTCGAATTCTCACTACAAATCGAAAGTCAAAATGGGAGCCTTGACTCCCTCCCGTCGGCACATTTTGATGCAGTCGATTCCCCGGCAGTATATGAGAAATCATCTCCAGGTGAATACAGGGAGCGGTTATTTTCAGGAGGTGGCACAGGCCGCCGGAGTGGGGAGCAGCGAGTGGAGTTGGGTCGTGAAATTTGGCGATCTTGACAACGATGGCTATCAAGATGTTTTTCTTTCAAATGGAATCTCGCGGGATTTCATGAACGCAGATCGGAATAAAGGGGGGGGAGATCTCGGCAACGCCCGGATAGGGCGAACGATGTGGGAGATTGAAAAAGACGCTCCCGAGAATCCTGAGGAAAATTTGGTTTTTCAGAATCTCGACGGGAAGAAGTTTCAGAAGCGACTGGACTGGGGGTTGGGGCTGCTTGGGATGAGTTATTCAGCCGCAATGGGTGATTTGGACCGGGACGGAAATCTCGACTTGGTGGTTTCAGATCTGGGGAAAAGAACGAAGATTTATAGAAATCAAGGAGGGAAGGGAAGTGGGGTAAGCGTTCAGCTGAGAGGCAGAACAAGTAATATTATGGGGATTGGAGCCAAGGTGATTCTGACGGACAGCAGCGGGATTCGGCACACTCGTTGGATGAATCCTTGGACGGGGTTTCAATCACAAAATGATGCTGCACTTCACTTTGGGCTGGGTCAGGCCACCGCGTCAAAATTAGAGATATTTTGGCCCTCGGGAAACTATCAGGCAGTTTCTCTGGAGGGAAGGAATCGTGGCTTAATTAAGGTGACCGAGGAAGCCGGAGGGACGGCTCCGAGCGGGGAGGGTGTGTTGCCGCGATTCGAGTCAGTGAAGGTTCCAAGCTATCGCTTTGAAGAGGACGAGTATGATGACTTCAAGGCTCAGCCACTGTTGCCTCAAAAGCTGTCGCAGTTGGGTCCTTGTTTGGCAAAGGGTGATCTTGATGGAGATGGGGACGAGGATTTCTTTGTCGGTGGCGCGAAGGGCAGAGAGGGTTCGTTATTTCTCAACCAAGACGGGACCTTTGTGCGGAGTCCGCAAAAGGCTTTTGGAGGACGGCATAAATATTCGGAGGATGCAGCTGCAGAGATTTTCGATGCCGATGGAGATGGTGATCTCGATTTGCTTGTGATTTCTGGGAGCACGGAGCGGAGCGCGGGACATGCTTTTTATCGTGATCGACTTTATCTAAATGAGCTTGTGGAAGGGGAGGTGAAGTTGACGGAAGCCGGGGAAGGCAGTTTTCCTGATTTGCGTGATAGTGGGAGTTGTGTGGCCTCCGCAGATTATGATGGGGATGGGGATTTGGATCTGTTTATCGGATCTCGGTCAATTCCCGGTCAGTATCCTTTAAATCCGGTGAGCCGTCTGATTCGCAATGACTCAACGAAGGATAAGGTGATGTTTACCGACGTTTCAGGAAAGGACCTGAAGGTTGAAGGAATGGTTACAGATGCAAGTTGGGCGGATCTTGATCGAGATGGGGATCTGGATTTGGTGGTGGGAACGGATTGGGGTGTAATTCAGATTTATGTGAATCAGAGCGGGGAACTGGTGGAGTCCTCGAAAAGTGTCGGGACTGGAGAACGCCGTGGCTGGTGGCGGTCAGTGAAGGTTGTTGATGTGGATCAAGATGGTGACCTCGATCTGGTAGCCGGGAATACTGGGGTGAACACGAAATACGGGAGTCCCACTCAAGCTTATCCCGCCATCCTTTATTATGGGGATCTAGACGGGAGTGGCGAATCACATATTGTCGAGGCCAAGCTGGAGAAGGAGAGTGATCGACCGCTGCCGGTGAGGGGGCGTTTCTGAACGTGTCAAGCGATGCCCGCCGTGAGCGAGCAGTTTAGAACCTATCACGACTTTGCTTCCGCGAGCCTCACGGAGATCTATGGAGGACGATTATCAAAAGCTTACAAGGTGACGGCGAATCACCTGGAGTCGGGAGTGTGGCTCAATCAAGGAGGAAAGGGAGAGTCGTTGAATTTCCTTTGGCAAAGACTACCGTGGGATGCGCAGTTATCTCCCGTTAATGCGGTGGTGTCAGGGGATTTTGACGGAGATGGGAGAGTGGAGCTGGTCCTCGCTCAAAATCATGAAACGAACTGGATCGAGACCGGAATCTGGCGTGGAAATCCAGGTTGCCATCTTGAGTGGGACGGCAAGGGTTTTCAGGTAATTCCACACCCAGCGAGTGGGATTTTGATGCATCATGATACGAAAAGCCTACTGACAATTGATGCAAATGGCGACGGGTTGATGGATGTTCTTGCGGCACCCAATAGCAGGCCGCTACTTCTTTTTTCGAATCAGAAAAAGTGATCTTCTCTAGTGAGAATTCTGAAATTTGATGAGTCTTGTGAAAACGTGAAGGAGGGGGTGTTTGCTGCAACTTCTTCAGTCGCTCCTCCTCTCCACTGAACTAGGGAACGGAGACTGCTTTTTCTCCGGCGATAGTGAGTTTTTTTCCGAATTCGGTGCGGGAGTCATAGGAGAAGAGTTTTACATTCACGCCGAGGATAACGTCACCGACCCTGAGAATGCGAATGGCGGGAGAATCTTCTGCGACTTTGATTTGGCGGGCGTCGGAGGTCACCATCTTGTCGCTGAAGATCCAGCTGCGAGCTCCGGTTGCGCCGAGATTCCAGTCGTGGTTGGGCCCTAAGGAATGGGATCTCCTTAGGTGAAGTCGGGGAGGGCCATCTTGCCCTTGGGCGCGGCGAGGGCCTGGGAAGTGAGGGCGATAGTGAGGAGAAAAGTTTTGGATAGAGACATGAAGGTGTGTGGCAGAGTTGGTAGAAGCGATACCGAGGGGTTGGCAGGAATATTTCAAGGGCCGATTATGCCTTATTGGTGACTTCTAGATTCATGGAAAGTTCACGGCGCGTTTGTGAGGGCTTCACGAAGTTGTCTTGGCCTTTGAGGGGGATTGTGATGTCCATCATCATGGGTTTGATTTTGGTTCCTTGCATTCCAACAAGCGATCAATCCCTCGCGATCATACTCAGGTCCGTTTCGGCTGCTGGATGGTTGGCGCCGGTTTGAAACAGGGACTTACCTTGGCGGTTATTTTGAGGGAGGAGTTTCCAGGAAGGGTTTTCCTGCCTTAAAAAGTTCCAGTCGTTTTCTCATGGGAGCAGATGTTGCTTCATCGCCTTGAGTAGTGGCGATCCGGATGCCAAGTTCAATCAGTTGAATTGACTTATTAAAATTTCCGGCGGCGGCGTTGGCCGTGGCGACGGTATCGAGGACTGTGGGGTGTTTTCCTCCGGTCATGGTGTTGGCCTTCTCAGCCCATTGAAGGGCGAGTTGGGGATTGCGAACGCGTTCGCTCGGATTGGTGGCGAGTTGCCACGCGAGGTTATTGACGACAGCGATGTTCGAACTGTCATTTTCCGCAGCCCACCGGAGAAAAAGAAGTCCCCGATCAGTGTCGCCGGCGGCCATAAGTTTTTCACTGATCCAGATGGCGAGGAGAGGAAATTCACGGTGCGGCTTGAGGAGTTCGAGGTTTCTAATGGCAAACTCAGCGGCGTCAACGACATCGCCTTTTTCCATGAGTTCAATTCCATGAGGCATGGGGGCGGGAGGACTGGGAGGGAACATCCATCTGCCGGGGAATGGTAGCGAGGCGGCTAGCAGATCATTGTGATTGAGCGAAAATAATTTCGTGTCGGCGATGATTTGATTGGCGGAAATGGTGCCCCGGTAGATGGCGGTGAGGCGTCCTTGCCCATCGACCAGAAAACTGGTTGGCACCGGCATGGGAATGCGGCGTAGGAATGGCCAGTTGTGTGCTTGTCGAAGGCGGTTGTAGAGCTCTTCGTCGGCGATCCCGGCGGCGAAGGGGAGGGAGAGCTTGTCGAGAGCGGAGCGGGTGGTGTCAGCTGAGGTGTCCTCTCTTCCGTCAATGAGGTCAGTCGAAATGGTAATGACCTCGATACCAGTGGAGCTGAGGTCATTTTGGTGGGCTTTCCAATCGTTGAGTTCTTCAAGGCAGGCTGGGCACCAACTTGCCCAAAGGTTGATCAAGATAGGGTGTCCCTGGGAAAGATTAATCTTTTTTGATTTTCCCTGAAGGTCGGTATAGCGAAGGGGAGGGAGGGCGGTCCGGGTGGGGGTGAGAATGCGGCTCGAATTAGAATTGAGTGAGACGGGGGCGGGTTTCGAGGTGTAGGGAAGGGAGATGACCTCGCGTTTGATGGTTTGGGCGCTTCCTGTTCCCTCCTTGAGAAGAAAATGTCCGTTTGGAGAGATGGAGGAGAACTTTTCCGAAGCGCCGCCCGGCCACTTCACAATGACTTGATCAAGGGTTGATTCGTGGCCCAGTCCGAAGTGGAGCCACTTGGATGATTGTCCGAGAAAGCCTTCACCTGCTTTGAGCGTTTTTATTAAGGGTGGTCCTGCTTGATTTTTTTTAAGAGAAATTTCAACGCGGGCTCCGATGCCGTCGATGTTCGACTTCGTTCCGCGGAGTCTCAGGGAAACAAAGTCATTTTTCTTTGGAGTGTTATTGCGGAGGAAGCGAAGTTGCGGCGCCGTTCGGTTGGCGACCCAAAGGTCGAGATCGCCATCCCGATCCCAGTCGATGCTCACGGGCGAGCGAGCGTCGTCATCAAAATCAAGTCCGCTTACCGAGGAAACCGTGGCAAAGCGGCCACCTTGAATATTGAGGAAAGCACAGTTTCGTTCATGGCCACTGAGCGATTCTCCGTTGGAGACTAATTCATTGAGGCGATTTAAGTGTTTCCGGTAGGATGATTCGGGGCTCGCCATGTCAGGGATTTTGGTTTCCTCGGTGGGGATTTGGGACAAGACCTGTCGCCAGTAGATCGTTCACAAATCATTCGGGTTTCGACCGGTGACGAATCCGTTGGTGACGAAGAGGTCTTCCCAGCTATCGTTGTTGAAGTCCATGAAGATGGATCCCCAGCTCCATCGTCCCATGGAGACTCCGGCTGCGATGCCATCGTCGCGGAATGAGCCTTGCCCGGTGTTGGTGAAGAGGGTGTTACCCTGCGCCATCTGGAACATGGCATTCTTAATGGCGGGAGCGGCCGTGGGAAGGAATTGCTCTTGAGTGACCACGCGATTTCCAGCCGAGGAAAACATGCTGGCTTTGTAGAGGTCCATCCATCCGTCGTGATTGAAGTCAGCCGATGAGGCGGACATGCCAAAGGTGCCGTTTCTTGTTCCCGATTGTTCGGTGATGTGTTGGAAGTGGCCGCCCTTGTTTTGGTAGAGGTTGTTGTGACCGAAGTCATTGACGACATAAAGATCGAGATCTCCATCGTTGTTGTAGTCTTCCCAAATGGCCGCGAAGGAAAAGCGGCTGTTGTCTACGGCAAGACCCGCAGCTTTGGTGATGTTGGTGAATTTCCAGTTACCATCATTTTCGAGCAGCGCGTTCTGCCCTCCGTTTTTGGCATCGTATATGGGCATCGGAATGGGAAGCTCGGCCCGGATTTCCTCGTCGGCGTAGTAGACACAGGTGTAGACGTCGAGGTCGCCATCATGATCGAAATCAGCAGCGGCCAATGAATAGACATTTTGTTGATCAATTTGGGTGGCGATTTCGAATTTCCCCGAGCCATCATTTTTGAAGAAAACAACCTGAAGAGGCATGGCGAGGACGAGGTCTTGATCTTCGTCGTTGTCCAGATCGATGAAGAGGGCACCCAGGCAGTTGTCTAGAAAATCGAGTCCCGCTTCTTTGGAGTAGTCGCGGAGGGTTCCATCGGGCGTGCCGAGAAAAAGACGGTTGGGCAGTCCGCCGGTCTGGCATCGGTAAAGATCTTCAAAGCCGTCTCCATTGACATCGCCGAGGGCAAGGCCGTTGTGACCATACTGCCTGACGAGGAGGTAATCGTTGAGTCGTTCTGTCCACTCCCCAACTCCGATTCCGAACTGATCGGTGGCGATGGAAATTTCAGTTTCTTTGGAAAACACCGAGGCGGTTTGGTCGGAAAACCACACCCCCTTGGTCGCGCTGTGAATCTCTTCAAATTCCTCTAACTTGAGAGAATTGATCAGAGGTGACTCGGAGCCATTGTTTTTCCAGGCGATATTCCAGGTGGCATTCTGTTCCCAGGCGGAGGTGCCGTTGCGAATGTTCAATGAAACGAGCTGAGTTGATTGGAAGCCTTGTTCAATGGGGGTGATACCGATAATTTTAAATTTGGCATAGCGTTCGCCGTCAGTTGGTGCGGATGAGGTGAGAGCAGAGAAGCAATCGGCCAAGGAAACCTTGGCTGCCGTGATTGGGAAAGAGGAAGGACGGAGAACGGTGGTGTCCTTATCTGGAAGGACGTTCTTGAGATCTAAAGGGCGCAGAGAGTTGCAGTTGACCTCGTCGGTGAAGATCTTTGGAAGTTTGCTTTGGTCGGAGAAGCCCGAGGATTCGAAGACTTCGGCGAGTTTGTTGAGTTGTTCTCCAGCCAGAGAGCTGAGGTGCTCGCTATCCCATCCGTCTTTGAGAGGATCGAGATCCATCAGGTGGGGGTCGCTTTCGGTGGCCGCAACAATATTGAGGTCGGAGGATTGTCCTTCCAACAGAGTGGATGGGGGAGTTTGGGTGCCGACGGGCTCAGGGTCATCGGGGCCGCAGGAAGAGAGGATGGCGATGGGCGCGTAGGTGAGCGTCCGGAGGACCCAAAAGATTGTCGTTTTTGTTAGACTCATGCCTGTGAGATTGAGCGATGTTTAAGTTGGCATGGGATACCACAGGGGGAGAAAAAAGGCCACCAGTTGCCTGGTGACCTTTTTAAAACAACTTTTTTGCGGGTAGCCTAGCGCCGACGGCGGAAGATTCCCAATCCGGCCAAGAGGATCATGGCCATGGAGGAGGGCTCCGGAATCACTGAAGTAGCGTCAACCGAAATGAGGTCATAGACTACGTTGCCGGTTGTGGCACCGACTGCGAGGATAACATTTCCGGCAGGAACGTTTGCTCCGGTAGTGAAGGTGGCAACATTTCCAGCAGCGGGGTCGAGTGACGAGACTGCCAAGAACTGGTTAGATGTTCCAATTTGGGAACTGTTAGTAGCACCAGCCGTTCCCATAGTAGCCCCGTTGATGTCAGCGAGTCCAAAGTAACCAACGTTGTCGGAAGCCCCGCGACGATTGACCATGACGTCGACTGTATAAGTGGTATTGGGCTGGAAAAGAACCCCGAGGTCCTGATAGATAAATCCGCCGGTTCGTATGCCGAGGTTGTTCGGCCCATCACCACCGTTGGCTCCGATCGCTGAAGACAACTCAAGGAAGGTGTTGTTGAAGTTGGGATCCGTAGTTGGCGCACCTGGTGTTCCAGCAACGTTACCTTGGGAAAACCAGCCGTTGGGAATGGCATCAGCCCAAGCGTTGCCACTCAGAACGTTGTCTTCAAAGCTGGCGTTAGTTACAGCGATCGCAGCTCCGCTTGCCAGGCCTGGTGCGAAGATCGCGACGCAGAGGGCGGAGAGGATTCTAAGTTTCTTATTTTTCATAATGTTGTTTTGTGGCCGTGCGATGGAGTTTTAAAATCCCAATATTGTCTCTGAGGGGGTGGACACCAAACGGTTACAACCGTTAGGATGAACATTTGAGGCACCTTGACAAGGTTTTTTTGGAGCGGAATGCCTCTGCATGCGGAATAGCCCTCTGATCATGGGATTCCTCCAAAATAACGACCGGGAGAACCCATACGGAGCAAACAATCCAAGGGCTGAGAGATTTTTTCTTCCTTCAAGAAAAAGAGGTGTTGAGGGGCTTGGGCGCTGATAAGGGACTTTCTCAGCCTTTCCTTGATATTTTGGAATGCTTAAGGATACTCCCGTCCATGGCCGCTGCCGCGAGTTACACTGAAGACGATATTAAGAGCCTGGATTGGCGTGAGCACATTCGTCTGCGCCCGGGAATGTATATTGGAAAGCTGGGTGACGGATCGTCGTCTGATGATGGGATATACATCCTTCTGAAGGAGGCTTTGGACAACTCAGTGGACGAATTTGTGATGGGACATGGTAAGGAAATTACCATCGATATCGATGAAACCGGCCGTGTGGAGGTGCGTGATTTTGGGCGGGGGATTCCTCTCGGAAAGCTGATGGATTGCGCCGCCAAAATTAATACCGGGGCGAAGTACGACAGTGAAGCCTTTAAGAAGTCGGTGGGATTAAACGGCGTGGGAATCAAGGCGGTAAATGCCTTGAGTGACTTTTTTGAGATTCAGGCCTGGCGCGAGGGGAAAACGAAGGCGATCGAGTTCAGCAAAGGCGAGGTCGTTGAGGAGATGAAGAGGCCACGGGCAGACAAGTCCGGGGGAGGGACGCGCCTGGCCTTTGAGGTGGATCGCTCGTTGTTTCCGCAGCGAACCAATTTCAAGGCTCCCTTCGTGGAGAAGATGTGCCGCTATTATTCTTACCTGAACCCGGGGCTGGCGCTCGTGTTCAACGGGAAGAAGTTTAAGTCGAAGAATGGTCTGCTGGATCTCTTGAAGGAGGAGATGGATGAAGAGCCGCTTTATGCGCCGATTCATCTGACGGGCCACGACATTGAGGTGGCCTTTACGCACGGTGTGACCGGGTCTGAGGACTACTACTCGTTCGTGAATGGTCAGCATACTACACAAGGGGGGACGCATTTGGCTGCTTTTCGTGAGGCGATTGTCAAGGTGCTGCGAGATTTCTATAAGAAGAGCTACGATCCCTCGGATATTCGAGCGGGGCTGGTTGGCGCGATCTCGGTGCGGATCGAGGAACCGGTTTTCGAGAGTCAGACCAAAACGAAGTTGGGATCGGCGACAGTGGCACCGGAGGGGGAAACGGTGCGGACATTCATCAGCAATTTCCTGAAGGAGCAGCTGGATAACTTCCTTCATAAGAACTCAGACGTCGCCGAGGCGATGCAAAAGCGGATTGTCGCGGCGGAGCGCGAGCGCAAGGAATTGAGCGGGGTGAAAAAGCTGGCGCGCGAGCGGGCGCGGCAGGTGAAGGTGCACAATAAGAAGCTCCGGGATTGTCGGGCGCATTTTAATACCAAGCACAAGCGCCGCGAGGACACTACGGTCTTCCTGACCGAGGGTGACTCCGCGAGTGGATCGATTACGAAATGCCGCGATGTGGAATCGCAGGCGGTCTTTTCGCTGAGAGGAAAGCCTTTGAATACTTTCAGCCTAACGAAGAAGGTTGTTTATGAGAACGAGGAGTTTGCGCTTCTGCAGGCAGCGCTGGGGATTGAGGACGATATTGAGTCGCTCCGCTTCAATCGAGTGGTGATCGCGACCGATGCTGATGTCGACGGAATGCACATTCGTTTGCTGTTGCTGACTTTCTTTTTGCAATTCTTCCCCGAGCTGATCCGGGAAGGGCATCTCTATATCTTGCAAACCCCGCTGTTTCGGGTGCGGAACAAGAAAAAGACAATATATTGCTACGACGACGACGAGCGGGAGGCTGCGATGAGGGAATTGGGACGAAATCCCGAAATTACCCGATTCAAGGGATTGGGTGAAATTTCGCCGGACGAATTCAAGTTCATGATCGGGAAAGACATGCGGCTCGACCAGGTCCAGATGGAAGAGGGGAAAGGTCTCAAGGAAATGCTGACATTTTACATGGGAAAAAACACCCCGGATAGGCAGGGCTACATCATCGAGAATCTCCGAGAAGACGTGGATTCCGCAGAGGTTTAAGCTCCTGCAGCGGCCAGGTCGGAAAGAAGAGTTTTGCGTCTTGGAAAAGAGCGGCTATAGGTGGCACAGATCGTGGTTACGGTCGGTCAGTCAAATATTCCCTTTTCATGAAGAAGACATTCAAATTATCCCTCATGACGAGCAATGCTCGTAGTCCCTTGTTCTTAATGTTTCTTTGCGGGGTGGCCCACGCCGCAGATCTCTACAACGCAGATTTCTCAGTAGCAGGGATCGGTGCGACTCATGACAGTGGCGCCGACATTCTGGAGACGAGTCCAATCAATGGTGGGAATTGGTCCATGTCTTGGATTGATGCTCCGGCAACCGACGGATCGACGAACCGTTTTATTACCGAGGACGGGTTATTGGTTTCCGAGGATTGGGGTGGTGAAGCATCTTTCGAGACCGACGATATTAGTGTTACCGGTGAAACGACGATTAAGATCGAAGCGCTTGGGGCTACCCGGGGAACAGCGACTTTCAACAGCGCGGCCGAGGGGTTTACGTGGTACTATCTTCTCGATGGGGTTCGTACGGATGCAGCTACGATTACCAACGATGGCAGTCTTGATTATTCGGTCGAGATTGATGCGTCGGGAGCGTCAACTCTCGTCGTTGGGTTTACCTTCAATGTGAATGGGGCGGGTGATGGTTTCGAAATCAGCTCAGTGCAGGTAAATGATGGTGTTCCCACACCTGAGATTAGCCTGGCTCTGGATCCTCCATCAATCAGCGAGAATGGTGGAGCCTCAACGGTGACGGTGACTCTCTCGGCGCCACCTGCGGGTGATTTAGTTTTGGATCTCGCAGTGGATGATCTTTCGGAAGCGAGTGTTCCCACAACGGCAACGATTTCGGGAGGTGCCCTCTCGACGACTTTTCAAATAACGGGTCAAAATGACGCCGACAGTGATGGACCCCAAGTTGTCAATCTCACGGTTTCGGATCCAGGTGGTTTGTATGCTGATCGGTCTCAAACTTTTGTAGTTACAGACGATGAAGCGTTCAATCCTCCCAATGTCATTCTCAACGAGATTCGGATCAACACGAATAGCACTTTTACGGGAGACGGTGAGTATTTTGAACTCAGATCCTCCCAACCCAATGCATCACTTGACCGTGTGTTTTTGGTTGCGATTGGGGACGGAACTGCTGCACAGGGCTCGGGAGTCGTTGAGGAGATTATTGATCTCACCGGCCAGACGATGAACGGAAACTTTTTCGTGGCATCTGATCCCGAGCAAAATTTTGTGTTAACGCAGGATCTCTCCGTGGCATTAAATTTTGAGGATGACAATGTGACCTTCCTTTTGGTTTCTGATTTTGCGGCGGTCCTGGGGGATGATCTCGATGCTGATGACGACGGCACGCTCGATCTTGAGCCGTGGGGATCATTGCTGGATGCGGTATCCTTGGTCAGCAGCGAAGCTCCAACCGGAACGGATGAACTGGTCTATGCGGGAACTCTCGATCCTGCCGAGCCGGTGGTCGGACCGGATTCCACGTTTATTCCAGCTCATATTTACCGATCTGGAGAAAATCCGGCCATTTGGCTGATTGGGACGTTTTTCGCCGATGGAATCGATGTCGCAGATACCCCGGGAGCCGATAATTCCGGAGGAGATCCACCGGTAAGCGATGATCTAGAAGTGGTGAGCTTTGCGGTAGATGCGAACGCCGGGACCGGAGTTCTGACGGTCAACGGACTGGGGGCGAAAATCTGGGTGTTGCAATCATCGGGTGACTTAAATCAAGTCGACTCATGGGTAAACGTTGTAGGAGGGTTCGCTGAAAGTGATAATCCCGATGGATCAACCAACCTTACTTTCTCCGACTCCTTTGGAACTACCATTAAGCGTTTTTATCGTTTAATTGAGCAGTTGTAGAAAGCTGAGTCTAAATAATTCGCAAAGGGCGGGATTTCCGCCCTTTTTTTGTTGGGCGGGACAACTTCGATTGTTAGCTTTTCTTAACAACCTGCTGCGCAACGGAATTGACTATGGATGAAACGACTGAGGCCCGCGAAGACATCACCCTTAAGGGGATGTACTCCGAATACTTTCTGGATTATGCCAGTTATGTTATCATGGAGCGGGCTGTTCCGCATCTGGGTGACGGATTAAAGCCGGTTCAGCGGCGTATTTTGCACTCGATGCGGGAGCTCGAGGATGGTCGCTATAACAAGGTTGCGAATATCGTGGGAAACACGATGAAGTATCATCCCCACGGTGACGCTTCCATCGGCGATGCCATGGTGGCGATCGGGCAGAAGGATCTCCTCATCGATACCCAGGGAAACTGGGGAAACGTTCTCACCGGTGACCGGGCAGCGGCTCCGCGATATATCGAAGCTCGTCTCACGCCCTTTGCTTTGGAAGTGGCGTTCAATCCCAAGACGACGAATTGGACGCGGAGTTACGATGGCCGGAACAAGGAGCCGGTGACTTTACCGATGAAGTTTCCGCTGCTCCTTGCGCAGGGTGTGGAGGGAATTGCGGTGGGATTGGCGTGTAAGATTTTGCCGCATAATTTCATCGAGTTGATCGACGCCTGCATCGCGGTCTTGCGAAAGAAACCCTTTGATCTTGTGCCCGATTTTCCGACCGGTGGATTGGTTGATGTTAACGACTATCGTGACGGACTTCGGGGAGGAAAAATCCGGGTGCGTTCTGAGATTGAGATCGTGAAAGCCAAGTTGCTTCGGATTAGCTCGATTCCTTTTGGGACAACGACCGGCGGGGTGATGGATTCCATCGTCAGTGCCAACGACAAGGGGAAGATCAAGATCTCGAGGATCGAGGATAATACCGCTGAGAATGTTGAGATTTTGGTGCATTTGCCCGCAGGCTGCGATGCCGAGACGACACGTGAAGCGTTGTATGCTTTCAGTGATTGCGAGGTGAGTATTTCGCCCAACTCTTGCGTCATCCACGACGGGCGACCGATCTTCATGCCGGTCAGTGAGATTCTTAAAAATTGCGCTCGCATGACTAAAGAGTTGCTCTTGCTGGAGCTCGAGATCCTGTTGGGAGAGCTCAATGACAAGTGGCATTTCAGTTCGCTTGAGAAAATCTTTATCGAGAACAGAATCTATCGGGACATCGAGGAATGTGAGACTTGGGAAGCGGTGATCGAGGCGATTGACAAGGGCTTGGATCCTTTCAAGAAACTGCTGAAGCGGGAAGTGACCCGGGATGATATTATTCGTCTGACGGAAATTCGCATTAAGCGGATTTCCAAATACGATAGTTTCCGGGCCGACGAGGAGATCAGGGGACTGGAGGATCGCATTGCGGAAACCGAGAAGAATATCCGCAATATCACGCGCTACTCGGTGAAGTATTTCGAGACGCTCAAAAAGAAATACGGCAAGGGTCGCGAGCGGAAATCCCAGATCGCGGAATTTGGCACGGTGAAGCGGTCTGCGGTCGTGGTGGCGAGTGAAATGCTCTACCTGGACGAGAAAAATGGCTTTGCGGGATATGGCTTGAAAAAGGAGAAAGCGATCGAGAAATGTTCCACGCTGGATGACATGATCTCCTTCTCGCAGGATGCTGAAATGCGGGTGCTCAAGGTGGCCGAGAAAGTCTTCGTTGGAAAACGCCCGGTCCACGTGGCGATTTTCCGGAAAGACGAGCCTAAATTCTACTCCATGATCTATCGGGAAGGGCGCGACGGGCCGATTTTTGCCAAGCGATTTAAGGTCGGTGGCGTGACTCGCGACAAGGTTTACCTGATGGGGCGGGGGACCAAGGGCTCCCGGGTATTTTATTTTGCGGAGCATGATACCGAGGCCGAGTCCGCGGAAAATGCCGTGCTGGTCCACATCAAGCCGGCTCTTCGCCTCAGAAATCTCTCCAGACTCTTTTCTTTCGGGGAAATCACGGTGAAAGGCCGTGGTTCCAAGGGGAATATCATTACCAAGCACGCCATTGACCGGGTGGTGCGGGCCTCGACGACGGATTTAGGCGAATCTTAGGGCTTGTCGTCCGGAGATCTCCAGATATGCTGTTCTTATGAACAGATTAAATTGGAGGGTGAGACTGGGGTGGGCCCGTTGGAAAATGCGCCTCGTCCGTAGCCGAGTTTGGTCTTTGAGGCGGAAAATCCGCTTTTGTCGAGCACGGTCCAGTTCGACCCAGTTGGAGCTGCCATTTCGGTAGGATTGGAGGTCTTTCAGAAATGTGAGATTTTGCGATTTTCAGCTTACTGTGCCGTGAATTCCTCGCTATACCAAGGGCTCCTACGACATGGGTGATTTGAATACCTTTATCCAACGTGGCTTGTTGGCGTGTATGTTTACATACGCACCAACGGTAGCCGCGCAAAGTTCTCTTGCAGCCAGCGAAATTGTTAAACGCTCGGAAAATGCGCAGGGTGCCTACGCATCTTTGAAGAGTGGAGACGATGCCTACCGCTCGGCTGATTATGCCACGGCTGTTCAAAAGTATGCCGAAGCGGTCAGTAATCTGCCCATGAATGCTGTCGCAACAAGGGGCTTGCGGGTTTCGGCGGTGCAGCGATTTTCGCAGGCTTCTCTGGTCCGGGCCCAGGAGCTTCAGCGGTCAGGAAAGTACGACGAGATTCAGGTTTTGTTAGACGAGGTGGATAAGGTGGATCCGGATAATTTTGGGGTGAGTCAGTTTCGTAAGAAAATGGATGATCCGATCCGCACTAATCCCTCTTTGACTGCGGAGCATACCGGAAATGTCGATAAAGTACGACGCTTGCTAAACGAAGCTCAGGGTTATTATGATTTAGGGTTGTATGATCGTGCCGAGATGACCTACGAGGATGTTCTTCGGATCGACAAATTTAACAAGGCCGCGCGCCGGGGGATGGAGAGGGTGAGTCACGCCATTTCTGAGTATGGGGCTGCTGCTCGTGATCAGGCCCGTTCCGAAGGGCTTCGAGATGTGGATGCGGCTTGGGGAGATCGCGCCCACCTCAATCTTGAAGTCCCGCTCATCAATGAGCAAACAGAGGGAGTCGAAGGTCTCCAAAACGAGACTTTGGTCGGTAAGTTGAACACCATTATGGTGCCCAGTGTCGATCTTCAGGACGCGAACTTGGACGAAGCCTTGGACTTTCTTCGTATTGCCTCGCGCGCAAATGACACGGGAAGCGCCAATCAGAACGCCAAAGGTCTCGATTTCATTCTCCAACTGGGAAGTCCTGACAACCCGAAAGTCCAGGCGGTAAACCAAGCCCGGATCAACGTGTATCTGAGAAATGTTCCTTTGCAGCAGGCTCTCAAGGTGATCACCGAAGCGACAGGGACCCAGTATCGGATCGATGAGTTTGCGGTTGTGATTTATCCCACCGGAGCAGCGGACCCCACTCTGATTCGTCGTGATTTCAGGGTGCCTGCGAATTTCCTCTCCAGTAGCGCCTTAAACGGCACCGGCGGTGGAAGCGATGATCCGTTCGCAACTCCGGAAGCTGGTTCCGGCAGCCTGATTGCTAAGCGCCTGAACGCGACTGAGAAACTCAAGTCCCTCGGATTGCCCTTTCCCGAAGGAGCTACCGCGAGTTTTAATGGAGGCGTTCTCTCGGTGCGCAATACCGCAGAGAATCTCGAGTATGTTGCCGAGATCGTAAATACCGTAGCCTCCCAGGAGCCTATTGGAGTGGTAATCAAGACCACCGTGATTGATATTTCCCAGACTGATTTTGAGGAGTTGGGATTTGACTCTATAATCAACGAAGTGAATGTCGGAAACAACTATAAGCTTTCCGGAGGAACGACTGGATCGGGGACTGCCATTACTGATATGATTGGGGGTAACCCGACGAGTTCGGGCCTGAGAATTGGAGAGCTTACCGGCGGAACTGACAGCTTGGATGCGATCATTAACCGTACTGCTCCGCCGACAGCATCTGGTGCTTTTTCCAGCAGTGGGGGGGCAGGTTCATCGTCTGTTACTGCCCCAACAGGCGGAGGAGGGGGGACGACTCGGTCTTCCGGTGTGCTGAGCTTCAGGGCGCTGATCGATGAAAACGTGCATGAGTTACTCATGCGCGGATTTGATCAGAAAAAGGGGGCCGACGTCATGGTGCGTCCGGAGGTGATTACCCGTTCGGGGCAGAACGCCGAGATCGCTTCGATTCAGGAGTTCACGTATCCGACCGAATTCGAACCACCTGAAATTCCCAATTCCGTGGGATCCGGGCAAAGTGTTGTGACCCCTGCGACTCCGACTTCTTTTGAGGTGAAAAACCTAGGCGTGATGCTGGAGGTTCTTCCGGAGGTGAGTGCCGACCGTCAGTTTATCGAAGTGGCGGTCAAGCCCACTATTCGCGAGTTTGAAGGATTTGTGAACTACGGAACACCTATCGTAGGGAGTTCCACATCGACCAGCTTTGATATTGCGGGAGGCCTCTTGTCGCAAAGTGGGAATGTGGGCGTGTTGACGACCAACGACATTCTTGTTCCTGTTTTCAAAGAAGTCACTACGAACACAAATGTGGTCGTTCAAAACGGTCACACAATCGTGATTGGCGGCTTGCTGACCGAGTCGCGTAAGAAGGTGGAAGACAAATTGCCCATTCTCGGTGATATTCCATGGTTTGGTCGCTTTTTCCAAACCAATGCTCTGGAGTCCGAATCGCGTCACGTGATCATCATGTTGAATGTCGAGTTGGTTGATGCTGCCGGTGAACCTTATCGAAATCGTTAATGAGCTCAGCCCTGCCGCCAAGGTCGAATCAACCCAAGGCCGAATCTGCTAATTCTCCGGTGTCATCAGACGCTGAGAAGGACAGTTATACCCTTGATGAGATGATGAAAGCCCTCCGCGATGGAGAGCGGGAACGAGAACCGACCAGCGAGGTGGTCACGCGGTCGGATGGGAGCGTTGTTCATCGGGTGAAGCGCCGCAAAAGACGGTCGGGTCAACCGGAAAAGACCAAGTCCGAAAGAACCATTCCCGAGAAGAAGAAAAAGCGTTTTCTTTTGAAGTTGGTGATTTGTGTTTCCTTGTTTCTCTTCGTCGTTCTCGGAGCCCTTTTCACGATTGTTGGGTATAACAGCAAAGCCTACCGGGGGAAAGTCGAAGAACGGGCCTCATCATGGACTGGGGCGGAGGTTGAATTGAAGGGACTCAAATTGATGCCGGGTAGTATTGCCATGAGCGATGCGTCGTTTCAGTGGCCGGAGCAGTCCTTTCTTCAGGATTTGACAATTCGGAATCTTTCGGGGCATGCCAACTTGACGAGTTTTCTCTGGGCCCGTCTGGGGGGGCGTGAACTGGGTGGAAAAGTCGGAGTGTTGAATTTTCAATTGCCTACGGAAAATGGGATTGTAGGGCAGGATTTGGAGGAGCCTGATTTCCCCTTTGACTTCCATGGCTACTATTGCGACGCCTTGGATATTTCTTTCGGGAAAGAGAGTCTGTTTTCGGTCAAGGGAACAGACAGCAGTTTTCGCTATCTTAACGGAACCGGTTTTCGTCTGAGTGTGGATCAAGGTATGCTCACATTGGATGGTTGGGATGATCTCCCGATCGACAATGGCGTTTTTAAATTTTCGAAAGACCAGGTGAATATGGAGACCCTGATTCTCAACGAGCCGGGAGCTGGTCGGGGTGGGATTTCGTCTGCGATTAAGCTGAGTGGAATGGTTCCGCTGACGGTGGGGGAAAAGATGCAAATGGATTTATCAACCTCGGGATTCCCCATGGAACATCTGTTTGGCAAGCACATGGGAACGTTGATGTCCGGGCCGGTCGGGGAGGCATCAGGAACTGTTGATTACACTTTTGGAGAGGCAAGTTACGATGAGGTAGCTATCGGCTTTAAAGCCTTTCAGCTGCAACTGCATAAATTTCCGTTTTTGATCAATCTGGATAAGATGTTTTCTCGGGAGCTATATACAGAGGTGGTTTTTGATAATAAGATTGAAGGAACTTTTCGTGCGAATTCCCGCGGAGTATCCATCGAAAATCTGAAGTTGTCCCAGAAAGATATTTTAACCCTTAAAGGAAACATCCTCATCTCAAAATCAGGAAGAATTGGGGGGCAGATGAGGCTTTCGATTAATAACGGGTTGATCAGCTCCTATCCCAAAGTGAAAGGTCTGCCGGCTTTTGCTGGCGAGGATGTAAAAGCATATCACACTGTCGTTTTTGAACTCAAGGGGACTTTGGAGGAGCCTGATGATACCTTTAGAAGAGTTATCGGACTTGTGGGTTCCCTCGAGACAAGCGAGGAGGGGAAGCTTCCCTCTCTGGATGATACGTGGAAGAAGATGCTCGAATCTGAAAAAGATGAATAAAGAGGCGAGGAGTTGATTTAGTCCTCCCGCTCTTTCGAGAGAATATCTTGGAGGTGGGTGAAGACCAGGGCTTTGATTTCAGCCATGGAAATGGGTCGATCCGCTTCCTTCTCCACGCAAGTCATCAAGACTCCGTCCAATCCGCAGGGGGTGATGTGTTGGAATGGTGGGAGCGATGAGCTTTGGACATTGAGGGCAAATCCATGAAGGGTGATCCATTGGCGCACTCCTACCCCGAGTGAGGCGATTTTGCGATCTTCCACCCAGACTCCAGTCAGGCCATCACGTCGATGCGCTTGAATGTGGTAGTCTGCCAAGGTTTGAATGAGAGCTTCCTCGAGATTTCGCAAGTGGAGGTGGAGGTCGCGTTTGGATTCATTGAGATCGAGAATGGCGTATCCAACCAGCTGTCCCGGTCCGTGATAGGTGCCTTGTCCTCCACGATTGATTTCAACGATCGGATGCGGGAGGTGTGAAGTGTCGCGGAGACTGCTTTGATCTCTGGTGCGTCCAATGGTGTAAACGGGAAAGTGTTCCAAGAGCAGAAGGGTATCGGAGATTCTTCCTTCGCGCCGCTGCTGAACCAGAGATTCCTGAAGGTGCCAGGTTTCCTCAAAATCCTGAGCCTCTCCGAGATCACGTAGAGCGAGTGTCATGAGCGTTTGTCCTTGGGGACTGAGAGCCACTTCAGGATTTCGTTGATGGGGCGGCAGTTCACGACGTCCTGACGTTGCAACCATCCTTTTCGGGCCAAGCGGACTCCGTAGGCTAGAAATTGAAGTTGTTCAGTGGCGTGGGCATCAGGGTTGATCGAGCAAAGCACACCCTTGTCCCTCGCCTTGTGCCACCAGCGCCAATCCATATCGAGTCTCCATGGGTTGCAGTTGAGTTCGATGACAGTGCGGGTTTCAGCGGCACAATCGATGATTTTTTCGATGTTCACCTGATAGGGGTCGCGCTTGAGAAGGAGCCTTCCGGTGAGGTGGCCAAGCATGGTGACGTGTTCATTTTCCATGGCGCGAATAAGGCGCTTGGTCATGGTTTCTTCATCGAGGGTGAAGGCGTTGTGAACGGAAGCGACACAATAGTCGAGTTGGCCGAGGATTTCATCGCTGAAGTCGAGCGAGCCATCTTTGAGAATATCGACCTCGGTGCCGGCTAGGAGAGTGAAGTCATCAGAGTCTGCGTTAAAGGATTTGATTTCCTTGGCTTGATTCAGGAGGCGTTCTTCGTCGAGTCCGTTGGCTTGAAAGGAGGCTTTCGAGTGGTCTGCGATTCCGAGGTATTGCAAACCATGTTCGCGGGCGGCATCCGCCATTTCGGAGAGGGTGTTTTTCCCGTCTGAAGCGATGGTGTGATTGTGGAAAGTGCCGCGGAGGTTTTCGAGTTCGATAAGTTCCGGAAGTTCCCCTTTGTCAGCGGCTTCGATCTCTCCCCGGTTTTCCCGGAGTTCGGGTGGGACCCATTGTAAGCCGAGCGCGGCGTAGATGTCTTTTTCTTCGGAAACTTCAGGAACGGCCGTTTCGCCGCTTGGGGTAAAGTCGTATTCGTTGAGTGAGAGTCCTTGTTTGAGGGCAAGGGCGCGGAGAGCGACATTGTGTTCCTTGCTGCCGCTGAAGTATTGCAGGGCGAAGGGGAAATGATCGTTGCTCACGGCGCGGAGGTCGCATTGTAAGCCGTTCTCGAGACGAATCGAAGCCTTGGTGTCGCCATTGGCTATTACTTCATGGACTTCGGGAAAGTTGGCGAAAAAGTCGGTGAGTTCTGCCGGTTCCGAAGTGGCAACGAGGAAGTCGAGGTCGTGAAGAGTTTCCTTGGAACGCCGGTAGGAGCCCGCGATGGCCGAGCGGGAGACTTTGGGGTGGTCACGTAGTCGATCCAAGAGGGTTTCCGCGAGTGGAGCGACGTCACCAAGACGAAAGCGGTCGGCGAATTTTTCCCGATTGGCAATAGAGGAGAGGATTTTCTCCACCGACTTGGCTCCGAAGCCGGAGAGTTCGGCGATGCTGCCTGATTCGCAGGCTTTCTTGAGGGCATCAATGGAATCGACATTGAGCTTGTCGTAGAGTGCTTTGATTTTTTTTGGGCCGAGTCCCTGAAGTTCGAAGAGTTCGAAGAGCGTTTCCGGGAACTCCGCTTTGAGATCGTTGTAGTATTCCAATTGACCGGTGGATGCCAGTTCATGGAGTTTTTGCTGGAGGGCCGCGCCGAATCCCTTGATGCCTTTGAGCTCGTCATTAGCAGCCAACTCGACGATGTCGCCATCGAAATTCTGAACGATTTCCGCACCTTGTCGATAGGCCCGGGTTTTGAAAGGGTTGGCTCCTTTGAGTTCCAGCAGGAGGGCGATTTCTTCCAGAGTCGCCACCAAGGTTTCACGGGTCACTGTTGCCATGACAGCAGGATGCTCCCGGCGGGCATATTTGCAAGACTAAGGCCTCGGCTTGGCGGGATTGATTTGATAGCTCTCTCGCCAGTTATGGCAGAGCCTAAAATTGAATTCTACAACGCCGCGATTGATGCGGTTCAGTCCGGGCAACTTCCAGAGGCTCTCAAAGCAATCGAAGCGTCCTTGATCGAGGGTCCCAACGATGTGCAGAGCTGGCAATTATATGCGGTGATTCTTAATGCTCTGGGTGAGACCGAGAAGGCGGGAAACGCCATGGCTAAGGTTAAGGAACTCGGGCTGAGCGAAGCGGATGAGTTGGTGATGAAGGCAGCCGATGCGATTGGCCAGGGAAAGACGGATTTGGCGATTACACATTACGAAGATGCCTTGGAATTAGAGCCGGAACGAGCCGAGGTATATGTTAGTTACGCCTTGGTGTTGATGCAGGGCGGGTATGCCAAGGACGCGGTCGAGGCTTCGGCCAAGGCTGTGGAATTGTCCCCGCAAGATGCTTCGGCCTGGTATGCCCGGGGACGAATTCTCCGACTCTCGAATAAAAAAGAAGAAGCTTTGGAAGCCTACGATAAGGCGTTGGCATTGGAGCCTGGTTTGATTCTGGCGAGCTATGAATGCGGAATGGTTTTGGCTGAAACCGGTCAACTGCAGGAGGCTTTGGATTGTTTCGAAAAAGTTCTCAAAGACCACCCGGAAGATGCGGCTGCAGCGGAGGCCAAGGCCAATATTCTGAAGGCGATGGAAGAGTAGGGCTAACCGCTCAAGAGCTCTCTGATCGATTCCTCCAGGTTCTTAATGGCTTCTGGATCGACAAGTTTGTGACCTTCGAGTGTTTGGACGAAGATGGAATCGAGGGCTGCACCCTTTTCGGTGCAGATCCGCGAGTGGACGGTTTGCAATCCGTGGTCATTGACAGTTTTTAGAACGTCGTGAAGAAGTCCAATTCGGTCGAGTGCTTGAATTTCAATGACCGTAAAATGGGGGTCGAGTTGGTTGCTGACCCACGCTCGGACGGGGAATTTGACAACTTGTTCGGTTTCCGGCTTCAGGAAATTGACCTTCTTTTGAAGGTATTTTTCAGCATCAAAATCCTCGTTCTCACTGATGTCGTAGAGTGTTTTCACGATGGCCTTCTGTTTGTTTCGGTCTTCGATTGCCTTGAGGTCCTCGTTGCAGACTCTGAAGAGATCCAGGACGATGCCGTCGGGGCGAGTATAGACATCGGCGGAGAGAATGCTGATTTGATGGGAGGCGAGGGTGCAGCAAATTTTTTCGAGGAGGCGTTTGCTGTCGTGAGTGGCGATGATGAGTTCGCTGTAGCCAAACTTTTTACGCTCGATCCATTGAACGGCGCATTCAAACTGGGTGTCTGGCCGTCGTGAGCGGCGGTCGATATATTGCCAGAGGGCGACAATGTGTTTATTGATGCTGCGTTTGCTGCGGAAGCGAAAGTAGCGCTTGGGCATGAGCGAGCAATGCTCATCGAAAGTGGCATGATACTTTTCCTTGAGGGAGGCTTTCACCTCGGCGCAGACTTCTTCAAATTCAGCGGCGTGAATTTTGATTCGGCTGGTTTCTGTTTCGACTAAAAAGCTCCGGGTGTTTTTGTAGAGTTGGAGAATGAGGCTTTCCTTCCATGGCGACCAGGCTTCTTCGTTGGTTCCGTTGGAGTCGGTAAAGGTGAAGAGAAGAAGGGCGTCAAGGCGGTGTTTGTCCCGCATGAGTTCGGCGAATTCCTCGATGACTTCGGGGTCGTCGATGTTTTTTTTGGTGGCGAAACGCCAGAGTGTCAGGTGGTGGTCCACCAGAAACATGATAAGGGCACGGCGGCCTCCGGTGATCTGGAGACGTTTGCAAAGACGGGCTGCCAGTATCGCCGAACCGTCGATGTGTTCCCTTACGTTTTCGGCGCGTCCGGTGTCGTGAAGAATCAGGGCGATGTAGAGGGCGTAGGGATCGGGATGTTTGACGATGATGTCCCGGTAGATGGAGACTTTTGGATCGTCGTTTTCGACAAGGGCGTCGAGTTGGTCAATGCAACGAAGAGTGTGTTCGTCGGCAGTGTAGCGGTGAAAAAATTCGTGCTGGACCAGGCAGTCGAGGGCGCCGAATTCGGGGAGGTAGCGCCCAAGGACCCCGCATCGATGCATCAAGCGCAGGGTGCTTGCAACTTGTCCTTTGCGTTCGAGAATCTCCCGGAACGCTTCGCGGTTTTCGCGTCGGACCCGGAAGGAACGATCAATGAGGTCCCAGCTTTTTTTGATGAGTTTGCGAAGGGAGGGGGAAGGCGTGACCTGATATTTTTGACAGTAGACGAAGATGCGGATGAGGCGATTGGGGTTTTCTTCGAAAATGTCCTTTCGGCGTGCCGAAAGCCGTTCGTTTTGAATGGTGTAATCGTCGAGGGTTTTGGGCTTCTTTTTGATGAGGCCAAAAGTAAGGCGGGAGCGAATGCTGGTGTGACCTTCTTCTTTGTGCTGGAGTTCGAAGATTTCGAAGATCGAGCGGGTGTGGTTGTGCACGCTGCGGGCGTGAGTGTAATACTCCCGCATGAATACTTCGATCCGACGGAGGATTGTTTTTTGAGGGTAGCCAAATTCGTTGGCGATGATTCCCTGGAAACGAAGGGTGAGGATGTCGTTTCCTTTGTCGTGGTAGTGAAGGGCGTTGCGGACGCGGTGAAGGAAGTTGTTGGCGTCCTTGAGCTCCCGGCGGGCGTGACGGGTGAGAATGCGCTTCCGGACAAGCTCGGTCATCGAGCGGGTCCCGGCCTCGGCATCGATGATCCAGTCGAGGTTGTGGTAATCGCGGAGGGTTCCCGGACTCTCCTTGATGTTGGGTTCCTGAAGAAAGACGGTGTGAGACCACTTGGCGTGGCGGGTGTTGATATCGAGGCTGCGTTCTTCAAAAAAACGAGTCTTGTCTTTTTCAATACAGTCCTTGCGAAAGCGGTCGCGGAGTTTGCGAAAGAGTTTTTGGTCTCCGGCGACGAGGCGTGAATCAAGAAGGGCGGTGCGGGACTGCGGTTCCCCCTTGGCCTCGGTGATACATTCAGGGACCGAGCGCGTCGACGGGAGGAACTTGAATCCAAGGTCCCAAATAATCATTTGAATCCCCTTAACAATTTCCTTGGTATCGTCTGAAATCTTGGTTGCGGGTCGATCGATCAAGAAGAGGAGGTCGATGTCCGAACCGGGATTCATTAGGCCTCGCCCGTATCCGCCATTGGCTACGAGAGCGAGTGCGGGTGGATTTTTGGGGTCCGGGAGATAGGTGTTGAAAAGGGCGATGATTAGCTCGTCGGCAACCATGGAACGGGCTTCGGAATGGGCCAGTCCAGCTTCGCCGGCAAGATGGCGCCGATGAAGGTCTTCGTTCTCCCGGGTGATTTTTTCTTTGAGGAAGGAGAGTCGCTCGGGCTCAGAGAGCGCGCGCAATGCTACGGAGTCGAGATCCAGTGACATTGTCAAAATGGAGGGTGAAATTTACCAACGCGTGGCGGTAGCCTTGTCCCGTCCACCCCAGCGGGCGTAGTAAGTCCGGCCGGCGGGGAGAGTGTCGAGTGAACCCCGGATGATACGAACCTCGGCACCGACTTCAACGCGTTTGTAGAGATCGATGATATGGCGGGATTTCATGCGAATACATCCATAGGAGGCGGGACGCCCGATATATCTTTCGGCGGCAGTACCGTGGATGTAAACGCATCGACTAAAAGTATTTCGGTTGTGGCTTTCACGACCGCTGAGCCAGAGGATTCTACTTACGATGGGGTCGCGTCCCGGGGAGTTTGGACGAACGACGTCGCCAGTGGGACGGCGGCTCCTAAATACGGTTCCGGATCGGGCGCCACCACCAATCTTTTTAGCAACAACGTGACGCCCCAGAGGTGTCCGGTTCGTTCCACGGCCACTTCCCAAGCCAAATCTAGAGGTTGATACCGGGTAGGATTTGACGGGTTTTCCGTCTTTAACCAGAAGCATTTTCTGGTCACGTACACTCACGACCATTTTGTTCCGTTCATCAACGGATGGCCCACAACTGGTAGTGAAAAGGGGGAGAAGGGCAAGGGCTGCGAACGTGATTAGACGAAAGTGACGCATGGTTGGGAAAGGCAGGTGTGTTAGTCCTTTTTCAAAAATGCGGGCATGAATTGCTCCAGGCTCACCATCTGTTTCAAAGAACTGAGGGAAGTGTAGAAAAATCCAACGGGGAACGGAAGAAGCAAGATTGCCGAAGGCCAATTGCCGGCAATGGCGGCGTCGAGCACGACAAAGAGGAAGAAGAAGCCGAAGACGAGTTCGAAGATCGGAGTGAGGCTCTTGATGGCCTTGTAGCGGCTCTTCCGGATCTCCATTTTCTTCTGTCCTTCGATGCCATATTTGGGGGTGCGGACAAATCCGGTTTCGTGCCCCACGATAGCTTCGATCACGGCCTTGGCGTTATTGACGGCCATTCCTATCCCAAGCGCAAGTAAGAGTGGGAGGTAGCAGATTTCCTTGAGCCAGGTCTTCGGATTGATTGCGATTTGAGCGACGGTGTAGAAGGCCACGACGGAGATTGAGGCGAAGAAGAAGATAGGGAAGTCTACGAGAACGCGTCCCATTGTGCCAAGATCCGGAGCCCACTGGTTTTTTGGGTAGATTAGGAAGCAAAGAGCGATCAGGAGAAGATATGCGAAATTGGAAGTCAGGTGTGCTGTTGCTTCCAACTTCACAGCCAGCGGATATTTACTTCTCCAGATGGAAGGGAGGCACTTCTTGCAGCACTGAATGGAGCCCTTGGTCCAGCGGTGTTGCTGGTTTTTGAATCCGGCCATGTCGACGGGGAGTTCGGCGGGAGTTTCGACCTCCTTGAGGAAAATGAATTTCCAACCTTTGAGCTGGGCACGATAGCTGAGGTCCATGTCCTCGGTGAGAGTGTCATGTTCCCAGCCACCTGCGTCTTCGATGGCTGATTTACGCCAGATCCCGCCGGTTCCATTGAAAGTGAAAAAGCGACCGGAGCGGTTGCGGGCGGTCTGCTCGAGCTCGAGGTGTCCGTCGAGAAACAATGCCTGCACGCGGGTGAGGGCGTTGTAATTACGATTCAAGTGACCCCAGCGGGTTTGCACGAGAGCAATCTTGTCGTTGGTGAAATGGTGGATCGTTTCCTGAAGCAAGTCGGGATTGGGAACGAAGTCGGCGTCGAGGATGAGAATGTATTCTCCTTTGGCGATTTTCATGCCGTTCTCGAGAGCCCCGGCCTTAAAACCAGTGCGGTCGGTGCGGTGAATGCACTCGGCGTCGAATCCTCTCCCACGAAGTCGGGCGGCTCCGGCCATGGAAATGTCGGTGGTCTCGTCGGTAGAGTCATCGAGGATCTGAATCTCAAGTTTGTCCTGAGGGTAATCCAAGGCGGCGACGGCATCGAGGAGGCGATCGACCACATGCATCTCGTTGAAGACGGGAAGTTGAACGGTGACGAGGGGCATTTCGTCGGTAGTGAATTCGCGATCAGGCTGTGGGCGCTTTTTGCCGTGCTTGAAGTAGAGGTAGAGAGTCGACCAGCGATAGCAACCATAGCCAGCAAGGCCAAGGAGGACGACGATGTAGGAGAAATACCAGGCCCAGGATGAGAGGTCGTATGACATAATAATTGGGGAAAGTTTCTAGCGATGCGAAAGGGAAGCGGAATCCTAGATGGAAACCTCCACGCGTTGACCCGTAATGGGCTGTTTGTTAGGGAATGTCAAGGATTGGAACCGTTAAATCATCTCGTTTATTACGGGAAAAACCTTACTTTTGGGAGAGGAGTTATTACGGGGAAGCGCTGGACAAAAGGGGGATTCCTCGGTTTTCTTCGCCTTGAGATGACAATTGAACCAATCGGAGACTATCGGGCAATTTGGGGTGAAGGGCCTATTTGGTGGCAGGGAAAGCTAATATACGTTGATATTGAAGGGCATCGGGTCATTCGTTTCAATCCGGAGATTGGAGCAGAGGAGACTTGGGATATCGGTCAGCGCGTGGGCACGGTGGTTCCCCGGGAAGGCGGAGGCTTGGTGATTGGAGGAGATACGGGATTTTTGTTTCTTGATGAGACAAATGGGAAAATCACTCAAATCACTGATCCTGAGCCTGATAAGAAAAGCAATCGTATCAATGACGGAAAATGTGCCCCGGATGGGCATTTTTTTGCAGGGACGATCAGCTTGGTGAAAAATGAGGGAGATGCGCGGCTTTATCGCTTGAGTCCGGAGCTGGAAGTGTCGGAAGCCTATGGGCCGGTGACGAATTCGAACGGGATTGTTTGGTCGGCTCAGGGCGATATTTGTTACTATATCGACACCCCGACCAAGGCGATTTTGGCCTTTGATTACGACGGGGGTGTCCTTGCTAATCCCCGGGAGGTGGTTTCAACAGCGGGTTTGGACTCCTCGCCGGATGGCATGGCGATCGATGAAAACGGCCATCTCTGGGTGGCTTTTTGTCATGGAGCCTGTGTGATTTGCTATGATCCGTCCACCGGATCTGAAGTGCAACGGGTTGATTTACCGTGTCTTGAGACGACAGCAGTGGCATTTGGAGGTGAGGATTTGTCAGATCTCTACGTCACGACCGGCAAGCACAAGAGCGAGGTAGAGGAGCATGCCGGGCGCTTGTTTGTGATCAAGGGATTGGGCGTTAAAGGGCTTCCAGCTCATGCTTTCAAGGGCTGAGGATTTGCGATTCATTTCACTTTTCCTAAATAACGGGAAGCACACTATGTTGTGCTGTTTTTCAAAAATAGCGCAATATGTTGTATTTTTAAGCGTGATCCCTTGTCGGGTCTCCATCATCGTCGTAACGTGTTCGGGTTCCTTGGAGTAGTCATCTCCGGGCAATTTTTCAGCGACTACGATCATGTATTTAAAATCTCTCTCCCTCCACGGCTTTAAGTCATTTGCCGATAAGACGATCTTTGAATTCTCCCAGGGAGTGACCGGGATTGTGGGTCCAAATGGTTGTGGTAAGTCCAACGTCGTTGATGCGGTTCGTTGGGTCCTGGGTGAGACCTCGGCCAAAGCGCTCCGTGGAGGTGAGATGGCAGACGTTATTTTTAATGGAGCGGATAAGCGGAAAGCGCACGGGATGGCGGAGGTCACACTGACTCTGGCCGATTGCGAGCAGGCACTGAAAACAGAATTTAATGAAGTCTCCGTGACCCGCCGGGTCTACCGAGATGGCAAATCCGAGTATTTGATTAACGGAACCCGCTGCCGCCTTCGCGACATCGGGGAGTTGTTTATGGATACTGGTATTGGTCGTTCGTCGTATTCCATCATGGAGCAGGGGAAGATCGATATGTTGCTTTCGGCGCGCCCGGAGGATCGTCGTCAGGTTTTCGAGGAAGCGGCTGGAATTACCAAGTCGAAGAAGGAGAAAAAGGAGGCCTTGCGGAAATTGGAATACACCGAAGGTAATTTGCTTCGGGTTTCTGATGTTCTTGCCGAACAGAATCGCCGGATCAATTCCCTGAAGCGTCAGGTTTCCAAGGCTCGCCGTTACCAGGCTCTTGCGAAAGATGTCAGGGTTCTTGATACCCACCTGAGTCATCGACTTTATGAAAAACTCACCGGAGAGCGTGAGGAATTGACCGTTTCACTGAATTCCCTGGAAAAGCAGCGCGATGTCATTGAGGTCGAGATGCCGCAACACGAAGCCGCGGTGGTCAACGCTCGCGACAAGGCGCAAGCTCTCGATGCCGAACTTTCCGGATTGCGACAGCGCCTTTCTGATAAGAAGAATGCCATCGCCGTGGCGAAAAACCGTATTGCTTTCAATGAGGAGCGAAAAGGGGAACTTGGCGAGCGTCTTGAGCAGAATGAAAATGAAATCAACGAGACCGATTCCAATCTCATCGAGCAGCAGGAGACTTTGCAGCAAAGTCAGGCTGCTCTCGAGGAGTTGGAAAAGCGCATTGCGGAAAAAGAAGCGCAGGCTGAAGAACGGCGCCAGGCTTCCGGGTCACTCGCCAAAGAACGACATGAGGTCGAAAATCAACTTCGTCGTGCCCGGGCGGAAGCCAACGCCACCCAGAATATTATCGCTTCAGCCCAGGCTAAGATCGAAAGCGCCTTGAGCCAAATGGAAGGCAACAAGGACCGCATGAAGCAGCTCGTTGAAGAGTCCGAGCGTCTTCGTGGCGAACAGACCAAGGCAGTTGCCGAGCGTGATCAGTTCGTGAAACTTCTCGAGGAACACCAGAAGGCCCTGCCTGGTCTTGAGGAAGCACTTGAGAAGACGAAGAGAGAATTTGAAGAAGTACGAGCTTCACTAGATGTCGCTCGAAAAACGGCAGCGGAAGCCCACCGGACTTTGGCCCAAAAATCCTCCCGCCTGGAGGTGTTGAAGCAGTTGGTTGCCAGTGGTGAGGGGCTTCAAAAAGGAACCCAGGCTGTTCTCAAGGGACTGAATGATCCAGATTTGATTAAGCCTGGTTTGAAAGGCCTGCTGGGTGCGCAACTCAAGGCTCCTGACGAATACGCGGTTGCTGTGGAATCCGCGCTCGATCGTTATTTACAGGCTATCATCGTGCGCGATGAGGAGCTCGCTGATGTGATCGTCGAGCGTTTGCTCGAAGGAAAAAAAGGAATGGCCTCGATCATTCCCGAGAGCTTCCTGCCAGCCTCCAAAGGCACACAGATCGAAGCTCTTCCCGAAGGAGCGTCAGCATGGGCTCTGGATGTGGTCAAAGTGGACGCCAAGTTTGTTGGTTTAATGGAAAAACTTCTCAGTGAAGTGCTCATTGTGCCGGACCGCGCGGCCGCATTGAAGCTTCGCTCCGGATACCCCGAGCTGACCTTTGTGACCAAAAGCGGTGAAATTTTGACGCCCGAGGGAGTGCTTCGAGGAGGCAGCAGCGGTGGGAAGGACAATTCTGTTCTCAAGCGAAACAACGAGATCAATGCTCTCTCCGCCGAGGTGGGGGAACTCGCCAAGGCAGAGGAAACGGCCCAGCGGGAAATTCTCACCGCCGAGGAACGAACCAAGGAACTGCGCGAAGAGTTGGAGCAGGCGAAAGATCGTCTGCAGCGTCATCGCGTTGAAGAGTCCACCCTCAACGGGCAGCTCAAACTGGCGAAGCGCGAAGCGGACAGCATTGACTCGAAAGTTGGAAACAACCAGTGGGAGCGTGAAGAACTCGAAGGCCGCGAAAAGACCGCCACGGATAGCCGTTCGGCCTTGGAAAATGAATTAGCTCGGGCGCGGGAGCGTCTCACGGCTCTTGAGGATGACAGCCGGAATCTGCAGTCCCGACTTGAAGCATCGATCAAGAGTGAGAAGGAGGCTTCCGAACAATTGAACGAGGCGCGGACCGCTTTGGCCGTGGAACGTCAGGCCCGTGATTCCGCCGCCAAGGAGCAGGATCCCATGAGTCGCCGGATTCGTGAACTGGCTGAGTTGAACTCGCGCCGGAAGCACGAAATCGCAGCGGCCAAGGAGCGGATCGGTAAAGGAGATGATGAAAATATCGGGCTCCGCCAGGAGGTGGAAGGCTACAAGGTCGAGGTTGAGAAATTGACTGGTGAACTTGGTCAGTCAGACGAGCAACGGAAGGAGTTGGCTCGTGGTATTGAGGCTGCGGAAGCCGCCTTCTCTGAGATCCGCAATCGTCAGTCCAAGGCAGTCAATCAGATCAGCAAAGAAGAAGTTTCGGCGACCAAGCTGGATCTTCGGATGGAGAATCTTCTCGAGTCAACGATGGAGCGACATCAGGTCGATCTTACGATCTTCCGTCCTGACAGCCACGCCTTGATTGCTTGTATCAACGAGCGCAAGGAAGCTGAGAAAAAAGGAAGGCGCCGCAAGTCGGTTGTGGAAAATACTGAGTCTGGCGAGGAATCCCAGGGCGAGGAAAATGAAGAAGTTCAGGAAGAAGTGATCGCAGAGCCCGTTGAAGAAGTGATTAAAGCGGCGCTTCCCGAAGAAGGTCCCGATTGGGGCTTTGTGGAAGCCGTCGTGGCTGACCTGAAACGCCGTCTCGACTCAATGGGTCCCGTGAATCTCGATGCCATTGAAGAATTTGACGAGCTTGAGGAGCGCCACACCTTTACCAAGAATCAGCACGACGATCTGGTGAATTCCAAAGCCAAGCTTTTGGAGATCATTGAACGAATTAACATTGAGTCCGAGCGCCTCTTCGCTGAAACTTTCAAGGCCGTTGCCAAGAACTTCAAAGGAATGTTCAAGCGTCTCTTCGGTGATAAGGCCACGGCAGATCTCATTCTTCAGGACGAGGATGACCCGCTTGAGTGCGGTATCGAGGTGATTGCGAAACCTCCTGGTAAGAAGTTGCAGTCAATCACCTTGATGTCTGGTGGTGAGCGTTCGATGACGGCAGTTGCACTGCTCTTTTCGATTTATATGGTCAAACCGAGTCCGTTCTGTGTTCTCGATGAGTTGGATGCGCCGCTCGATGAATCGAACATTGGACGCTTCCTGAAAGTGCTCGATGCCTTCATCGACCAAAGTCAGTTCATCATCGTGACGCACTCCAAGCGCACCATGGAGCGTGCCGATGTCATGTATGGTGTGACGATGGAAGAGTTCGGGGTCTCGAAGCCGGTCGGAATGCGCCTCACCTCTGAGAAGGACAGTCCGAAAGGGGGGGGCAAATCAGCCGCCCAGAAAGCGGCGATGAGGCTGGATGCCTGAGTTGAAGGAGACCCTTCCTAATGTTTTTTGGGAAGGGATCCGCTTCGCCGGATTGTCGTGACATGACGGTCTTTTGCTGGTCCTTGGTCAGTTTTTTTGGGCGGTTGTTCCAAGCTGAATTCCTCTCCGCAAAAATAACAACGAAATCGGCCGATGATCAGAGCGGTTGCGGCAAGGCGGGTTCGGTAACTCCAGAATAATTTCTTAGCATTGTAATGCTCGTTGCACTTGGCGCGGGAAAGTAGCGGGGCCATGCACAGCTGGCAGCGGCAGCGGGCGGACCAGAATGCACAGACGATCCACGTGAAGATACAGACGAGGCCTGTCGTGAGGGGGACCCAGTAAGATTGCTCCGAGCGCTCATACCAGGCGTATCCGATCCCACCCAACAAAGCCAGGACGGCGAAGCGGTTGAGGATTAGGAAGAGGCTGGATATTCTGATGGCGCGGGCCATTTCCGGACGTCTGGTGTGGTGCATGTCTTTGACGAGATGAATATTGATTTTTTGGAAATCAGCAATGAGAACCTTCAGGGTTGCGCGATTGTTCCAGTTAGAATTTACTGGGATCTGGTGAAATGAGAGATGGTGCTGCCTCTGTTGTGTGCCTAGTCTCGCCTCTGATGATGAAGCAACTCTTCCTTTCTCTTCTCGGTGTCGGCGCAGTTTTTTCGGCTCCTTTTGGAAAACAAATTAGCGAGTCCGGGATTCGGCACTCCTTTCTGATTACCGGAACCAAGACCGCTATTGTCAGCGAGGACTCGGAAATCATTTGGGAGGTTCCACAGCGATCACGCGATGGTGAAGTCCTGCCAAATGGCAATGTTCTCGTTGCTTTTGCAAAAGAGGTGAGGGAATTCACGCGGGATAAGAAGGTGGTATTCCACTACAAGCTGAGCAAGGAGAATAGCGAAGTCGGCACTGCCAAGAGGTTGGCCAATGGCAACACTCTGATCACGGAATTGGGTGGGAAGCCTCGATTGCTGGAGGTTTCTTCCGACGGGAAACTCGTAGTGGATTGTCCCCTAAAGCCGGACACGGACAATGCCCACATGCAGACCCGAATGGCTCGTAAATTGCCCAATGGAAATTATCTCGCCCCTCATCTTTTGGCCTTTGCAATCAAGGAATATACGCCGGACGGGAAAGTGGTTAGGGTAATTAAGACCGACTTGGAAGAACTGGGCGGAAGAGTGGAACGCAACTGGCCGTTCACTGCGATCATGCTCGATGATGGGAAGATCATGGCCAATCTTACCAACGGAAATAAGACCGTGGTGTTTGATCAGGGCGGCAAGGTGGTTTGGAAGGCTACCAACAAAGAGGTTGCTGGTCGTTTTGCCGACCCTTGCGGTGGGCAGGCCTTGGCAAATGGGAATTTTGTGATCTGTAGTTACGGACAAAAAGCAGACGATAAACCCAAGGTCTTCGAGGTGACGAAGGATCACAGGGTGGTCTGGGAGTTCAAGGCTCCCAAGTTCAAGGGAGTCCATGAAATTCACGTTCTGACGACAAACGGAAAGCCTACCAAGGCGTCCCCCCGCCGTTAACGTGCAGGGTTTGTCCGGTGATGAAGGATGATTCCTCCAGTGCGAAAAATCTCACCGCATTGGCGACGTCGGTCGGTGTGCCCCAGCGTCCCGCAGGGACTTGAGCAAGGTAACCGTCTTTCATTTCCTGTGGATCGTTTTCGTGTCGTTCGACGGGAATCCATCCAGGCGCGACCATGTTGACGGTGATACCAAAGGGGGCGAGTTCCTTGGCCATGCTGCGTGACCACCCGATCTGTCCGCCTTTCGCTGCGACGTAGGCCGAGAAGTTGGGGACCGAATGGGCATAGACCTCGGAGGTGATGTTGATAAAGCGGCCCCATCCTTTTTCCTTCATGCTTGGGAGTGCAGCCTGGGCGAGAAGGAGGGGGCTCATGACGAAGAAATCAAGCATCGAGCGGTAGAATTCCTCGTCGTAGTCCTCGATCGGTTTCTGCGGCTGGTCCGGCGTGGCGTTGGGAACGATAATATCGACAGCGCCCAGTTCGTTACCCGCTTGTTCGATGAGGCGTTTGACTTCGGCTTCCTTTGAAACATCTGCTTTGATTGCGATGGCCTTGCCGCCTTTGGCGATGATTTTCTCCGCAACTTCTTCTCCGCGGGCGATGTTATTAAAGGCATTGACGACGACGCTGGCTCCGGCATCGGCGAGGCCTATCGCGACTTCGGATCCGAGGCCCTTGCTGCTTCCGGTGACGAGGGCGACGTGGCCCTTGAGTGAGTATTGAGACATTACGAATGAGGGGGTGGATTTGATTTTTGGTAGCGGTTGGGATGTCAGGTTGAGCGACATGCGCAAAGAAATTAGCCCTGAGATTTTGGTTTAATAATGGGAAGTTTGGCCGCCTTCCAACCGTCGAATCCGGACTGAAGGTGATAGACCTTGGTGAAGCCGAGTTTCTTCCAGATTGAAAGTGATTTCCCGCTACGTCCGCCTGACTTGCAGTGTGTCACGTAGGCTTTTTTGGGGTCCAGTTCGGCGAGTTTTTTCTCAAAGTCCTTCCCGAAGAAATTGATCAGCTGGGCTCCCTTGATGTGACCTTTGGCAAATTCCCCGGGCGTGCGAATATCGATCACCTGCGGAGGGTTCTTCATGGCGAGAAGAGTCTGCGCTTTTTCAGGGGTAATGTCCTCGGCAAGAAGGGAAAGTGGAAGAAGAAGGAAGGTAAGGAATAATGTTTTCATAAGATCGATTTAGAGAATCGAACCTGGTGAGTAATCAGCTGCTCCGGGGTGAGCGGAAGAGAGATCGGTGATGGCTTTGCCGAAGTGCTTGATTTGCACTTTGGCCTGGCCAACGTTACTGCGGCCTTGCTCAAGGATAGCGGCAAGTTGCGCTTGGTCGAGAGGGAGTCGCTCGTCGGCTTCGAGGCGCTCGAGGAGGTTGTTGGTGGAGGCCTTGCCATTGCGCAAGTCGTGCACGGTGGCAACGGCGTGCTCTTTGATTGCTTCGTGCGCGGTTTCGCGTCCCACGCCAGCTTTGACCGCTTCCATCATGATGGTCGTAGTGAGAAGGAAGGGGAGATAGTGTGCGTTTTCCTTTTCGATGACGGCGGGATAGGCATCCATCTGTCCAAGAATGGTCAGGAAGGTTTCGTAGAGTCCGTCGATGGCGTAGAAGGCATCGGGTAGCATCACGCGGCGCACGACCGAGCAGGAAACATCGCCTTCATTCCATTGGTCGCCGGCGAGGTTGGATGCCATGGCGAGGTGCCCTTTGAGGATGGCATGGAATCCGTTGACGCGTTCACAGGAACGGGAGTTCATCTTGTGCGGCATCGCGGAAGAGCCGGTCTGGCCTTTGGCGAATCCTTCGCTGGCTGTTTCGTGGCCAGCCATGAGGCGAAGGGTCTTGGCGAGGGAAGAAGGACCGGAGGCAAGATCGACAAGCGAACTCACAATGCGGAAGTCGAGTGAACGCGGGTAAACTTGTCCCACGTTAGTCCAGGCCTGAGGAAGGCCGAGGTGTTCGCGGACTTGTTCGTCGAGCGCGGCGACTTTTTCGGTGTCGCCATTAAAGAGAGAAACCTGATCCATCTGGGTGCCGACTGCTCCCTTGAGTCCGCGGACGGGGTAGGCATTGAGAATTGACTCGATGTGGTGGAAGGCGCTCAGTAATTCCTCTCCAAACATCGAGAGACGTTTTCCGAAGGTGGTGGGTTGGGCCGCGACATTGTGGGTGCGCGCGGTAATCATGAGATCGGACCATTGGTCGGCGCGCTCGGACATGCGGGCGAGGACGGCGACGGTTTTACTGCGGATGACTTCAAGGGAACGGTAAACCTGAAGTTGCTCCACGTTCTCGGTGAGGTCACGCGAGGTCATGCCTTTGTGAATATGCTCGTGACCGGCGAGGTCGTTAAATTCCTCAATACGGGCCTTCACGTCGTGGCGGGTGATCCGCTCGCGCTCGTCAATGGCGGCGAGGTTGACCTGATCCTTGACTGATTCGTAAGCGGCGATGGCTTCGGCCGGGATATCGAGACCGAGGTTCTGCTGGGCTTTCATGACCGCGATCCAGAAATCGCGTTCAAGGATGATGCGGCCTTCGGGAGACCAGATGTCACGGATTTGGGCGGCGGCGTAGCGTTCGGCGAGGACGTTTGGGATCACGCTGCGAGCAAAATCCTAAATGCTGCAAATTGAAACCCAAAACCGCTTCAAATCAGCACGGAGCTCAGCGTTGCGATGAGTTTTTCGCGAAGCGGGAGGCCTTTTTGATAAAGAGCGAGCTGTTCGGCCTCATATTGACGCCGTCCTTCCTGGGTTTCGATAGGGATGGCCGGGTAGCCATAATCGGTGAGGTCGTAGGGCGAGGCGCGCATGTCGACCTCGCGGGCCTCGATGGCGAAGAAGAGAGTTTCACGAAGGAGATCTGAGGAAATCCAGGGCGAGCTTTTGTAGGCCCACTTGTAGAGGTCCATGTTGGTGTGGATACAGCCGGGTTGCTCGTGCTCTTCGCGGGAATGCAGAGAAGGGGAGAGCTTGTTGAGCGGAATGGCAGTGGGCGTGAAGAAGCGGAAGGCGTCGAAGTGGGAGCAACAGATCGGGCGCGAGGCGACTAAGGCGTCAATTTCTCTCTGGGAAAGACGCAGCGGGGCGCTTTCCCGATGGCGGATATCGCCTCCTTGATAAACCATGGCCCACTCGTGCAGTCCGTGGCAGGCGAGATTGGGCGGGCGGGATTGGGTGAGTTTGAGAAGTTGCAAAATCCACTGCAGACGTTCGCGTCCCTTGTCGGTGAGCCGGGAGGTGTCGATGCTCACCACGCCATTCTCACGGCGATAGTATTTTGGGGAGAACTCGTGCTTGGGATCATCTTCCAGCACCACTCCGACTCCCGGATGCCAGCCTTCCAGGCGTCCGAGTGAGAAGGAGTAATAGGTATTGAGGAAATCGTATACGGGATGCTTTTCCCGTCGGGATCTCCGCTTCCGCATCGGGATGGTGATTTTTTCGACTTCTACTCGATGGAACGACGCCAAGTGTTTCCACTCGGAAGTCTCTAACACGGGAGGGGTTTCAAGATCGGAAGGTATGAGAGTTGTCACTCCGGCCTTATCGGAAATAGATCCGGAGATGGCAAGAGCACCGAATCCATTTCCAGCCCTATGGCCTGCCTAATCCACCAGAAAATTTCATTCCGGTCTTTGGGACTATTTTGAGTGATTCGCCATGAATCTCGGTGGAGATTTACGGAGGGTGGAGGCGCTTCTATATCCGCCAGGCAAAGAGGTTAAATCCCCTGAAACTCTGTAAAATAAACCTTGCGTTATCAGGGAATCCGCTCAGAATTTCGCTGTCCCCGAGATGGGGATTGGAATAAAACGCGGGATGGAGCAGCCAGGTAGCTCGTCAGGCTCATAACCTGAAGGTCGTAGGTTCAAATCCTGCTCCCGTAACCAATGAAAGCCCTTAACTCATAGCGAGTTAGGGGCTTTCGCCTTTTTGGGAAGTAGCTTGGTGTGAACACTTAGTGTGAACACAATTTAAGTGATCCCCGATTCCCGCACCCTTTATCGCTGAATCCCTGACGTTGTGGGGCTGGAAGGGGGACGTCTACCAGAGAGTGCGATAAAGGAATCACGGTTCGGGAATCAGCGGTGAAGGGGAAGACGCCACCGGTGGGGTGCGGTTTTTTCGCATGTGTGTGCAGTATATAAATGTGTGTCTGAGAAAAAAATTGATCGCGGCCTCTGCCTGCTGCAGTTGCAGGCTCTGGTGGAGGTGGTCGGTAGTAGTCGGAGTTGGGAAAGACTGCTGACCTGCAAGTGCGGGGGCTGCGGGGGCTGTTTTCTTACTTCTTTTAGAGTTTATATATACACAC
>JAQWZU010000129.1 GCA_029253285.1 Akkermansiaceae bacterium | reverse complement strand
GTCTTTGATTATGACCGGGACGGGTGGAGTGACCTCGTTTTGGTGAACGCGATGAACCCGTTGACCCGGTTGTTTCACAATGAAATGAATGATGGAGATCGGAGCGGTAATTTCATCGCTCTTTCGTTCAAGGGGGGGAACCGCACGGCCATCGCGTCAGAGTGGAGTAATCGAGATGGATACGGAGCCCGCGTTGAAGTCAGGAAAGGAGAAGAGTTCATCGAGAGAGAGCACCGCTGCGGCCAGGGTTACGGTTCCCAAAATAGCGCTGTCATGATCGTGGGGATCGGCGACTGGGAAGAGGTTGATGAGGTGATCGTAAGGTGGCCTTCTGGAAGGAAATCTACGCATACCAAGGTTAAAGGTGGAGAGTGGCTGACCGTCGACGAGCGTGGTGGTGAGGAACGAAAAGCCTACCGCCGGGACGTGGAGTTAGAACAGAAGTCTTTGTTGGGAAAAGCGGACTTTCCGCTCGGGTATTTATCAAAAGCTCGGCTGACGGTTTGGAAAGGAATGGCCACGTGGTGTCCCGCTTGTGCCCGTTACCGTCCTCATTTCGAGCAGCTCAAAGCGATGACCCGGGGGCTTGGTGTGGAATTCCGGGGATTTCCACTGGATGAAAAAGAAGACAGCGAAACGCTGGTCGCTTATCAGAATAAACACGATCTCCCATATACCTTACTGACTGACACCTCGATGTTCGGTCGCAAAAAAACAGAAGTGTTTCTTCAGCGTTGGATCGGAGCCGCTGAGCTGCCGTATCCCACTTCTGTTGTAACGAATCAGCGGGGAGAAGTTGTGTGGGTAGGCGCGGGGGCGCCGACGGTATCAGACCTTCGCCGTTTTCTTTCAGCGGAGTGATTGACCCATCCTCCCTTTCTGCCCTCTTAGCTTTACGTGGATAGATGAGAGCCTGTCCTATCGGGTGGTGAATGATTCGTCCGCAATGATGCTGATCACCAAATCACGCAACTTAAAATCATTCTTCTTTGAATTTTCCAACAGGCGGTGAATCATCTCCGAGTCGGAATAATTAGTCTCTCTTCCCAAGGCGTATTCAGAAAGCTTTGTCAGTAAATTCCTGGCGATCTTGTCTTTGTCTTCGAGCATCAGGTTTTTCAGACCTTTCATGCCATCGATAGTGCGCCCATCACGGTGCAAGGCGTCGGATTCGATCTCAGTCGTGTCAACAAACTCGCGCGTGATACGTTCTTTCTTTACCACTTTTCCATCCTTTATTTCTTCGGGTATTTTGGTGACGACAAATTTCTGGTAAGAACCACGATACCGACCCAAGACATCAAAATTTTCCATAGCCAAACCAAAGGGATCCATTTTGCTGTGGCAGGAGGCGCAGGCCGCCTGATTGCGGTGCTCGTTGATGCTGTCTTTGATTGTGAATGTTTCCGTGGGCGCTTTAAGGGCCTCAATTTTAAGGTTTTCAGGAGTCTTCAACTCCAGCCCATAGATACTTTTTGCCACCCAGGCGCCCCGATAGAAAGGGTTCGTGAATTCGCCATTGGTGGTCATCATCAAAACTCCTGCCTGTGTGATAAGGCCGCCGCGTAGCGACTCCTTATCCAACATGACTTTTCGAAAGGCTCTTTCGCGCCGCAACTTTTTGTCCTGCTCAATTTTACTGGATCCTTTCGGCAACTTTTCCTCTTCAGGAAGTTCCAATTGGTAAATTTCGTTCAATGGTCTGTTGATCACCACAAAATCAGAATCGATGAAATTCAGAAGGCTGAGGTTCTCATCCAAGATCACCTTAAAGAACTCGACGCTTTCCTGCTCCATGAAGGGTTTGAGTCGCGCGGTTTTTTCGCCAAGCTTATCCCTAAAGGTATGCGCGAGGATGTCGGCCTGAAGATTGACGAGGTCAATTTTATGAAGCTCAAGCCATTGCTCGGTAAAATTGGTAATGAAACGTTGGGCTTTCGGGTCTTTCAGCATCCTTAAGGCTTCCGCGGAGCGAACGCTTGGATCCTTTAGCTTTCCCTCGGACGCCAGCTTGATCAAACGGTCATCGGGAAGCGAATTCCACAAAAAGTAAGATAACCGGGAGGCGATCGCATAGTCATCGAGGTCTGGTGAATCACCTTCGTATTTGTAGAGAAATTTTGGTGAGCAGAGCATCATGGTCAAGGCCGATTGCACGGCATTGAAGGCATCCTCATCCTGTTCATATTTCGTTTTGGCGACCTCGAAATATCGCTTTAGTTCCACGTCACTCACAGGACGGCGGAAGAGTTTTGTGGCCAGCTTCCTGATGGAATTTTGGTATTCTTGGTTGGGATCGGCGCCCTTCAAATCTTCATGGTAGATGCGGTAGAAATCATTATTGGGCGGCCAATTCTTATGGTAGGGCCCGGTGACTTCCGCCGAGACGAAGTGCAAGCTCGTCCTTGGCAATTCGGCGAGCCTCTTATCTCTCGGCAGAGGAGGAATCCGCGTGAGCTTGCTGAGATCTTTGGGCAAGGGGTAGAAATAGTTGTGGCTATAAAGAACAAGATTCTGGCCGGGTTCCAAATAGACCCGCACGGTATCCTTTAATAAAAATTCATGAGTGCTCAGTGGTTCCCTACTGATCTTAGGGTCGACATTGGTAGTGATTCTGATGCGTTCATTTTCTTCTCCCAAGTCTACTTTGAAACTGAGATCGCGTTCCTGGAACTTAATGGCACGATCGTAAAAGGTGAAATGCCCATTGATTTTCACGTCGTAGTAGCCGGGTAGCTTCACGTCATAAGCGAATCCATTTCCGCGAGAATAATCCCGGTAATAAAACCCCTCTGTTGTCAAACCGTCATTGGTGGTCTCGTAGTAGGCAAATCCTTTACTGCCTAGTCGACGCACTTTGGAATTCTTGTAGGTATAGAGGGTTGTTGATGGCTCTGGCATGCCTCCTACGATCTTCCCGGCGATTCCCGATGCGACCCGGAAATAGCTATCCATGGCATAGGGTGACATCACGAGTTTATCGCCTTCGTTGTCAAAGCCCTCTCTGGTGTTGTCGACCGGCAAGTGGTTTTTGACCTCCAGGCTCGAGAAAAAAGCATCGTTGATTGTGTTTTCATATTCCGCGCGATTCAAACGCGTGAGGACCCCGGGCAATTTTTCTTTGATCGAGAAATACTGTTCGGCAAGGAGTTGTTCAAAGGCTGCCAGTTCCTGCGCCGAGGGTTTGTTCTTGGCCTTTTTGGGCGGCATTTCTTTTTCTTTAACGACCGTCAAGAGGTCGTTCAGCAGTTCGTGATTGGTCCAATCCTTGCCATCGAATGCTTCTAAATTGAGGCCGCCCTTGCTCTTTTTATTTCCATGACAGCTCACGCAATGGGCGCTTAAGAACGCTTTGCCTTGGTCGATCTCATGAAGGTCTTTTTCTGCGCCAGTCGCCGTGGCGCTGCCCAGAGCCACCACTACCAGGAAGGGAAGGGGAAAAAGGGATCTCATCGTACCAATCCTTTTTTCATTATGAATTGTCGCCGTTTTCTAGAGCTTGGCACTCCTGCTGCTAGTGCCGAAACGTTCGGTTTCGACACCCAGATGCTGCAAGGCTGCGAGGTAGACGTCGTTGCGGTTATCGGTGCCATTGAACTTAATATGTTTGCCATGTTCAAAGCCGCCACCAGCGACAATCACAGGGTTGTTCTTCATGCCGTGAGGTCCTTCTTCCTTGCTGATACTCAGGGAGCTGGTGATCAAGCAAAGCGTTTGGTCCAATAAGGTTCCACCTGCTTTGGCCTTGGTTGATTTAAGTTTATCAAGAAAACGAGCCGTCTGCATCATATACGCCTGGTCAGCCTCGATGTTTTTAATGAATCCTTCGTCGGTTTTGACCGCGTGGGAATCGGTATGGTGGCCAAGCCAATTCCATTCACCATAGACATTGGCCACTCGAGTAATGTCGAATTTGAATGCTAAAAAGAGTAAATCCAAATAGGTGGAACGTTCATTGAAATAGGTGCATTTGAGAATCTTTTGCAGATACTCGGTCAGCCCATCCGTTTTGAATGGCACGTTTTCAGGGAAGGGCACGTCTATCTGCTTTTCGCTCAACCAACGTTCGGATCTCTGGAGAGACTTTTCAGATTCGCGTAGGCTGGAAAAGTATTCGTCCAGCTTTTCCCGGTCTCCCTCCGAGACTTTACGCATCATGCTCTTTGCTTCATCTCTCGTCGCATCGAGCATCGATTTCTTAAGTGCCAGCAGTTCTCCTCGCTTTTTCTTGTCGACTTTCCCAAAGATCGTTTCGAATAAAATCTGTCCATTTGTGATTGGAGAAACCGGAAGGCCACCTTTCCAGGAGATGCCGTAGGAGTGCCTCTGTTCTACGACTAAATTTCTAAGGCGCGTGTCATTGCCAATGTGAGAAGCTGCAATTTCATCCACCGAATCTTGGATCAACTGGGGGTTTGTGTGGTCGGAGTATTCCGCAAAAGCATACATCGTGCTTTCGTGATTTCCGTAGTTCCTCAAGTTTGTACAGAGCGTGAAATCATCCTTCAATTTTTCTAAGGGCTGGAAAGTAGAGGAGCTCTGATAAGCCTTGCCGGTCGACGTGGGGAAGTTGTCAGAGCACATGCCATTGCCGATATTCATGCAAAACAGACGATTCGCTTTCACGACATCGTCGCCCCCGGCTTCCTGACCAAAGCTTTCCAAAGCAGGGAGCATCAAGAAGCAACCCGCTGACTTCAAAACATCTCGCCGGTTCACCGGAGCGCTCTTTTGTGTTTCACGTTTTCTCATAATTGATTGTTAGCGAGGTTGGTTAATTTGGATAGAAAGTATTGTCGAAGTCACTTTCTAATTGACGCTTTGTAAGCGGTGTTTAGAAAGATGTCAATGATTGAATCTCCGGTAGCTTCTGAATTGCTTTCAAAGATCAACGAGCGCCGTGTTCTGGAGTTCGTACAGCGTAATGGGCCGGCCTCGCGCGCGGTGATTGCCCGGGGCGGCGGGATGAGCGCGCCGACGGTTTCGAAGGCGGTTGTCTCTTTGATTAGAAACGAGTTTCTCGAGGAAACGGAAGCTTCTCAGGCTGGGTTTGGTCGTCCGGGGAAGTTGTTGCAACTCTCGGAGCAGAAGGCCAATGTCCTCGGAGTTGTTATTGATGCCGATACCTGTTGGATCGGAAGTGCCCGACTCGACGGTGCCGTGGGTGAGGAGCAATCCATTTCCTTTCGTACTCCGAAGACCTACGACGGCCTCCTACAGGCGGTCATCAATGGGCTTGGTGAGATCGCCGGGAATGTGAAGGGGGATTTGAGCGAGCGGTTTCGGGGAGTTGGCCTCAGTGTTCCAGGGCTCTTTAACTCCCGGGTCGGGGAGACGGTGATGTCGCCGAATCTCCACCTCTTGGACGGACAACGGCTCGCCGCCGACCTCTCCAATGAAATTGGTCTGCAATGTATCGCCTTGCAGGAATCCCATGCCCTTTGCGTCGGTGAACGGATGTATGGGGCGGCCCGGGGAATGAATGATTTTGCGATACTCGATGTTAGCACCGGACTGGGGCTTGGTATTGTGAGCGGAGGCCACTTGCTCACCGGGAATAGTGGCATGGCGGGTGAGTTGGGGCATATCACGGTTGTGCCCGACGGGCAGCGATGCGGATGCGGCAATCGCGGTTGCCTCGAAACCGTCGCCACCGACACGGCCTTTGCCCGGCTGATTTCGAGAGAGCTCGGCCGGAAGGTTGGGGTCAAGGAGGCGCTCACGGCACCCGCTGTGAATGGTTCTGAAGAGGTGATTGCGCAGACCGTCGATTATCTCGCGATTGCGGTCTCGGCGGTGATTAATATTTTCAATCCCGCAACGCTTTTTCTCCATGGGCAGCTCATGAATTCCGACCCGAAGATTTTTAAGCGCGTGATGAGGCAGGCGAAGAAACGAACGCTTTCGCCTTCGTTCAAAGATTGCCGGATTCTCCAGTCGCAGGGAAATAAGCGCCTTGGAGCAGTCGCGGGAATCATCGACCATCTGGCCAATGAGTTGGCTCCTGCATTTGCCCCGGTCGGAAATGGAAATACTAAACAAGCTTCCTGAATTTATGAAGACTCGAACTCTCTCTATCTCGCTGATCGCCGTCGTCTCTGTCGTGCTGTCGGTTTTTTCCGCGCCCAAAGTTGAACCCAAACCCGAGGCTAAAAAGGGCGCGATTCGTGTGTTGTTCCTCGGCCACGAGAGCGAGCACCACAATAGCAACAAGTACTACCCGATGTTGGCGAAAGCGCTTGGGCGGGATGCGATCTACTTTGACTACGTGACGAACGTCGAGGAGGCGCTCGGCGATGCGGCGTATCTCAACCAATTCGACACGGTCCTGCTTTATGCAAACCATGGAACCATCACGCCCAAGCAGTGGAAAAATCTGAGGGGCTTCGTGGAGAACGGCGGCGGCTTCGTGCCGGTGCATTGTGCAAGCTGGTGCTTTGGTAACGAACCGGGTTTCGACAAGCTGGTGGGCGGCCGCTTTGATAGTCACAAGACTGGCACCTTCACGGCCAAAGTGGTTGACGGCAAGCACCCGGCGATGGACGGCGTGCAGGAGTTTGAGGCTTGGGACGAAACCTATAAACACAAGAACCACAACGAAAAGGATCGCACGGTATTGATGGTGCGCGAAATCGCAGGGAAGGATGACAACATCACGAAACCTGAGCCGTGGACCTGGGTGCGAACTCAAGGGAAGGGGCGCGTTTTCTACACCGCATCGGGACACGACGAGCGGGTGTGGAAGCAGCCGGCTTTCCACCAGTTGCTCAAGGCGGGAATCCTATGGTCGGTGAGCGATGCGAGGAAGCGGTCGTATGAAAAGTTCAT
>JAQWZU010000097.1 GCA_029253285.1 Akkermansiaceae bacterium | reverse complement strand
AAAAGGCTGGCGCGGAAGATTCCGGTGGAACCCGACGAAGCGGCGAGGGGAATGGGTGAGGACCTCATTGAGGAAGCCTACGGAGCGCTTCAGCTCCCGTCGATCAACAACTCCAGTTCTGTGAACTACCTATGAATCGCTCTGTGGATTTCCTGGGTGATGCTTTTTGGGGCGTCGTGCAAACTTGCCATTGAGTGATGCGAACGGGTGGGAAGGAATCTTTGTAAGAACTGGCTACTTGCTCCAGGCTCCATCATTGAACTTCAGCCGCAAATAAGAACAGCCAGCCTAGGAGAGGGGATGGCTGTCTTGATAAAAAGGATGAGTTCCGGTCACGCCGCTGGTGGCGCGGAGCTTGTATTCTTTGAACCAAAGTATTTGACCAGTCCGATGATCCCAAGAATCAGGGCCAGCAAGGCGCAGAATCCAAAGGCGGCAAAGGCTCCAAAGCCCTTACCCAGCATTGACATTACCGCTGAGGAATCGATGCCGGACACTTTGAGAGTTTGTCCGTCTGCGACACCCGTAGCTTTGACCTGATAGGTGCTACCTTTGGCGACGCTGAAGGTGGCGACCAGATGCTGGCTCCCCATCGAGCTGGTGGTCCCGGAGGTGGTGGCCACTGATGTTTCGCCGGATGCTGCATCAGTAAATTCAATTTTAATTGTATCGGCAGCGGGTGCACTGTCACTGGTGAGCCAGACTGTCACTTCTTCGTCTGTTTCCGAGGTGTAATCCAGCGAAGCGGGTGTCACGAAGGATTCGCCTTCATTGATGTTCTCGAAAAATTCTTTTCCGGTGGAGGCAGCGCTTGCGACGAGGATTCCCGCGATGATTCCGCCGATGACGAGGAGGGCGAGCGCGATGATGAGAAATCCGCAGCCGTTTTTCTTAGGAGTCATAATAGTTAATTGGTTTGGGGTTTGTTTTTTTTGTAATCGTCCAGCGCTTGGAGGTCTGGATTTGTCTGGAGAGTTGATTTTGGATGGCCCTCAGAGAGCCTTATGGAGAGGGGGATGAGGTGAAGCATTAGGACCGTAGTTTTCATTCCTCTGATGCCAAGGATTGTTTTTGGTGTGCTTATTCCTCTGACCGGCTCTCCGGCCTGCCGGACAGGCGATCTTTTAAAACGTGCGTGGCAGGCCAATCCAATGGAGAATTTGGGCTTAACACACATGGGGCTGATCCGACAGCATATGCGCAGGAATTGGCGGCAAGACTGGAGCAGGACGCGCTCGACGCAAACCACAAAGGTGAGCAGATTCATGGACCGTGCGTGATCGAAGATCCGGTTCGTTTTCGGCTGATATGAGGAACTGGGGAATCTTAAGGCATCTGTAATAGACTGAATGATTCGAACGTAGGAGATGGTATCCGTATACCCGATTTACGTGTTGTCATTGAAGTTTCGCATTCAGACCCTCGCCTTGTTGTTCACAAGCGGGGTTTCCGTGTCGGCGGTAGAAGAGGATTTTGACTTTTTTGAGACTAAGATCCGTCCTGTTTTGGTCAATAAATGCTACGAGTGTCATTCGGTGGAGGCAGCTAATCACGGGAAACAAAAAGGCGGGCTTCTTCTCGACACCAGGGAGGGGATTCGAAAGGGCGGTGACACGGGACCAGCGGTCGTGCCGGGGGATGTTTCGGCGAGTCTTTTACTGAAGGCGCTCCGTCAGGAGGAATTGGAAATGCCACCCAAAGGGAAGCTTCCGGATGAAATTATCGCGGACTTCACCAAATGGATTGAATCGGGGGCTGCTGATCCCCGGGATCATGCGTCGACTGAACTCAAGAGCACGACGATCGATGCCTCGAATCACTGGGCTTTCAAGGCTCCGGAAATGTCGGGCCTTCCCGAGGTGAAGAATCCAAAGTGGGCCAAGTCGGAGATTGATCGATTTATTTTACATCAGTTGGAAGCGCAGGATCTGAGTCCCGTTGCTTCGGCTTCTCCCCGGGTTTTGGTTCGGCGGATCTACTTTAACCTATTGGGCTTGCCACCCACGCCCGAGCAGGTTGACGAATTTCTGATAGCTTCCGAAAAAGATCACGATGCCGCCTTGGCGAAGTTGGTGGATTCTCTTTTGGAGTCTCCTCACTATGGCGAGCGATGGGGGAGGCATTGGCTCGATGTAGCCCGGTATGCAGAAGATCAGGCTCATACTTTTGGGGT
>JAQWZU010000093.1 GCA_029253285.1 Akkermansiaceae bacterium | reverse complement strand
GATAGCATTTGGCCAGAGCGTTTTTCCGGAGCCTCGGGGAGGTAGATGGGGAAGTTCGGACCTTGTTAGAACCCAATAACGATGCGAACATTAGCAGTGATGCGATCAGCTATTTTTCTGGTATATTTATCCGCGGGCGCGCTCAGCGCGCAGAATCAAGGAAGTGAGGCACCCAGCCTTGCTTCTGGATTCTCGAGAGAGACCTCCTTGAGCTCTCTTGTGTCGGCATCAGGGAAGAGTGACAAAGGACTGGGGATTACTCTGGGACTATCCTCTCTCTACGATTCTAATCTCACCCAGCTTCCGGACGGGGGAGAGTCGGACTGGATTCTCACCCCTGAGATCGCCGCTGAATATCAGCTTGGAAATAGTCGCTGGAATCTCGGCGCTCGGGGCAAGCTAGGCTATGATTCTTATCAAAAGCGGGATGACTTCAGTGACACCAGTTATTTACTAGACTTTTTTGGAGGCTATCAATCTAAGAAAGTGGACGCTTCATTTACGACAGGCATTTCCTCCACTTCAGGAATTAACCGTCTGGCAGCTGGTTTTATTGAGCAAAGTTCCTTTAAGAGTAGTCTCGAGGCAAGCTATCGCTTCAGCCGGAAAACCTCTCTGGATGTCAATTGGGACCAGAGGCTGACCGAGAGTCAAACTGAGGGCTACGGCGATACCTCCTCCGAAACGGCCGCTCTTTCTGCCCTTTGGCAGGCCACACCTCTGATAAGTATTGGTCCAGGCTTCCGCTATGGTCTCAGAACTGGAGACGATGATGAAGAGTTCACTGTAATGGGCCCGACTCTCCGCTTGGACTACAAACTGTCCACCAAGATTAAGCTCCAATCGACGATCGGAATTGACTATTCCGATTCGCCCTATTCCGGAGATGACACCCTCCTGAATTGGTCTCTTGGCTTAAACTATCGGGCCTCCTCGCTTTGGGGTTTTGATTTGGAGAGCATCCAGGATACCCGGGCCACTTTGTCGACCGGTGGAGGCTTTGACGAAATTTCGTCCTTCCGCTTGAACTACTGGAGAAAGGTTCGCCGGGCCCGGGTTGAGCTGGGTGTCGCCTACGAAGATCGGAGTGCGACAGACTCGCAGCTATCGTTGATTGTCCCCAGAGAATTCGAATATTTAACCCTTTCAGCGGCCATGAGTTTGCCGGTTTTTCGGGATCGCGCGGATCTTAAAATTCACGTAAAGTGGCGGGATCAAGATGAGGCTGATGATGACTCATCGTGGGATGGGGTTCAAACAGGCCTCAGCCTGAACTGGCGATTTTAAACCACCCCTGCAAACCATTCACCCTTCAAGTATTCAACTCTCCCTGCTTATTCAAATCTCATGAAACGCCAATTCCCACTCCTCTTTTTCTGGCCTCTTCTCGTTATTTCATCGCTCCTTTTCGGTGAAACCAATTCAAATCTCCGAGAAGATTACGTCCTACGGGCAAATGATACCGTCAAGCTTTCGGTCTACGAGGAGCCCGACCTGGCTTCGGAAGTAACCATTCTCAAGACGGGCCAGGCATCCTTTCCGCTCATTGACATCGTGGAGATTGCCGGGATGTCGTTAACGGAGGCCTCGGAGGAAATTCGGAGACGCTATGCTGCTGACTATATCCGGCATCCCCGGGTGACTCTAACTGTGACCGAGTATGCCACCGAGTATGTTTCGGTTATCGGGCAGGTTGCGAATCCGGGAAAGGTTCCACTTCCTCAAATTGGCTCTCTCACCATCGGCTCGGCTCTTGCCTCCGTGGGAGGAGTTACGGACGCTGCGGATCCCCAGAATATTCAGTTGGTCACAGTTGTTGGCGAACCTCGAACACTGACGCACGAAGCGATCAAAGGCGAGGCTGGACAAGTTGTCATGAAGCCGGGAGATAAACTTGTTGTTTACGAAAGTCCCTATGCTCGCAGTGCCGTCTCGGTGATCGGGGAAGTGAAAATACCGGGGGATATTGCTATTCCAAAATCCGGGAAGATGGATGTGGCTTCAGCATTGGCCACGGCCGGGGGACTGAGTCCTCTTGCAGATTCCAATAACATTAAGGTTGTTTTCTCCGACGGGCGTTCTGTCAGCTACTCGCACCAATCGATTCAACAGGGGAGTTCCGGGAAAACGGCATTGAAGGGCGGTGATCGAATTGTCGTTGCCAAGAGTCCTTACGCCAATACGACTGTCACTGTTTTGGGGCAGGTCGCAAAGCCTGGCGCGATTGCTTTCCCTTTG
>JAQWZU010000058.1 GCA_029253285.1 Akkermansiaceae bacterium | reverse complement strand
TGACCGCGAAGAAGGCGGCCGTCCGGCGATTGAGGCGGATGGAGTGCCGGTCGTGAGTATTTTCACGCGAAGCGAGTTGATCGGGTAGAGGACCTGTTCGATTGGTAGAGCGCAGTGTTCGGACGGCTTCCTACTCGTCTTTTCGTGGTAGAATTCGTGGGATGGGGTGAACTTTCGTCGCACCATTTTCGGTGCGATCGATAAGTTCAAGTGGAGTGATCCTGCCACAGCGAACGGATTGCAGCGTCTCTCGGGTAGAGTATGACGATGGGTAATCCCGATGAACTGATCAGAATAGCAAGGGCCGGTTTCAAGGTGTGAAGAGTATCAAGGTGCACGAACTCAATGGAACGGTGAATGGACATCTTGGGAAGGAGGGGTAATCTTAGGTAACGATGAAGGAAGATTTACTGCAGGATCCGGTTTTTGGGATGGCGGCGGAGCAGTTTGACCGGGTGGCGGATTTTTTGGGCCTGGAACAACGGGTCAGGGAACGGTGCAAATGGCCGAAGCGTCTTATTACAGTGAGTCTTCCAGTGACGATGGATGACGGGAGGACGGAGGTCTTTTTTGGATATCGGGTGCAGCATCACCTATCGCGTGGGCCGGTGAAGGGAGGTTTGAGATTTCATCCCTCGGTTAAGTTGGGAGAGGTTGCGGCTCTGGCGATGTGGATGAACTGGAAGTGTGCCTTGATGGGATTGCCCTATGGTGGTGGCAAGGGAGGAATTGCGTGCGATCCGCGCGCGATGAGTATGGGAGAGCAAGAGCGATTGACGCGGAGGTTCGCCCAGGAGATTGGGCAGTTCATTGGGCCGGAAGTGGATGTTATGGCTCCTGACGTTGGGACGACGGCGCAGCACATGGCGTGGATTTTGGACACCTACTCGACGCGGGAGGGTCGTTTTGTTCCGGAAGTGATCACGGGTAAACCAGTGGAGCTTCAGGGGAGTGAAGGGCGGACCCAGGCGACGGGGCACGGCGTGGCATTTTTGGCGACGCGTGCGCTCAACAAGTTGGGGCTTCCGGTCTTGGGAGCTTCGGCGGTAGTGCAGGGATTTGGAAATGTCGGCTCGTATGCTGTTGAGACGATGTCGGGATATGGAATGCATGTGCGTGGGGTTTCGGATCTTTCCGGAGCAATTTGGAACAAGGCGGGGATTGATGCATTGGATCTTCGTGCTCATGTGGCGAAGACCGGAGGAGTGGCTGGCTTTCCGGATGCGGAGGCGATTGATCCCGATGAGATGTTGGAGCAGGAGTGCGATATTCTCGTTCCAGCGGCAATGGAGCGCGTCATTACGGAGAAGAATGCCGGGAACTTGAAGTGCAGGATTCTGGCGGAAGCGGCGAATGGTCCGACAACTCCGGAAGCCGATTCCATCATTGAAGAGCGGGGAGATATTTTCCTGATTCCAGACGTCTTATGCAATGCCGGCGGAGTGACGGTGAGTTACTTTGAGTGGGTGCAGAATTTGCAACGCTTCAGTTGGACCAAGCTGGAGGTATTAGCGAAGCTGGAAACTAAATTGAATGAAGCTTTTGAGAATCTCATGGATTTCTGTGAGGAGAGAAAGTGTGGTCATCGACTGGGAGCTCTTGCGACCGGGATTGATTTAGTGGCCAGGGTGAAAAAGACCCGCGGGCTTTTTCCATGATGGGTGGGCACAAAAAATCGCCGCCCCTTGAGGAGGGTGCGGCGATTGAAAATTGCTTCGGATTTACTTTGGCTCGTCGGATACCAGTTCCACGGTGACCTTTTCTTTGGTCTCGGCCTTTACTCCTTTGATTTTTGAGAGAGCGACGGCGGCCTTGGTCCGATCGGACATATTGATACCCTTCATGGCATTCAGGCCTTCCGGATTGGCAAGGATTTTGTCGAGGTCCATTTCGTAAAGAGTGATGGTGTCGCCGCTGTGGAAGGTAGCATCGGTGTTGGCAATGCCGGGAGCGGCGGTGATTTTGGAAGTCATCTTCATGCCTTTGAACATCTGCATCATCTGGGCGGCCTGAGGGTCCGGGGTGTCGGGGATTTCCAAATCGTCGGTGGTGTTCCCGGCTTTTTCGGTATCCACATCGGGCGTGATAATGGAAAGTTTGTTGTCGGCGAAGGCGAAGGTGGTGGCGGTGCCGATTTCCTCGGCTTCGGCTGCGGTGCCGGGAGTCAGGTTGGTGAGACCTTCGCCGGGATTGATCGAGACTTTGTTGATGTCGGCGAATTTGTAAGTGACGCGGACACCTTTTCCTCCGTTACGGGCGATTTCTTCAATTTTCACAAAAGTCACTCCTTCGCCGTAGTTCTTTGCCTTGGCTTTGGCTTTTTCGGGATCCTTGAGAGCGTCCAGAGGACTCTTGGCCTGGCCCCCATTTCCTTGGCCACCCTGGAGGGCGGTCATTTCGAGCATGCCAATGATCTGGGCGTTGAAGACGGTTTCCTCGGTAATGGTGCCGCTACCGTCCTTATTCAGGGTGATATTGGTTTCGTATTCCAGACAACTGGGAGTGACCAAAACTGCGGCGAGTGCGAAGAGGGAGGCTAATAATCGTTTCATGATGAGTTCCAACATCGACCTCTTGAGCGATCGTGCAAGCAGGAAAGATCGCTAACGATGGCAACTCTCTTGCACGTAATGAATGGGTCGCTACGCTGGAATAATAATGAGCGAGGTTCCCGCAGTGCAGGTCAATCGATTGGTGAAGGATTTCAAGGGGTCCTTTCGTGGAGGAGGGATTAGGGCAGTTGATGAGGTTTCTCTCTCAATCGCGCCCGGTGAGGTCTATGGCTTGATTGGCCCCAATGGCTCGGGAAAGTCGACGACGATGAAAGCGGTTCTGGGTTTGGTGAAGCCGACTGCGGGAAGCTGCGCCATTTTTGGAAGAGATTCCTCGAAGGTGGACTCGCGGATGGAAGTGGGATTTTTGCCGGAGAATCCTTACTTTTATAAGCATTTGTCAGCCGCCGAGACGGTGAGTTTTTATGGCAAGCTCTGCGGGATGCGCGGAGCGGCACTCAAGGCGCGAGTGAATGAGATGTTGGAGTTGGTTGGGTTGGAAGAAGCCCGCCATCGGAGACTACGGGGGTTTTCCAAAGGAATGTTGCAGCGGATTGGGTTAGCGCAGGCTTTGGTGCAGGATCCTCGTCTGGTCGTGCTGGACGAACCGACGGCCGGGGTGGATCCAATGGGGTCGCGCCAGATTCGCGACCTGATTCTCGATCTCAAGGGACGCGGCATCACCGTATTTCTGTGTTCGCATTTACTCGAGCAGGTTCAGGAAATCTGTGACCGGGTGGGCATTATTCATCGGGGAAAAATGGTGAATGAAGGGAATCTTGAAGAGCTCACTTCGATGCAGGATCGCACCGAGATTATTCTTCAGGACGCCCCGCCGGAGTTGCTGGAGCAGATTCGAAATCTGGTGGATCAAGCGAATAAGGGGGAGTTGGTTTCGGAGGGGCATCCGCGTTCGTCGCTGGAGAGTCTCTTTTTAAAAGAAACCATTGAGGCGGAATCCAAACAGAAAGCAGTTAGCGCAAAGTAATTATGGATGATCGACTTGGAACCAGTTTCTTTTCGCCGCGTCGTGCGGGAATTATTGCCCTGAGCACCGTGACGCAATTGGTGCGAATGAAGGTGTTTTATTTTCTCGCTCCAATCGCTTTGTTGTTTGTAGGGCTGCAGTTTTTTGATGTCTTTTGGTATGAAGGGCCAGAGGCCTCGCAGCCGCAGCAGGAGTTGATGATGCACAAGAATCTCTGCCTTGGCACGATGATGCTTTTCAGTTCGCTCTTTGCAATCGTCTCGACTGCTCTGTTAATTCCGGGCGATATCGAGGATCGCACCTTGTATACTATTTTGTGTAAACCAGTACCTCGTTTGGATTATTTGGTGGGAAAGTTGCTCGGGGTAATCTCGGTGATTTTTGTAGCGATGTTGGTGATGGATATTCTCATGGTGGTGACGCTTCATTATCGAACGCAGGCGGTGAGTGCGGAGCTAGGCGAATATTTGAGCGCGATCGGTTGGGGTGAGGAGGAAGTCGGACAAGGACAGGCCGAGGTGGCTTCCCATGGCCCGAGTTTGATTCTGCAATACGGAGTATTGGCACACTTTTTCAAGGCATCTATTATTGCCGCGGTGGCCTTGTTGATATCGACCTTCTCGACTTCAACGCTTTTCACCATCGCGAGTAGCGTGATGATTTGGATCATCGGAGCGGTTCAGTCATTGGCGAGGGAGGGCTTGTTTACGAAAGGTGAATATGGCGTGGAACCGGGAATGGTGGACCGGATTTTAGGAACAATAATTTCTCTGGTATTCCCCGATTTTCAGCTCTTTGAGTCGGTTTCGGATGGCGCGGCCAGAGCGATGGAAATTGGAGTGTTTGATATGCTTCATTTGGGTGGGCTGACTTTCTTTTACATCGCGATTTATACGGTTCTGTCCTGGTTCGTTTTCTCCGATAAGGAATTTTGATGCGACGATTCGATGAAACGATTTCTAAAATCCAGAAACATTTTCGTGATCGCAGCAGGGCTTGCGGTCAGCGGCGCGATTCGCATGCCGGTCGAGCAAAAGTTAACCGCAGATTATCGGGAGCGCCGCATTGCGGCGCCGAAAGTTTCCGTGGAAACGTGGAATCAAATGGGGCAGACCGGATTGGCGGGAACCTTTGGTGGATTGCGCTCGGTGATGGCTTCGATATTGAGTCTGGAGGCACAGGACCATTTTTCCAATCAGGAGTGGTATGAGTTGAAACAGGATTATGACGTCATCACTTCTCTGGATCCCTACAACTCGTTTTACTGGTCTCACGGAGGATGGCATCTGGCCTATAATGCGGCCTCGTGGGCGAGGAATCGTCATGACCTAAAACCGATCCAACGGGAAACCATGGAGCGGGAATATCTTGAGGCCGGCGATGCCTTTTATCGCGAGGGATTGAGACACATTCCAGATGCATACCACTTGTGGGGTGAGCTTGGTTCCCTGTGGTCTAACAGATTCAAACGCCCGGATTACGAGAGGGCCTTGGAGGCCTATAAGATGGCCGCGTCGTCTGGGAAGAGCCGGATATACGAGCGGCGGTATGTTTATCTTCTCGCCCAGATTCCCGGGCGGGAAATTGAGGGATATTTCGAAGCACGTAAGCTTCTTGAGCAAGATCCCAGCCATCTGAGGTTACCTTCGTTTCGGGCCATTCTTTATGCCCTGTGGACAAACCCAAGTCTTCCTCTGTCCGAGGGTCGACCGAAGATTTTGGAGATTTTTCGTTCGGAGGAGGAAGCCTATCGAAATCTCTACAATTACCGTTTGCGCACCGAGGAGGAGGGATATTTTCGGGGTAGTATTGATGATACCCTGCGAATTCTCGCGGATAAACTCGATGTCCCTCCGGATTGGATTCCTTTTTTGGTCAATTCAAGGTACCGAATTCCCAAAGATTTCCGTAGTAAGCGGAACGTGCTGCCGGGTTCGAGGTCCGCAAATCCGTATTTTCAGGGTGGGAAATAACTCTTTGGAGGGAGGGTTAATCTAACCTTTACACTTTTGCATCCTTTGGTGATTCTACCGACTCGTTTTTTCGCCCCATGCGTATTGCCCTTTTCGGAGATATCCACGCTAATTTGGAAGCTCTTGAAGCAGTCCTCCAAGATGCTGAGGAACAGTCGTGTACCCATCGAGTCTGCATGGGAGATATCGTGGGTTACAATGCCGATCCCTTTGCTTGTCTGGAGATGATCCGGAGCACTGATTGGCCGGTGGTGAAGGGCAACCACGATGAGGATGCCGCCGGGAGTCACAGTCTGGAAGCGATGAACCCGGTGGCCGCGACGGCTTTGCAGTGGACCCGGGATCAGCTGTCGGAGGAACAACGCGAATGGCTCCGCAACCTCCGCATGGTTCGTCAGGTGGAAGATTTTACGGTGGTGCACTCGACCCTCGATCAACCGCAGTCGTGGAATTACGTCACCAATAAGTTCGATGCCATGTCGAACTTCTCCTACCAGTTTACCAATCTGTGTTTCCACGGGCACACGCACGTGCCGCGGATTTTCATTCGCGACAGCCGGGTGAGAGAGATTGAATCCGATTCGGTTGAGATCGAACCGGGGATGAAATATTTTATCAACACCGGATCGGTGGGCCAGCCCCGCGATGGTGATTGGCGAGCCTGTTACGCCATTTATGACATTCCAACTTCCAGGGTGTATTTCCGCCGTGTGGAGTATGATCTTGCCACCACTCAGCAAAAGATCATCGCGGCTGGATTGCCCGGGGTTCTTTCCGAACGTCTTGCGGGAGGAAGATAAAGCGTTTGTTGTTCTCGCACTGTGTGTGGGATTGCTCACCGGTTGTTTCCACCGGTCGGTCGATGCCTCAGTTGGCGCCGGGGTCGCTGTTCGCACACCTAATTTTGCGAAGGAATTTTCCAAGGTCTCCCGAGTGTCGTGGCACGAAGGGAATGCGGTGAGAACACTCGTCAATGGAGAGGCATTTTTTCCTCCTATGTTGAAGGCCGTGCGTGGAGCAAAAAAGTCAATCACTTTTGAGACCTTTGCGTTTATTGAAAGTCCGGTGACACGGAAATTTTCGGAAGCCCTCGCGGAGAAAGCGCGCGAGGGCGTGGCAGTGCATGTCATTCTCGATGGCATGGGTTCCCGGGATGTCGGAGAGTTCAATATTGGCCTGATGAGAAATGCTGGAGCCGAGGTGGAGATTTATCATCCGCTCCACAATATTTCCCTGAATACCCTGAGCAATCGGACCCACCGCAAAATTCTCGTGGTTGATGGGAAAGTTGGCTTCACCGGGGGTGCGGGCTTTGCCCATGCCTGGACGGGAAATGCGCAGAGTCCTTCCTTTTGGCGGGATACACAATATGAAGTCAGAGGTCCGGCGGTGGGACAACTACAAGAGGCGTTCTGCGAGAACTGGAGCGAGATGACGGGGAAAGAGCTGCGGGGTCGGGAGTATTTCCCAAAGCTTTCGCGGCGTGGAAATCTGCGGGCGCAGTTTGTCTTTGATTCTCCGAAAGATCGAAAGCACCCATTGGCTCACTCGGTCTTGATGGCGATCAATTCCTCCCGCGAGTCGCTTGTAATGGCCCAGTCCTATTTTGTTCCAACCAAGCCTTTTCGTGAGGCTCTTCTTAAGGCGGCCGCGCGCGGAGTGAAGATTGAAATATTGGTGCCGAACAAGGACATCGATTCAAAGCCTTCGCGCTATGCTTCCCAGAACCATTGGGTGGAGCTTCTCCGGGGGGGGCTTCGGATTTATCAATACGAAGCCACCATGATGCACGGCAAGTTGCTCGTAGCCGACGGCCGCTTGAGTATTATCGGTTCAGGCAATCTCGACGACCGTTCGTTTTTCATTAACGACGAGGTGAACCTGCACGTTGACTCCGTGGCCTTTGCAAAGGAGCAGACACGAATGTTTCGTGATGATTTGAAGAAGTCCCGGGAGATTACCATGGTGAACCTGCCTGAAGTATTAGAAGCATCGTACAAGCGATTTTTCGCCCGCTTGATTGAGAACCAACTTTAGTCCTACTTTTTCTTTTCCATCAGTTCTTGTAGCTTGAGGGCGGAGGCTGCGTCGAATTGCAAGTTTTCCAGGGCTCGCGCAGGGTCGGTTTTTTGTGCGCGAATAATGGTCATGGCATCCGGGATTCTGGGAGAGGAATGCAAACCGTGGCTTTCGAGGAACTTGAGAGGATCGATTCGGTTGAGAGTGGCTTCGTTGTGTGGTGCGTTCAGGGTGACTCCTTCAATGACCTCCAAGCCCAGGTCGATTCCTGATCCCTGCCGGACTTCGAAGTAAAGTGAGTTTTCTTTTTCTCCGATCATTTCTCCACCAGCCACTCGCTCGCCGACCCGGACGGTATGGGAGCTGAGTCCGGCGTAGAGGGATTGCACAATGTCATCATTGGGGAGGCGGTGCCCCATCAGGATGGACTTTCCGGGATAGCCGCGGGTTTTGGTGATGGCGAGAATCAGGCCGTTGCCTGCGGCGAAGACTTTGTTTCCCGGAGCATTAAATTCCACCGCAGCCGGAGATTGTTTCTCGATAGTGGCAAGATTTCCGCAGGGGTGGGTAAAATTACGTGCGATGGGGAGTTGGTATCGCTCCAGACTTCGCAGGTGGCTCAGGTTGGGTTCGAACTCTGCGGTCCAGAATTCTCCTTCTTTTCCGGTGGCGATGGGATAGCCTGCCGGGGCATCCGCCTCTTGCCAGTTGCGCAGGGAATGGGCGTAGAATTTTGGCATGGGTCGTTGCATCAGGATGCCGATGACGAGAAAAGCGAGTCCCAAAAGGATGAGAGCCGAAACAATGACTGTTCTTCGCCGTATCTGCACAGGAAGACTCTTGCCGTCATCCCGCCTTCAAGCAAACCTGAAGTCGGTGGAATTTGACGGGGCAAACTCTTCGGTCTAGGCTCTCAATATTATGAAACGCATTATTTCAATCTCTCTGGTAGCTGTGGCTGCCGCCGGAATTTTTGCCCTCGCCCAATCTCCCAAAGAAAAAGTCATGGAAACCCCTAAGGAAAAGCCTGCCGAACTCACCAAGGAAGAGATTGCCAAAATGACCGATGAAGAGTGGAAGAAGAAGCTTACTCCCGAGCAATACGCTATTCTTCGCAAGGCTGGGACGGAGCGCTCGAATGGACAGGTTTATAAAGAATTTAAAGCCCAAGGCGCGGGGACTTATTATTGTGCGGGCTGCAATGCCGAGCTCTTTTCGTCGAAGACTAAGTTTGATTCCCATTGCGGGTGGCCGTCATTTTATGATCCGGCCAAAGCAAAGAATGTGAAGACTTCGGTCGATTACCATTTGGGATACGCGCGCACCGAGGTGCTGTGCAAAGTTTGTGATGGGCACCTCGGCCATGTTTTTGAGAATGAGCCGTTTTCAGCGTTCAATGGCAAGACTACTCCGACAAAGCAACGCTATTGCATCAATGGCACCGTGTTGAAGTTTGTTCCGGCGAAGCCAAAAAAAGAGGAAGATAAGAGCGGAGAGAAGAAGGAGTGAATGCCTCCTTTTCTTCAAGAGGCCTTGCAGCGTCCATCGGCGCCTTACCCCGTCTTCGGGGCCTCAGGCGAAGTGATTCGCGAACTCACCGGGGGCGGCGAAGGCGTTCCGGGTCCAATTCCAGATGATATTTTTTGTGGTTTCCCGTGTTATGGCTGATTGATCGGTGGCGCCTTCTTGCGAGACCGACTAACTTCCCCTGTCGATTCCCCAGATCGCGATTGGAAGGGAACAACGTTTTGGGTCGGTTTCGGCTTGGGATTTTGTGTTCGGTTCGATCATGACGACCGATGGGATAAGGATGCGCCCATTGGAGAATACGGCTGGGGAGGCGCGGCGAGCAGGCATTACTGGATTTCTCCCAAGCATGGGCCAGTGGTGGTGACGATGGAGCAACCGATGCCCCACAACTGGAATATGGAGAAGGCGCTCAAGCCCTTGATAGAGGCCGCGGTAGAAAAATCTGAAAAAGAGTGAATTTAATCTAAGTACTGCTTGTCTTATTTTTGGTTATGAAATCGATTTTTGCCTTAATTGCAGGTGCGTTCGGGGCCTTGTTCCTCAGTTCCTGCGCGGAATACGGGAGCTACAGCTCTTACTCGTCGGGATATAGCTCGGTTAGCCTGGGATTTGTGAGCACGGAATACAGCCGTTGGGCCTACGATCCCTATTGCCGTAGCTATTATGATCATTCCTGCGGACGATACTACAATCACCATTCCCGTTGTTACTACACCTCGAAGCCTCATCGCTACAGCAGCCCGGTCTACCCGCACGGCTATCGGCACGGGCGCCGCCTCAGTTGCCCGACTTATCTCCCCAGACATTCGAGTTCGTCATACTCATCGCACCACGGGAGCAAGTATACGCCACGCGCATATCCCAGTTCCTACCGTAGTCGCTCGACGGGACTCTTCGGGTCCAGTCTCTTCGGGAAAAGCTCGTCGAGCAGCCATCGGGGGCATGATGAATCAAGCGGGCGTTCATCCTCGTATCGGGGTTCTACTTCCAGCTCCTATTCTTCCAGTCGCCCAAGTGGGGCTTCGTCCAGTTCATATTATTCCGGAAGTTCGAGAGGTTCTTCCTCCAGCTCGGGACGTAGCAGTTCGTCGCGAGGATCATCGACGCCTAGTTATAAAATGCCGGTCGCACCGCCATCGCGCCAATCGACCCAGCCCCGTCCAAGTATCCGTCCGTCCACGCCGGCTCCACGCATTCAGTCTCCGCCATCGGGGCGACTTGAGGTTGCCAGGCAATCAAGTAGCCGCACGATGCGAACCGTGCCCACCAGCGTGCCAACTTCACGAAGTTCCAGAAGCACATCGTCCTCACCCTCTCGTAGCAGCTCGAGAGGAGGCAGCAGCAGTGGGGGACGGTCTGGTGGGCGGGGAGGCCAATAGGGCTGACACAAATATCTCGTTTAAACAAACCGAAGGTCCTGACAGCCTTCGGTTTTGTGTGTGTCCGGGGCGGAGCACCATTATACCAAAGCGATACATACTTCGTCGCTTCCTTATGAGATTCTCTTCATAGGTAAAAATTGATAATCGCTTGTGCCGATCTTTTGAGATCTAAATTAAAAGGGGACATTTCAGATGTATTTTTTGCGTGTTTTTCCTACCATTCGCGGTTTCCCTCGCGCCCAACATCATGTCCGACAAACGCAAGCCCTACCCTTTCGACCAATTCGAATCCAAATGGCAGTCCCATTGGGCCGAAAATAAAACCTTCCGCACTCCCGGTCCCGGTGAGGAAGGCTTCGATGCGTCCAAGCCGAAATACTATATTCTCGACATGTTCCCATATCCTTCGGGCGAGGGCCTGCACGTCGGGCACCCCGAGGGATACACCGCCACTGACATCGTCGGTCGCTACAAGCGCATGAATGGCTTCAACGTTCTCCACCCCATGGGTTGGGATGCCTTTGGACTGCCCGCCGAGCAATATGCGATCAAGACCGGCCAGCACCCTCGCATTACCACCGAGGCCAATACCAACAACTTCCGCCGTCAGCTTCAGGAACTCGGCTTCGGCTACGATTGGGATCGCGAAGTGAACACCACCGATCCCAAGTATGTCCGCTGGACCCAGTGGATTTTCCTCCAGCTGTATAATTCCTATTTCTGCGACGAAGACCAGAAGGCCAAGCCCGTATCCGAACTCGAGGCGAAAGGCTGGAGCCAGGATCAGATTGATGATGTCCGTCTCGCCTTCATCCATGAAGCACCCGTGAACTGGTCGCCCAGCATGGGCACCGTCCTCGCCAACGAAGAGGTTCAGGAGTGGAAAGACAAAGGCGAAACCGTCGAGCGCCGTCCGCTGCGACAGTGGATGCTTCGCATTACCAAATACGCTCAACGTCTCATCGACGAACTCGAACCACTCGATTGGCCTGAGTCGATCAAAGCCCTTCAGCGCAATTGGATCGGCCGCTCGGAAGGTGCCGAGGTCGTCTTCGATGTCGAGGGCAATGACGTCACCGTCTTCACTACTCGTCCCGATACTCTCTTCGGTGCAACCTACATGGTGCTTGCTCCCGAGCATCCGCTCGTGGCAGAAATCACGGCCATCGGGCAAAAAGAAGCCGTCGAATCCTACGTCGCGGCCTGCGCCAGCAAGTCCGACATGGAGCGTGGTCTCGACAAGGAAAAGACCGGAGTCGCCACCGGAGCCTTTGCGATCAATCCGGTCAACGGAGAGAAGATCCCCGTCTGGATCGCCGACTACGTCATGATGGGCTACGGCAGCGGAGCAATCATGGCCGTGCCGGCACATGACGAGCGGGACTTTGAGTTTGCCGTGAAATTCGAGCTTCCGATAGTTCAAGTTGTCCAGCCGACTGGTGACCAGGATTGGCAGGGCTATACCGATCCGGGAACCGCGATCAATTCGGGATTCTTAGACGGCCTCAAAACCAAGGACGCCAAGAAGAAGGTCATTCACTGGCTTGGCGAGAATGGAAAAGGCGAAAAGAAAATCCAATTCAAACTCCGCGACTGGCTCTTCTCGCGCCAGCGTTATTGGGGCGAGCCCTTCCCACTTCTTTGGGACAAGGAAAGCGGTCAGCATTCTGCGGTGCCTGAGTCCGAGCTGCCGCTTCTCCAGCCGGAGATGGAAGACTTCAAGCCTACTGGAGATCCTCGTGGTCCGCTCATCAATTGCACCGACTGGATCAACTACAGCGACAAGCTACAGCGTGAAACTAACACCATGCCCCAGTGGGCTGGATCGTGCTGGTATTATCTGCGTTATTGCGATCCCCACAACGAAGAACATTTCCTGAGCCCAGAATCCGAAAACTACTGGGGTAACAGCGATGGCTTCGTCGACTTCTATGTCGGCGGAAAAGAGCACGCCGTGCTGCACCTTCTCTATTCCCGCTTTTGGCACAAGGTTCTCAACGACCTTGGCCACGTCAAAACCAGCGAACCCTTCAAGCGCTACTTTGCTCCCGGTCTCATCATGGGCGAGGACGGACAGAAAATGTCCAAGTCTCTCGGGAATGTCGTCAATCCCGATGACGTCGTTTCCAACTACGGCGCCGATGCTCTGCGCCTCTACGAAATGTTCATGGGCCCCCTCGATCAGGATAAACCTTGGGCCATGAAGGGCGTGGAAGGGGTGCATCGTTTCCTCGCCAAAGTCTGGCGTCTCGCCTTTGTCGAGAACCAGGAAAGCCAGTGGGAGCTGAGCGGGAAGATCGTGGCTGGCGAAAATGCCGACCTCGCCAAGATCACCCACCAGACGATCAAGAAGGTGCAGGAGGCCATCGAAACTCTTCGCTTCAACACCGCGATCTCCTCCATGATGGAGTGCACCAATGCCTATACCGCAGCGGGTGAGATTCCGCGTGATCTCTTTCTGACTTTCCTCAAATTGCTCAACCCCTTCGCTCCGCACCTCTCCGAAGAGATCAACTCGGCGCTCGGCGAAAGCGAGCTGCTGAGCGAACAAAGCTGGCCCGTCCTCGACGAGTCACTCCTCGTGGAGTCGGAAATCCAAATCATCGTGCAGGTCAATGGCAAGCTTCGCGCCCGCCTCACCGTGCCCGCCGACATCAGTAAGGAAGACCTCGAAGCTCAGGCTCTCGCCGATTCTAATGTCACCACTCACACCGACGGCAAGACCGTCCGTAAAGTCATCGTGATCCCCGGCAAGCTCGTCAACATCGTGGCGAACTAGGTTACCAGCGGTGTCTCCTTCAATTAGACAAGCTCCATGAAAGTGCCGATCTGGGTTTGTATACTTGTGGGAATCGTGTGCGGTGCTCTGGGCTTTTTTGGAGGAGTCGCGACGAGTAAGGTCGGGCGTGATTTTTTTGCAGAGATTTCCCGGGTTGAGAGTTCTGCAGAGGTGGCGAATCCGCAGACCCTCAAAACGGATTTCTATGAATTAAAATATCCGGGGAATTGGAATCTGGATGAGGACGATCCTGATTTTGATGAAGAAAACTACTTCTTAATCGAGTCCAGCGGGTCGAACTTTGTCTTGGTGGCATTTGAGCATTACGAATCGGATTTAGACGAAGGCGTTGAATTCTATGCCGAAGAATATGAGGACATGATGCGGAACCCTGAGATCACGGAATTTACGAAATATGGAAATCTCGAGGGGAAAGGGAAACGGATTGAAGGGAAGGTTTACGGAAACAAAACGAGGGTCGATATTTTTTGTGGCTCCGTCAATGGGATCACGGTTTCCGTGGTTGAGTGGCTCTATCTCGACGAGGAGAAAGATGTCCTAGCCGGGTTCGAGCTCATCGAATCCAGTTTCGTGTTCACGGAAGAAAGTGACATTAAGAAGCCAACCAAGCCCAAACCGGCTAAGGAGTGAGCTTGTTGGATATGGGGAGTCGGATTAGCTCGTATTCCCCTATTCCCCCTTCACGCCTTCTTTGTGAACCTTACTTGGCTTATTCTTTCCGATCCTCACGGTGTGAGGATCGCTGGAGTAAACGGGAAGCTTGCCTGAGGGCTTCTGAAGGCGTGCAGTGTAGAGGATTTCTTTGGTGGTGTCGTTGATGACTTGTACCACCGGGCTCTTGAGGTCGACCTCGTAGTCAATATGACCGGCGGGCTTGCGGCCATCGTTGTTGCGGGCATTGAAGGTGATGGGCCAACCGGGGAATTGTGAATCCTTGTTCGTGGTGACGTCGGTGAAGCGCTTGTAGCATTCGAAGGTGACTTCACGGGTCGACTTTTTGAAACGGGCAAGACCGTATCCGTCAGCGCGTTGTTTTTCGTCGCTGCGGTTCGGGGGGTTGGCGTAGGCGAGCATGGTGAGCTTGTTGCCGAGGCCGTCGAGGTAGTTTCCGGTCCAGGGGAGAGGGGAATTGGGGACAGGATTTGGTCCGGCCTTCTCGTCCTCGGGATGCCACCAACGACCGTAGATCGTATTGACGAGAGCGGGTGAGGTGAAGGCGTAGGGGCCGTCGTCGAAGGTATCAATTCCGTGTCGGACGGAGACGGCGAGGTGTTGATCGCCGCAGAGGTGGGTGGCCCACCCGCGCCGGATTTCGCGAAGCGCATTGTTGCGTGGAGTTTGGGGCCAGGCGTTGGAGTCGAGGTCAGCGAGGAGACGGTTTTTTGGTGAACCGTGAATGTGGACGGCGCCGCAGAAAGCGGTTTGGGAAAGAACACATTTCATCTCTGCGCCGGTCCAATCTTGTGACCAGGTGTTGAGGAATTTGAGCTGGCGGTCGCCGAGGAGCTTGAGTCCTTTGACATCGACAGCTTTGCGGTCGTACTTGGGGTCGTTAATGTGATCGGGACGAGGTCCCATTTTCGGAATGGTGCCTTGGGGGCCGGTTTTAAATTTGCGGTCCTCGAGGATGGCGAAGGAAATCCCACCGTAGGTGAGGTCGGTGAAATATACGCCGATGTCGCGCTTGATGGGGGCCGGATCGACAGGGTCGGGGAGGTGCCAGGTTTGCTGACGTTGGACCATGTTAACGTATGCGGGTGGGTAGAAATAGCCACCGCTGGGACCGGCGGCATTGGTGGCGAGAATGCCTTCTTCGCCCCAGAGGTTGGCTTGTCCGACGTCGTGGTCGTCGGGGATGGTGATGGTGGGGCGGTCGCGCATGATGTCGCGGAACTGCAGGCCGAACTCGAGCCAGCCATAGGTGTGCTGGGTGTGGTTGTAAGTTTGGTCGCCGGCGAAGAAGAGAACGTCAGGATTCTGCTTGATGAGGTTTTTGAGAATGACTGGACGTGGTCCGGTGGTGCGGGAGGAATTGCAGGAAAGGTTGCCGACGGTGATGGTGTCCTGATCTTTGGGGTCCTTGCGGACGAGTCCTTCGAAGGTTGCTTTTGCCGCGTGGCGGAGACGGTAGGGAGTGTCCTTGGTGGCGTCCCAATCCTTAATGCGGAAGTGGGCGGACCATCCGGGGTAGACGATTTTTTCTTTGGCGATTTCTTTCCAGGCGTCGCCGTCTTTGACTTCAAGACGGACTTCCTGGGTTTCGTCCGGCTTCAGTGGAAAGAGCTGGGCGGTCAGTTTGAGGGTTTTGTTTTGGAGAGTGTAGACGGCGAAGCCGATGACCTCTTCCCGGGGGACCTCGAGGTTGATCTTGAGGCGGTTTCTTTTATTCGCCTTTGCGTTGGGATCGGGAGAGCGCTTCCACCAGTCGGCGGTGGCCCGGTTATCGAGGCTGGGAAATTTTTTACCGAAGACCTCGGCGGAGGTTGGCATGAGCTGGGCGGCTGCCGGAGAAATCGTGAGGAGTAGGAAAAGCAGGCTAGTTTTCATTGAGGAGCGTAGCTTGCCCAAAACCTCGCGAGCATTCAAACAGAACCTTTCGCTCTTCGGACTTTTAAGTATCGCAAGGAGAGCGGGTGAATTTTATCCCAAAAAGGGGCGATTCATCCCATCCAGGGATGAGGTGTTTTACCTAACCTTCAGCACGCCGCGCATGGCCTGCCAGTGGCCGGGGTAGGTGCAGATGTAGGGGTAGTCGCCGGGTTGCTTGGGGGCGCGGAAGTGGAGGGTGTATCCGGTGCCGGGGTCGATGACGGGAATATGAGTGATGACGGAGGGAAGGTCGGGGACGTAGCTCTTTTCTCCAGCCTTGGGGTCGTTGAGCATTTTAAAGGACGCTTCGCCGACTTCCTGGATTTTCCCGGGATTGAGAATGACGAGATTGTGCGGCATGACGTCGGTGTTACGAAGCGTGATCGCGAGGGCCTGGCCGGGTTTGGCGGTGAGTTCCGTTTGCTTGTATTGCAGACCTCCGATGGCGTCGACGGTGAGAGCAATTGCTCCTTCGGTCGGTTCGCCGCTGAAGTTGACTTTTTGATCGGAGTTTTTGGGCTTGGCGATACGCAAGGAGATGGCGGTGGGTTTGCCTTCTTGTTTGGGTGCCAGTCCTTCGGCTTTGAAGTGCGGGCTGGGATACATCGGAGAGGCGAAAATATCGGTCTTGAATTTGTGTCCGCCCTGACCTTTGAGATGCATGCGGATGTGGAGTTGCATCACGGGCTCGAGCGAGGGAATTTCCACGAAGATGGATTCCTGGCTGCGGAGGAGTTTGACCGAGCGGATCTTGACGGGGTCGTGTCCGAGGGACTTGGGATTCTTGGCGGAGAATTCGGGTGAGCCGTAGCGCTTTGCGTATTCGTAGTTCCACGATTGTGCGAAGTAGTTGGCGAGTTTGGTGGTCTCGCCGGGATCGAGTTTGGTGGCAAAGTCAATACGGATGCCGTTTTCGTGAACCTGAAATCCGCGAGGTTTGTAGACAGGTTTGTCGATGTAGCGGACGCGATGGAAGCAGCCGTCTTGAATCGAGTAGTCGCCCCAACCGTCGAGACCGACGACGTAGAGTTGGCCGTCTTTGGGATGGAAGGCGCCCCGCATGGAGCCGGAGATGAATTCGCCTTCAAGCGGAACGACGGCGCCCTGCGGACGGGCACCTTCGTCGTCGCGGAGGATGAGGTAGTGGAGTCCGGATCCGTAGCTGATACCGATGTGGTCGCCTTTGAAGGGTCCCCATTTGTCGCTGGTGACCTGGACCATTCCGCCGGTTGAGTTTTCGATACCCCGTGGGATGAAGCAAAGGGGAGAAGCGATGGTTCCGGAGCGTTGGTCTTTGTTGGGGAGACCATAGAACTCGCCGCGATTGACTTCGATGATCGCGGAGGCAGGCGTCCAGGTGCCTTCCTGCGGGGCGACCCAGAAATAGTCGTTGGCTCCGCCGATACCCATGCAGTTGCGGACGCCGCTGCCTTGCAGGACGGTCTTGCGGTCGTAGCCGGTGCGGAGAATACTTTCGCGCTGGGTGAAGTTGAAGGCGCCGTCGGCGGTGCGATGAAGGCCGAAGGTGTGGGTGTGGCTGCGGTCGTATCCGCCGAAGTCGTTGGCGTAGTTTTCGTAGAAGTCGACCTCGCCATCGTTGTTTTGATCATGGAGGCGGTAGATCTGTCCGCGGTCGAGAATGAAGATGCCGTCGTCGTCGATGTGAATGCCGACGGGTTGGTTGAAGCCGGTGGCGAAGCGTCGCCAGGTGATGTTTTTGAGATCGTTGTTAATTCCATTCACTTTCCAGACATCGCCGAGGAGGGTGCATACGAGGGCGTCGCCATTTTTGAGAAAAGCGATGCCGCTAATCTGCATCACGACCTTGTAGGGATTGTCGTAGGGCACGGTGAGGGTATCGACGAGGTAGGCGGAGCCTTTGCGTTCCTTGCCGAGGGTGCCGGGTGACTTGATGACCTCGGGCCAACGACGCCCGAGCTTACGTTCGGCCTTGAGGTGATTGAGAGCTTCGGCGTCGTGAATTTTGGAGCCTTCCTTACGGATACGAATGATGAGCGACGCGCCGGGGTGTGGGCCCTGAATCTTGAGTTGATTTCCTTCGATCACCGCGGAGTCGATTTTGGTTCGGGAAATTACCTCTGAGAGGAGTCCGTCGGCAACGGGGAGGGTGATGGAAAGGGGGGCCTTGCTGCCCTTGAAATCGAGTCGACGGAAGAAGGCGCTGGAGTTGGCCCAGGCTTCGTCGCTGATAATGGTGTCCTTGATGCGGTAGTCGAAGACGACGCGTTTTCCGTAGCGATGGTAACCGAGGTAGACGCCGCCCTCGGGCATCTTTGCCTCGGAAATAATGCACCATGGAGTGCCTTGAAGTTGGGCGTTGCGGGAGGTGCCCCAGCGGAAGCCGTCGAATTTGACAAAGCCGCCATTCCAGATCGCGCGATAGCTGAGTGACTGGGGATCGAAGCAGGTGGCGAGCTCGCGATGGGAACCGAGGCGAACGCAGATGCCTTTGAGGACGGCGAGTTTTTGATGGCGGAAAACCTGGGTGATGACTTCGCCCATCTCGGCCTGGTTCCAGCGGGTGTCGCTGTGGTTGTTTTGATTGTGTTTTCCCCAGTGTCCGTGCTCTCCGGCGTCGAGTCCGGGGTAGGCTGGAATGATCGTGGGGATCTTGTCGGGGTTCGCCATATAGAAGTCGGCCTGGCGTTGGAAGAAATCGTAAAGCCGCTTGCTGTTGACCGGATTGGAAGCGAGCTGGTAGTTTTCGCGGCCTTTCGACGAGTCGGCGTATGGATGCTCGCTGGCGCGCGCGACGTTAGGCTTCTTCTTATCCTGAGCCAGACCGATTGTGGCGAGGCTGAGTGAAACGAAGCAAACGAGAGTTGAGGACAAGGTCTTCATTAGGAGAGTATTTTCCGCCTGTCTAATTCACCTCAAATAGTTGAGGTATAAGGAATGGGGAACCATTCTACGGGCCAGAGCCGCGACTCTTTCGAAATCGGGAAGGGATTCTTAGAGAAAGGTTGATCATTTTCGATGAGTAGTTGTCTTCGCAATTTATGAAATCACTTTTTCTCTCACTTTTTATGGCAATGTCTTCTTTGGTTCCAGCTGATCCGGGGAGCCCAATTCCTCTGTGGACCGGGGCGGTGCCCGGCGAAGAAGGTCAGATCATTGGGGAGGAAAAGGTGGCGGATCGCAATAACGACGGGATTACGCGGACTTCCAATGTCAGCAAGCCGACGATCGCTTTCTATCCGGCCCCGGCTGACAAGAATACCGGCGCGGTCGTTGTCGTGGCTCCGGGGGGTGGTTATGGGATCTTAGCCTCAAAGCATGAGGGTTCGGATGTTTGCACCTGGCTCAATGGGATTGGGGTGAATGCGGTCCTCTTGAAATACCGCGTGCCGCGTCGCAAGAATCTCGAAAAGCATCATGCTCCGCTGCAAGACGCGCAACGTGCAGTGAGTCTGGTTCGTTCCAAGGCCGCGGAGTGGAAGATTGATCCGAAGCGGGTAGGCTTTTTAGGTTTTTCGGCGGGAGGGCATTTGACTGCGACGGTGTTGACTTCCGATGGCTCGGTTTCTTATCCGAAGGAAGCGGTCGATAAGCATTCGCCTATTCCGAACTTCGGGGTGTTGGTTTATCCGGCCTATCTCAAAAACGAAAAAGATTCCAACGCGCTCGTGCCCGAGGTGAAGGTGACGAAATCAACGCCGCCGTCTTTCGTGGTGGTAGCGCATGGGGATAAGCGATTCGTTGAAGGCTCAGCTCTTTACTACCTCGCGATGCAGCGGGCCGGTGCGGAATGCGAACTACACATCTATGGCAAAGGTGGCCATGGCTTTGGCATGAAGGATATTCCGCAACGTGTCGGCGGCTGGCCGGATCGCGCCGCAGGTTGGATGAAGGAGATGGGATTCCTGGGGAAAAAGTAGGATTCGTTTAGAATCGCACTCTTGGTTTGTCGGGGTCGTACGGATCTTTCATGTTGGATCGGAGGGTAAGCCGCCAACCCCACCGAATAAGAAAGAGCCCAAGGCTGACGCCGATCGCTGAACCAAAACCGAGTTTCATGATAAGCTCGGGGGCGGATTTCGATGGAGGAACATCAATTGCGACGAACAATTCCCAGGTGCACACGCCACCAAAGACCATGGCTGCCAGTCCGAATAAACTGAGAAGGCATCCACCAGGGGTAGCTTGAGTTGAAGTTCCGAAAGGCATCAGCGGGGAAAGGTTTGAACGATTTGCGACTTTGGCTTGTTGGGTTACCAGAAATTTTTCCTTCCCAAGTATCGCGCGAGATAGACTAGGCCCAACATGATTGGGATTTCCCAAAAGAGTCCCATCGTTGTGCCCAAGGCAGCCACTGATCCGACTCCGTAGGCGGCGATGGCCGTGGCGATGGCGATTTCAAAATGGCTCGATGAGCCGATGATCACCGTGACTGCGGCTTCCCGGTATTTCAGACGGAAGAGTTTGGTCATGGCGATATTGATGCCCACCACAATCACGAATCCCAATAGCAGAGGGATGGAAATCAAGAGCAGGTATTCGGGGCTCCCCAGGATGGTGTTTCCATTTAGTGCGAAAAGCACGATCAGTGTTGTTAGGAGAGAGATGATCGAAAATTTGCCGAGCACGGGGCGATAGGTTTCATCGAACCAAGCTTGCCCTTTCATTGGGATCACAATTTTTCGGGTAAGCAATCCCGCCAAAATGGGCAGTCCGATAAAGACCAGAACCGAGATCGCCAATCCCCATCGATCGATTTCAATATTTTGAATCCCCGTCAGAAGAGCCACGAGCGGGGCATAAAAAATCATGATGGTGATCGTGTTGAGGCTGGTATTCACCACGTTTTGTTCCTGATTCCCATCGGCCATCGATCCCCAGACCAGAACCATCGCGGTGCAGGGGCTCGCGCTGAGTAAAATCACGGCCACAAAGAGTTCATCGTGATCGGAGAGAAACATCTTGGCCAAAACAAATCCTACCAAGGGCGCGATAATCCAATTGGAGAAGAGAGTGAGTAGGATTGGCTTGGGGTTATCCTTCAGTTTTCTCAGTTCCGAGCCCTTGAGGTTCAGAACAGCCGGATACATCATGAAGAAAAGACAGATTCCGATTGGGATAGAGATGCCCCCGATGGCGAGCGCTTCGATCTGTTCACCTAGCGTAGTGTAGAGAGAGAGGAGAACCCCAATGGCCATGCAGAGAGGAATCCAGAGGGGGAGATATTTCTCAAACCCACCTAGGCTTTGTTTTTTGTCGATGGTGTTCATTACTCGGAACTTTCAGATAATGTAGGTGATGATGCCAAGAGCCGCTCGGCGGGCATTGCGAAGAATAGCGTATCCCTTGCTTGAATGGATGCTCTTTTTCATTTCCTTGAGAGTCTGGTGATAAGTTCGCCCGATCAAGTGCTGTTTATCGTGAAAGTTGGGCGCTGAAATTGCTTCCGTGGGGATGAAGCCTTCACTAAGGTTGTTGTTAATGAAAACTGAAATGTTGTGGCTCTTATTGGTAGCTCTTTATCTGTGTGGATTGACGAACGCGGAAGAATCGCGTGACGGGTTTGTTTCTTTGTTTGATGGAAAATCACTCGACGGATGGCGGGAAGCGCCGAAGGGAAAGGAATTGGCGTGGTCGGTGAAGGATGGGGTGATTCGGGGAGAAGGAAAAGAGAATCGCCAGGTCTATTTGATTTATTCAGGGGACGAGGAGTTGGCAGATTTCGAATTGAAGTTCAGCTATCGCTTACTGACGAAGGGGAATACCGGCGTAGAAACGCGGGCCCGGGTGGACAAGACCGGGAAGAGGGATTTTGAAGGATACCATGC
>JAQWZU010000053.1 GCA_029253285.1 Akkermansiaceae bacterium | reverse complement strand
TGGTAATTGGATTCTTCGGTCTTCTCGAATCTCTTCCTTCCACGGAGGCAATTCACCCAGAGGAACGAATCGCAGATACTTTGGAGGTAGTTTTTCCTGCCCCGTGACAACAAGGGGCAGAAGAAGTGATAGCAGTAGAATGGCCTTCATCATTGGTTACAATCTCCAGATTAAGTTTCATTATCGCTCGATTCCTGGAAAACTCACCTCTGGATCATCAATCGGACTAAGCGCACCAACGCTGTCACACATCAGTAAGCTGCTTTATCCAAGGAACTATGATTAGATTCCGATGAAGAGATTAGACTTCATCCTTACCCAACCATCGGAAGGACACGATCCGGAAACGACGACCGAAATCCACGGTGTTGCCACTGACTGCTTCGGGATTCAAGCCCTCTTTGTCAGGATTCACTGGCGCAGGTGTGCGCTGCACTCTCGCTTCGCACCAAGCTCGGGCCTGAATCTTTCCACTAACGTCCTTTGACTCTCCGTATGAGCGAATCACAAAACTATCTGATCTGGCCGAAAGGGTTGAACCAATAATTTGCAACACGTCACCTTGGGTCAGGTAACCCGGAATACCCCAAGCTGTTGAGGGGGGCTTATCTACCTGTCTGAGACGAGTGGAATCCGAAATATTTGCTTGGCCGGGGACAGTCAGATTGACGTCCGGTAATTCTTTGTACCGGTTGATTGGATACTCCGAAATGAGGGTGTCGTTGATTCCGGCCCGATAGATCGCAGCTTCGATTGCGCCCTCTCTCCCTGTTTCATCCATGGTCAGTCTGCGATTCACAAAGTCAGCAAGCCCAAAGAAGGGCGCTCTTGTTTTCACCTCGTATACAATCGCTTCGGCAAGGGCATCGATTTCATCAACCTGCAGACTCCGGAATCCATCGTAGGCAGCCTCATTAATCCGATCTCCAAGGTAATCACGATTGTCCTTACTCAGAAGTCTCGGATAAGGAGTGACTCCTTTACTTCCGAATCCAATATCCCGGGTTGATGAAAGAATGGCTTTCCATGCCTGCTTGCTGGTCGAGTGCACATCAAATGCACCTTCAAGACTCAAGCGCGAGGCGGCACGGTGGAAATCAAGAAGATCACCAGATAAGTCCTCACCTCCATCAAACACTCCAAAACGTCCGTTTGGCAATGGATTCGCTCCGGGGTCATCTGCAAATCTCTGCTTCTGATTAATCGTTCCCGTTGACACAAAGAAGTCATCCCAAAGATTGAAGTTCAGCTCAAAACTCTGATCGTAGATCAGATTGCTCTCCTTCATTGTGTCGAACAGAATAGTGCGAATCAACCAGGCCCAATACTCGCCCTCGAATTTCGATCCACCACGACTGCCTCGTCCCAGGAAATAACCATTCCAACCGGTATATTTTTGCTCGGAAGAACCAGTCAAAATCGGGCTGGTTCCCGTTCTTTCGACGCGGGGATCAACAAGTGAGTTCCCGATGGCATAACTGGGATGCCACGCAAACTCCGACAACTTCAGATGTCGAAGGTATGAAATTGAGGGTAGGCCCACATCCTTACTTGGGAGCTCAAAAGCAATCAGGCCAGACGGCCCGGCGTTAGGCGAGGTAAACGGGAAAGTTGTGTTAAGACCATCTCTCGAAACCGGAGTCATATCGCTGAAGGTCACTTCGGTATCGGGGAAATCACGCATATAAATCCCGTGGAAATATGGCGGAGTGTCGCTCACATTATCAAACGGAGTTCGAGTGTAATAGGCCCCCCGCAAATTCCAGGTCCCCAGAGCCGCACTTTGTAGGTGAGCCCCATCAGTCTTGGTTAATTTACCTGAGTTCAAAACATTGGATTTAGTCTCCTTCCACCACCTCAGACGAAAGCCATCTCGGGTGAACACCGATGGCTCCGGCAGTCGGTCAAAACCAGTGGTAATATCGGTTACCGGGAAGGAGGTAATCAACTCAAGAGGCAATTCGTCAGATCCCCCTGCCTGCAGAGAGATGTTTGCCACGGAAAACAAAGGCAACTGCGCAAAGGTCGAGTAGTTAATATTCGTCCTTCCTTCGTTGAGCCTCAATGAGACCATGTAGTTATCCGCCCCATTAATCTTACCGGTATCAGGCACTTCCCGCACCGAAGTTGGCGGGGAGTTCAATTGCAAATCAGAAATCATCTGACCTCTGACCCTCTGTTGTCCGATATAATCCTGATAGAAACATCTTGAGGCAGACGGCGCGACACCGGCAGACAGGCGATTATTACTAAAATTAATCGCATCCAAGGGCGCGGAAACAGATGGAGAGAAGACGAGCGATTGACCAGCTGGAATATTGGAACTCGGAATCTGCATGAAAATCATGCCGGAAAGGTTACCACTCTGGCGGCCTGCCCCTCCCGGTGGCGCTCCGGTCTGGCCAAAGTAAATATTCTGATACTTCAATCCAGTTGCAGTCTCGACCTCAATTCGTTTGTTACCGTTAACAAACAACTGGCAGGTCATTGCCGGCACCTTCAAGTCAACACTATAGGGATTCCACAACGCCACTCTGGGATACATGCACAGGCTCAACCGATACTTGGCGGTTGTCCCGGATCCCACCTTCTTGTAGCCGACATTGTAGTACATGTTGGCCTCCGTCAGGAGAGGAGTAATATTTGGCTTGGTAAATGGGGTGAACGCTACAGTGCTCTTATTGGTTCTGTCATAGAAACCGTCCCCATCGTTTGCCGACGGTGGATTTCTCCATCTTTCCGGAGTCACCTGATCCATCGTTTGTCGATTGAAACTATTGGTCTGAGAGAACAGAAACCATTCTCTGAACACCCCGAAAGTCGGCGCAATTTCTTTGTAGCGCGCAGAGTCCCAATCAAATCCTCTAAACCCAGCCATTTTTTCATTGATTGGCCCTACCAGGAAATCTTCATCATCAAGCCCCTGATAGTGGGCCGCTTCAGAACTAAGATCCGGAATGCTGCCATCACTCAGAATGTAGGCCGTCAAATCACGCTTAAGTCCCCCGTCACGAACGTTAGCCAAAACTCCCCGCGAGTATCCTGTGATATTGTGGAAATTGTCCTTGATCGCCTCTTTATTCCTGGGGTGAACCAAGGCCAACGTATTTAACGTGATCAACTTGGCCGCTTCGTCTTCAACAACGTCAGCAATGCCATCGATAACTGCAGCCTCGACATCCTGGGCATTAATCAGTCGCTGAATGCCTCCCCCTTTTCCATCGATCGTTTCCTCACGGTGAGTGTCGGCCACGGAGACTGCCGCTTTCGCGCCAAGGGAACCAATCCAAAACCCATAACCACCCAAATCGCGGTAATCTTTAGTGCCATTTGGCAAGAGCTTTTCTTTCTCAGTGGACACCCGCTTCACGAAAACCTGATCATCCAGATTATTCACTGAACCCGGTCCGACGATGTTCACCTGTTCATCGCCGTTTCCCAAATTTGCATTAATCGCATCTAGAAACTGTCGCTTACCCGACATCTTACCTTTACCACCCTCGTTTCCGCTCACCAGATACCCCTTCACGACGTCTCGGGCTCGATAAGCCATTCCACCTCGGGCGTCTGCCATCCCACCGTTATACTCATCATCCCGGGTCCAAGGGCTGCCGTTTTGGTTCTCCTCGTAATCCGTGGAAAAAACGCCCAACCAGTTGGGATGATCCACACCGTCAATTCTAAGGGAGTCGGGTTCGCGATCCAGAATGGACGCACTTGCCGAAATCCGGCGGTCAGGACCCATCTCACGCTGCAACTCTCCGAAGGCAATCATCAATCCCAAACGAGCATTCGCGCGGGCTTCCTCCCGGGCCCAATCATCACGAGCCGTTCGCACGGTCAGTGCTGATAGTGAAAGAAATGCGACTGCGACCAAGGTCAACAAAAGCAAAACCGAAATTGTCGCAATAAGCGCGAAACCAGGACGGAATGGAGATACTCGCTGCAGCTTCATGATGCCCACAATGTAAACACATTGTGTTTTCCAAGCAACCCCCAAAATGAGGATCGCTTCTCAGCACAACTCTCCATTCAGAATGAAAATCACAATAAAATACTGAAAATAAAACGGTTAAAATGAATGGCAATGGACCCAACTCCCCTTTTTGACGCCCCCCCAATTATTCGGCTTTCCTTATTAATTTGCAGGCTTTCGAGCAATCCCGACCCAATCATTCGAAAAAATCCAACAATACTCCCTCGAGCCTCAACAATTTTTCCTTTCGGTCCAAACCTCCCCCAAATCCAGTCAAGGTGCTGTTTTTGCCGATCACGCGATGACACGGAATAATAATGGAGATCGGATTAGCCCCATTCGCCGTTCCCACGGCACGCACCGCTTTAAAATCCCCCATTCTTCGTGCCTGCTCGCCATATGAAATCGTCTCACCATAGGGAATCGGTGACAGCTGTCGCCAGGCATCCCGTTGAAACTCGCTCCCTTTTGGATCAAGAGAAACCTCGAAACTCGTCCTCTCTCCTCTAAAATACTCTCCCAACTCCTCTTCCGCTTGATTCAGAAAGCGATCCTTTTCGTTTCCTTCCGGCAGGGTCGAGCGCTCAATCCGATCACCAAAATAAAGCCCAGAGATCCCCTTCCTAGAACTCAGTAAGACCAGTGATCCAACCGGACTATTGATTCGTCGACTCGCTATCGAATGCCGAGGCGCGTGCGCTTTTTTCTTGGTCTTAGCTAATTTCTTACTTTGCGATCCCCTTTGGCCCGGCGACGTCCGCTCCTCTCCAAAATACTTCTCGCTCCGGTAACGCAGCCAAACCCGCAATTGTTCGGGGATCTCTTTTTTCTCCACCTCCGTCAACTCCGAGTAGAGCCCAAGTGCCAGCTCCCTCTCCCGCCTTGCCGCCTTGTTTCGATGCGCATCCCAATACCTCCGAGCCTCACGAATCTTACCCGCGACCTCTTTAATCTTTTCCGTTCTTAATGACATCACATCGGTAATTGAGCAACAGCCTAGCATTCCAGTGCCATATTTCTCAACGCGAAATTCATGAATAGGTTGAGGGTAACTGGACGGTGAGTCCTCTGATCGTTCACGACAATCGAAATGGCACAGCCCCACAGCAAAGGGGCTGTGGATGCAGCGAAACCATCAATGGCTCCGGTTTTTTCAGCGATGGGGCGGGGTTGGGACCCGCTCAGAAATCCCCAGCAAATCTTTGCTCATTGGAGCTGAGGTCACCTAAACCGATGATCCCACCCCAAGGAATTCCAGAGCTTTCGTCACCTTGACCCCACTCCTACGACCCAGTGCCCGAACCTTCACATGAGCTCTTAATAAATTCAGCGATGACCAGAGCTGCCATTCGTTGAGGACGTTGACTGCCTTCGATCTCTTGCGCCTTGTCATTGAGTGTGCACCTAGCATACTCGTTACCGCAACATGAAGATCAAAAAAGCTGTCATCACAGCGGCTGGCCCAGGCCAACATCATCTCCCTCTCCAGACTTTGGTCAGCCCGAACGGCGACACCAAAACAGCCATCGCCTTTCTTTTGGACGAAATCTTCGCTAATGGCATGGATTCAGCTGCCATCGTCATTGCTCCGAATTGCGAACGTGATTTCTCCAATGCCGTTGGCGAACACCTCCCGAAGGTCACCTTTATTGAGCAGTCAGATCCCCTAGGCTATGGACACGCCGTCCTCTGCGCTCGGGAATTCGCTGGAGTAGACCGCATTCTCCTGATGCTCGGTGACCACCTCTACCTCACTCAAAGCAACGAGTCCTGCCTTGGGCAATTTCTAGCTGTCGCCAACCAAGTCGAAGGCTCAATCTCGGCAGTCCAACCGACACACGAAAGCAAACTCCCGATCTACGGCACCGTTGGCGGACAGCGTGTCAGTGGCAGCAACGGACTCTACGAAGTCTCCACCGTTCTCGAAAAACCCACGCCCACCATTGCCGAACAGGAACTCATCATCCCCGGTCTGCGCTCTGGAAATTACCTCTGTTTCTTCGGCATGCATGTCATCAACCCGGCGGTAATGAAACATCTCGCTGAAAGCGATAGCACTCCGCTCCTTCTCAGCCCCAGCCTGAACGCCACGGCGCAGAACGAAAACTACCTCGCTTGCGAAATCGAAGGCATCCGCTTTAACATCGGAGAACCCTACGGACTCCTCCGAGCCCAACTCGGCATGGCTCTGGCAGGCGAAAGTCGTGATGAAGTCATGGCCTCGATCATCGAACTCATCGCCATGACCCGATAAACCATGCTTGTTTCCATCATCACGGCGGACGATCCCGTCCTGCGCGACCGCTCGCTGGCCGAGGCATGTGCCGAGCTCGATCCAACAGCGCTCCTTGCCGAGTGCCAGGAGCTCGACGCCTTCCGCCGTCGCTCCGCCAACCTCTACCACCGCGTGCGGGCCATCTTTTTTCTGCAAGCAATCTACCGCTTCCACCTCCCCGACAAACTCTCCGCCGAAGCCACCGGCTCCATTCCCTTCACCGGCTACGAAGATCTCCTCGGACGCCGCTTTGAAGAAGCAATCGACACCTTCTTGGCCAAACAAACTAAGGAAGGCCCCAGCGATGCCATCTGCTCTTCCCTCGCCGCCGCCTACCATCAGCTAGCCTTCCAAACTCTCGCCGACCAGGTCCGCAAATCCGTCCGCACCGTGCGTGGCAACCAATGGATGTTCCGCATGGGACACCCCGCCGACCACCCGCTGCGAATACGCCCCGAACTCCTCAGTCTCACCGACAATCTCTTTCCCATACTCTGCGAACGCACGCCCGTCCGCATGGATCTTACCCACTCCGCGTGGTCCGATATTTTCTTCCTCGGCATGGACTTCCCACAGGGAGCTCGCGTCATCAACGTCTCCGTCGACCTCACCGTCCACGGACGTAACGACTCACCCAAGCCGCCCGTCGAAGCCTACTTCCGCATCATAGACCGACCGATCCTACGCCTCACCAGCATCGACCTCAAAGCCAGCGCCGAAATCAGTGCCCTTGCCGAAGTTTTCGACTTTGCCAAAGACTACCTCGGCCTCCTCAAAGCCGCCGTTATCGCCTCCGGGATCGTCCCTCCCGGCATCGAAGGATCGGGCAAATCCCTCGCCGACCTTCTCGCCCAAATCGCGGGTCCCGGCCGCGGCATCGAAATCATCTCCTCAGTCAACGACATCCCGAAAGGCTCCCGCCTTGCCGTCTCGACCAATCTCCTCGCCGCTCTCATTAGCACCTGCATGCGCGCCACCGGACAAACCCAATCACTCACCGGCGAACTTACCGAAAGTGAGAGACGCCTCGTACTTGCGAGAGCCATTCTTGGCGAATGGATTGGAGGCTCCGGCGGCGGCTGGCAGGACTCCGGTGGAGTCTGGCCCGGCATCAAGCTTATCGAAGGTGAAGTCGCCGGGGAAACCGACCCCGAACACGGCGTCTCCAGGGGTCGCCTCATGCCCAAGCACCACGTCTTCGGCGACGACGAAATTTCCACCGAGGCCCGCCAGGCTCTCACCGATTCCCTCATTCTCGTGCACGGTGGCATGGCCCAAAATGTCGGCCCCATTCTCGAGATGGTCACCGAGAAATACCTCCTCCGTTCCAAAGCCGAGTGGCAGGGACGTCAGGATGCCCTCGACCTCCTCGACCGGATCCTCAATGCCCTGCGCGCCGGCGACATTCGCACCCTCGGAGAGCTCACCACCGAGAACTTCCGCGGCCCGCTCCAAACGATCATCCCCTGGGCCACCAACCACTTTACCGAAACTCTCATCGCCCGCGTTTCCGAAAACTTCGGCGACGATTTCTGGGGCTTCTGGATGCTCGGCGGCATGTCCGGCGGCGGAATGGGCTTCATTGTCGAACCCTCCCGCAAAGCGGAAGCGCTCGAAGCAATCCACGAGATCATGATCCGCACCAAGCGCGAACTGGAGAACGCCCTCCCTTTCGCCATGGACCCGGTCGTCTACGATTTCGGGATCAACCCGCACGGCAGTTTTGGTGATCTCCGCGAGGGGGCAGACGCCGTTCTCCCCCCAAGCTACTACCACCTTTCACTGGGCGAAACCCTTCGCACTCCACCCGCCGATCTTTCCCCCATCGCACGCGCCGAGCTCGACCAATTCGCGAGCGCATGCCGCACCAACCCGGCCTTCGAGTCATCGGTGCAAGCCCTCTTCGACACCCTCATTCCTCGCGCCGCCGGGGAAGAAGATGGCGACAGCTCGCTTCAGCAACTCCTCACCGAGCACGGCTTCGACAGGGCCCAACACGAAAAAATCCGCCGCGACCTGCGCGACGGCCGCATCGGACTGGCCCAAAACCGCCTTTCCGCCAACACCACTATCAAGGACGTCACCCCAGAAGACATCACGGACTTCACCACCACAGACCCGTCCGATAAAGCGGTCGCGCTGGGACAACAGGCACTCGCCAAAGGCGAAGTCGCAGTGGTAACCCTCGCGGCCGGAGCTGGATCCCGCTGGACCCAAGGCGCCGGTGTCTGCAAAGCCCTCCATCCCTTCGCCCGCCTCGGCGGAAAGCATCGCACATTCATCGAGACCCACCTCGGCAAGTCCCGCAAGCGAGGCTTCGAGGCCGGAAACACCATCCCGCATCTCTTCACGACCTCTTACTTGACCCACGGACCCACGAGCGACTTCCTCGACACCGTCGATCACTATTCCTACCCCGGACCATTGCACCTCTCCCCCGGCCGCTCCGTGGGACAGCGCATGATTCCCACCGAACGCGATCTTCGTTTCGCCTGGGAAGAAATGCCCCAGCAAGTCCTCGACGAGCAGCAACAAAAGATGCGCGACTCACTGCGCTCCGCCCTCATTGGCTGGGCTCAGTCGGCCGGAGAAGCAACCGACTATAACGACAACCTGCCGCTCCAGTGCCTTCACCCGGTCGGCCACTTCTACGAACTGCCCAACCTCTTCCTCAATGGCACCCTCGCCGAACTCCTCAAGGAACGTCCGCAGCTAAAAACTCTCATGCTACACAACATCGACACCCTCGGAGCCGATGTTGATCCAGCTATTCTGGGGCACCACCTCCAAAGCGAGGCCGGGCTGACTTTCGAAGTCATCACCCGCCGCCTCGAAGACCGTGGAGGTGGCCTCGCTTCCGTCGACGGCCGGACTCGCCTCCTCGAAGGCCTCGCCATGCCGCGCGAAGAAGACGAGTTTGAGCTCTCCTACTACAACTCGATGACGACCTGGATCGACCTCGATGCCTTGCTCGAACTCTTCGGCCTTACCCGCGAAGACATCCTCGCCGACGATCAGGAAAAAATCTCCGCCGCCGTGCGGAGCATCGCCTCCCATCTCCCGACCTACATCACGCTCAAGGACGTGAAGAAGCGTTGGGGTCATGGACAAGAAGACGTCTTCCCCGTCACGCAATTCGAAAAACTCTGGGGGGACCTCACCACCTTACCCGAGATCACCTCGAAGTTCATCGTGGTCCCCCGCCTTCGTGGGCAGCAGCTCAAAGACCCCGCCCAACTCGACGCCTGGCTCCGCGACGGCAGCGCCACCCACATCGAATCGATTTGCGAATGGTAATGAATCCCTTCCACTCCCTCGGACGCCTGACGCTCAGCCTCATGAGCTACCTTGGGCAATTGGGGTATTTGGTCGGCGGAATCATCGAGTCTCTTCTCAAGGGCCAACGTCGCTACAAACAAACTTTCGCACAAGTCGCGGAGATCGGTGGACGGTCTCAAACGGTGGTCATTATCACCGGTGCATTCACTGGCGCGGTGCTGGCAGCGCAGGCGCTTTTCCAATTCAAACTCTTCGGCCTCGAAACTGCTGCCGGAGGTCTCGTCTCGGTCGCCATGCTTCGTGAGCTGGGACCCTCAATCACGGGACTGATGTTAGCAGGACGGGTCGGGTCGGCGATGGCCGCTGAAATTGGCACAATGAAGGTGACGGAGCAAATCGATGCCCTCCGCTCGATGGCGGTGCATCCCATCGACTATCTCGTCACGCCGCGACTCGTCGCGATGATCATTTCTGTTCCTCTTCTCATTGCCGAAGCAGCGGCTTTTGGAATCTTTGCCTCCTACATTATCGGGGTGCATGTCTTCCACGTCGAAGCCGCCTACTGGGTTGCCAACATGACAAAATACGCCGACCTCTCCGACGTCTTCATCGCGGTGATCAAAGGGCTGAGCTTCGGCATTCTCATCGTGATTATTTCCTGCCATCAAGGGCTCAAAGCCAGCAACGGAGCAGTCGGTGTCGGAAGAGGAACCACCAACGCGATGGTCTACTCTTCCCTGGCTATTCTCATTGCCAACTTCTTCCTTACACTGCTGATGCAGCATTTCTTCCCAGCGGAATTTATGACGAATTAGGAAACGCTATTTCTGATAATACACCCAGACGAAGCCGGTCTGTTCCTCCTTCATGAGTTCCCTGCGCTTGTCATAGTGCTCAATCCTTTTTTTGTTCCGCTCCTGCCGAGCCTCCTTGGTAGGAATTTTTGAGAGTTTTTCACGGAGCTCATTGAATTCTCGATCCAAAGCCTTGACCTGCTCTTTAGCCTCCTCCCAGGAAGCCCCCCCAAGGGGAGACGTCAAACTCACCCGGTCACCGACGATGAGGTCGAGCTTTCCATCGCCATTGAGGTCATCGACCCAAACACGTGAAGAGTCGCCAACGAAAGCATTCTCATTTGCCCAACGACTGGCAATCTCAGTTCCTGTGGTGAGTGTCTCGAACTTACCCAGAGAAATCGGCTTTCCCTTACCTGCAGAATTCTCAGACCAAACCACCTCCCCCCCGGCACCACCGGAGAGCATATCGAGATCACCATCGCCATCCCAATCGATGAAGAAGGGATCACTGTGATAGCTGGGGATTTTAAGCGCCTTATCTCCACAATCGATGCGGCTCGACTTGGGCTTGAACTTTCCTTTCCCTTCACCCTCGAACCAATAAAATGTTCCTTTGAAATTACCCACGACGAGATCGAGGTCGCCATCGGAATCGAAATCGACAGCCGTCGGCCGAGTGCAAATACGCGATGTGACGGGATCGGTCTTTCCTATCTTCTCGGGCGTGATGATCAGGAACTTTCCGTCTGTTCCTTTCAGCGGATCCGGCTTCCTAAATCCGCCACCTTTCTTTCCCCAAAGCACCTGAAAGAGACCAGCCATTTCGGGAAGATCGTCTCCGCTGTATGAACCGGAGAGAATGTCGATATTTCCGTCGCCATTGAGATCCACAACCTGTGGAGTCGAGGAAGTGCATCACCAGACACCGGGTATTTTGACCGGTCGGCCGTCGACCTCGAGAAGTTTCCCTTGAGCGAACTTCCCGTCGCCAAGCCCTTTAAAAGTATGAATGTAGCCATTGGCGAATTGACCGACTAAAAGTTCCTTTTTCCCATCGCCATCGAGATCATGGAGACAGGGAGCGGCGTAGCCGGGAGATTGGGTCTTGATTGGCTGATCTCCGCCCTTGAGCTGAACCGGGGCTTGGAATTCATAAGCCCCTGCAAATGAGGGCCACAACAGAGAGAGAGCGAAGACGGACGTTTTCATCTCTTTTAAACCGCTTCCTGGCCACAATTCTGTCTGAAAGCGACCAAAATGAGAGTTCCGCATTAGTCTTGCCGCAACTCCCGGCCCCCGCTATGTCGCAGGAGAAACATTTCGTTATGGAGACCTTCAACAACCCAAGTGTGTCCCCGCTCGATTTTGCGAGCTCCTCGATCAACCGCACTCTCACGGCGGAACAAAAGATCGAATACTATCGCCAAATGTCCCGGATTCGACGCTTCGAGCAAGGCTCATTGAAGCAGTATAATATGGGCAAGATGGGCGGCTTCCTTCACCTCTACATTGGTCAGGAATCGATCGCCGTAGGTTGTGCTTCACTGATGGGCGAACACGACCACATGATTACCGCTTATCGTTGTCACGCACACGCCTTGGCGGTTGGGATGAACATGAACGAATGCATGGCCGAGCTTTTCGGTAAAACCACCGGCTGCTCCAAAGGCAAAGGCGGATCGATGCACTTCTTTGCTCCTGACAAGAACTTCTGGGGTGGCCACGGCATCGTCGCCGGCCAGACTCCGCTCGGCCTCGGTCTTGGCTACGGCTTAAAATACAACGGCCAAAAAGGGTCCGCCCTGTGCTTCATGGGAGACGGAGCAGTCAACCAGGGAGCCTTCCACGAATCACTCAACATCGCGGGCCTCTTCAACATCCCCGTCGTCTACATTATCGAGAACAACGGATACTCGATGGGAACCTCGCAAGAGCGCTCCAGCGCCTATAAAGACTGCCTCGCTCAGCGCGCCGATGGATACGATATCGATTGGGACCTCGTTAATGGCGAGGACTTCTACGAACTCCGCGCCAAGGTCAACATCGCCATGGAGCGCGCTCACGAGCAATCCCGCCCCACCGTTCTTGAAATTCAGACCTACCGCTACTACGGCCACTCCGTCGCTGATGCGAACCACAAAAAATACCGTTCGCCCGAGGAGATTGAGGACTACAAGAAGAACCACGACCCCATCAATCTTTGGAAACAGCGATTGATCAGCGAGGGAATTCTTACCGAAGAATCCGCCAAGGAAATCGACCGCACCGCCAAGCAGGAAACCGACGCCGCCGTCGTATTTGCCGACGAGTCTCCCGCTCCCACCATTGAAGACGTCACGGATGACGTTTACTGGGAATCCGACAACAACACCGAGGCCTCCAAGATCGGCCGTCACTTCTTCAACGACTAATTTTCCACGACCATGAGAGAAATCGAATACCGAGACGCCCTCAACGAAGCCTTCGACGAGGAACTGGCCCGCGACGAAAACGTCGTCATCATGGGTGAGGAGGTCGCCCAATATAATGGTGCCTATAAAGTCACCAAGGGACTCTGGGAAAAATGGGGCGACAAGCGAGTCGTCGACACTCCTATTTCCGAAGCCGGCTTCATCGGCATGGGTATCGGAGCCTCCATGCTGGGCATTCGCCCGGTGATGGAGTTGATGTTCTGGTCCTTCCACTCCGTGGCCTTTGACCAACTCGTCAACAACGCAGCCTGTGTTCGCTACATGTCAGGAGGCCTGATCAATGTCCCCATTGTGATGCGTGGACCTGCCAACGGCGGAACGAACGTCGGAGCGACCCACTGCCACACCCCCGAAGGGCTCTTCGCCGCCTTCCCGGGACTCAAGGTCTGCTCGCCCGCGACTCCATCCGACGCAAAAGGTCTCATGAAGGCCGCCATCCGCGACAACGACCCCGTTTACGTCATGGAAAACACCCTTCTCTACGGAAACAGGGGCCACGTCCCCGATCCATCCGAAGGTGACCACGTCGTCCCGCTCGGAAAAGCCGACATCAAGCGCGAAGGCAGCGACATTTCCCTCATCGCCCACGGTCGCAGCGTCCTGCACTGCCTCGAAGCTGCCGAAACCCTCCAGTCCGAGCACGGAATCAATGCCGAGGTCGTCGATCTCCGCTCGATCCGCCCGCTCGACCAGGATGCCATCATCGAATCAGTCAAAAAGACCAACCGGGCTGTCCTTGTCGATGAATCCAAGCCTTTCTGCGGGGTTTCCGCCCAAATCACCACCCTGATTCAGGAACACGCCTTCGATTACCTCGACGCCCCGATCAAACGAGTCTGCACCATCGACGCTCCGGCCATTTACTCAAAGCACATTGAGGACGAGCAGCTCCCAAATGCCCGCCGGATCATCGAGAAAGTCCTTACGATCGCTTAAAAAAATCAACCATTGGAATTCCACCTTCGACAAACCAACCTGTCGTCTGGTTTCGTTTTTTTTAAGCCAAGGAACGCCAATTTGATACGGTGGAGTTTTGCAGGCACCCATCCCATTGGGTAGGTGTCCAAAATAGGTTCAGCCTCTCACCAGAAAATATCCGTCAATCTGAGAAAGATGGAGCACTAGCCCAACTTCCCTAAAACTCCTCGAAGACGAATTTCGAAAGAATCGCCTGAGGAATTTCCGGCGAGAATCTCTTTGCACAACCCGTCGATAATCGATTTCACCCGGGCCCGAAGGTTGTCCCGACGCATTTTAGCCTCCTGAAGGGCGACCGCGACCTCGAGAATGCGATTCGGACTCACTTCACCATTGGGAGAGTCACAAAGCTCTTCGGCAATCTTCAACATCGCTTCACAATCACGCTGGGCTTGGTTCAATTGCTTTTTCAAATCGACGAACCCCTGAAGCTCCCCGGAGAGAAACCCACTCAAGGCATCCCAATGAGCCTGACCCACCGTCTCGACAGCCATCAAGGCGCGGGATTCTCCAATAATGTAATTTAGGACTCTATTGGGGATCTCATCAGCCAGCAATGAAGCGTTTTCTTCCTCATTGCTGAAGCAAGAGGCGAGAGATTGGCTAACTTTATCCGATTTGCTAATTTCCCGGGGAGATTTCGAAAGTGCCGCGAAGTCGTTGCGAGAGGAGAAAATCTCACGATGGGATCCAGGAAACAATGGTTTTGGAAGAGGTCTTTGAATGCTCATGATTTCTAAGGTAATGGCGTCCTAGGCAGCGGACGGTTTCAAATTAGCATTTTTTAGTAATTTTCCGAGTATTTTAGAGTTTTCACCTAATTTTAGGGGGTTATTTATTTAACCGCCCTAAAATAACTTGCATTTTTTAGAAAAATTACTAAAAACGCGTCATGAGCTCGCCCTCAAAACTAGCAAGCGTCGCCGATCAACTCTGGTCCTGGAATGCCGACGAACTCCAAATCCTGCAGGATGTCATTGCCAAAATGATCGAGACCAAGGAGGCCGTGTTGGGCGCGGAAGCGAGGATTGGCGTGCGTCAAGATCGCGAAACAGCCGACGACCTCCGCGAAATCCGCCATTTCCTCAGCGACTCTCAATTAGACCTTAATGGCCCCGAGTGTGTCCTTCTCGGAAGCCTTCACAAACACCTCGAAGAAGCCGAACTCCTCGACACCCGTGGATTGAACATCTGGCTCGACAGCTATGACCGCAAACCCTCCAACACCACCAGCACCGTGGAAAACCTCGAGAAGAAAGGCTTTATGGAGTTTGTCGCCGGAGAAACGCTCAATTCCCACAAGACCTTCCGCCTGACCGATGCCGGTCGCAGCGAGGTCCGCAATATCATGTGCCGCCTCGCCCGAAAGAGCGTCGTCTCCATGGCCTAAGGCGGAAAGTTAGCGAACTAACTTCCCGTTCACTTTTCAGGCCTCTGGATTGCACATCCGATTCTTGGAATTATCTTTCAAATTCAGTCCAAGCTCTGCTATCCCTCCCCCGCCCTGACCAGTCATCCTCTCTTTCCAATTTTCCAACTTCATCACGACTATGCCGATCAATATTGAAATGCCAAAGCTCTCCGACACCATGACCGAAGGGACCGTGGTTCGCTGGATCAAAAAGGAGGGCGATGAAGTCGAAATCGGCGATATTATCGCGGAAATCGAAACCGATAAGGCCACCATGGAAATGGAAGCCTTCGACGAAGGAATCCTCTCACAAATTTCAAT
>JAQWZU010000043.1 GCA_029253285.1 Akkermansiaceae bacterium | reverse complement strand
GCGATTCGCTATGCCTGGGCCAATAATCCCAAGTCGAATTTAGTGAATAGAGAGGGCTTGCCAGTAAGTCCGTTTCGTAGCGACGATTGGGCGGACAAAAGATAGGAGTTTTCAGGTTGTTTCGAAAATAATTGTCCAAAAGCCGTCCATTTTCTGAACCTGCATGAAAGCACGATTTTCACATGGATTCAGAAAACAACTAGGGGATATTAATTTTAACTTCCTTATCGGAAAAGAGCGGAGCAAAGGCTAGGTTTTTCGAGGTATGAAAAAAGTTGGTCTCTTGTCTCTGCTCAACGTTCTCTCATGCAGCTTAGTTTCCATCCTGATGCCTGTCCTCACGGCATCCGGGGAGACTCTGTCCTCGGCGAAAATTACCGAGTTTTTGGCCAGTAACGGAAAGGGGATTGAAGACAGTAATGGCAAGCGTTCGGATTGGATTGAGCTTTGGAATTCGACGAATGGGGCGGGAGATCTTGATGGCTGGTTTTTGACCGATGATCCGGAAAATTTAACCAAGTGGCGGATTCCTGCGGTGAATTTGGATGTGGGAGAGTATCTTTTGGTTTTCGCTTCAGGGGACGATCTTTCCGACCCTGCGAATGAGCTTCATACAAATTTTCAATTGCAGTCCGGGGAGGGCGGATACTTGGCGCTTGTGCAGCCGGACGGTGTGACGGTCAGCAGTGAATTTGTAAACTATCCCAAGCAGTTTGAGGATATTTCCTATGGTGTCGGATTTGGAGTGCCGACTGCTGAAGTTCTCGTGGAAGAGGGGGAGGTTGCACGTGTTCATGTGCCGACCAACGAGATTTCCGGTTGGGAAGATATCGGACATGATGACTCCGGTTGGATTGCCGCGACGACCGGGATTGGATTTGATTCTTTCGGGGGAAGCTACGAGCAATTTTTAGGAACGGGGGCTGCAGAGTTGAAGGCTGAAATGTCGGGAGCGAACGCCACTGCGTTTGTCAGGATTCCTTTCGACGTTCCGTCACCTGCGGGGCTGCAGGATCTCGTTCTCAGCGCGCGCTGGGAGGATGGATTTGTGGCCTATTTAAATGGAGTGGAAATTCACCGCGAACGTGCTCCCGATTCTCTTCTATGGAATTCCCGTTCTGATCCTCAAAGCGGTCGCAATGAGACCGACGCGGTTGCCTTGAGTGGTTATCCGCTTACGGTTGGAAGTTTGGTTCAAGGCGAGAACATTTTGGCGATCCATCTTTTGAATCAATCAACGGGGAGTTCCGACTTGTTGTTTTCACCCCGATTGACGGCAATGCGGGTGGATCTCAATGGTTCCTCAAGGGGCTTTTTCCCAGTACCCACTCCAGATGAAGCAAATAGCTTGTTTGTTGATGGTATTACCGAGGATACCAAATTCAGTGTTGACCGGGGGCTTCACGATGCTCCCTTTAGTCTGGCTATCACCACGGAGACTCCTGAAGCCATTATTCGCTATACCACCAATGGCACGCCGCCGAGCGAGACCGAAGGCACGGTTTACGCCGGGCCGATTACTGTTAATGAGACCACGGTGATTCGGGCGATGGCCTATCGGGAAGGCTTTCTCTCAACAAATGTCGATACGCACTCCTATATCTTCAGGGCTGACGTGGTGACGCAACCGGAGATGGCGACTTCGATCACGCAGGATCCGGTTTATGGACCGCAGATGATTGATGCGCTTGGCTCTATCCCCACGGTTTCATTGACCTTTGATGGCTCGGATATTGATCGAACCGAGCTCCCCGTTTCGGTCGAACTTCTCAATTTTGAAACGGGCGCAAAACAGGTCGATGCGGGTGTGGTGCGTTACGGATCTTATTTTACCAATTTTCAAAAACGTAGTATTCGTCTGCATTTTCGCTCCGAGTATGGTCCCAGCCGCCTCGAATATCCATTGTTCGAAGAGACAGGCTACGAGATTCCTCCGACTGAAGATTTCGATGCACTTGATTTGCGAGCGGGGAATCACGATATGATCAACCGGGGAGCTTACCTTTCGAACCGCTATACTGATGACGCGATGCTTGATATGGGAAATCTTTCAACCCACGGGCGCTTCGTACATTTGTATTTTAACGGAAAATATCGCGGGCAGTATCATCTACGCGAACGATGGGATGCGGCATTTTCCGCGGATTATCTTCCGGGGAAGGAGGAGGAATATGATACCATTAATGCCAATAATTCGGGGTCGGAATTCGGTAACCCCGGTCTGCAACAACTTCAAGATGGTGACCTGACTAATTGGGTGACGATGCGGAATCTTCTGGGTGGTGCGAGTCCTTATGGTTCGGTCAAGGATATGCTCGATGTTCCCAATCTCATCGACTTCATGTTGTTATGGACGATGGGGAATTCCGAGAGCGAATTCCGGGCAGCGGGTTCTCTTGAAAATGGGGAGGGCTTTAAGTTTTACGTCAAGGATGCCGATGGCTATTTGCGGACTCCCAATGGAAACCACAACGTGACTCACAACGGCCCCTTGAGTGCACTGACCGAGTTTCGCAGCGAGGGAGATCCGGATTATAAAATCGTTCTGGCGGATCAGATTCATAAGCGCTTCTTTAATGATGGTGCTCTGACTGCGGAGAGGAATATCGCTCGATTACAGCATCGTATTGATGAATGTAGTTTGAGTTACATCGCCGAAGCTGCGCGATGGAAATTCGTCAATGGGACCCCCAACCGGACTCCATCGCAGTGGCTCGCGTATCAAAATAATTTGGTCAATAACCACTTTCCGAATCTTTCGTTGAGTCGACTGGGCCTCCTGAAGTCCGCCAACATGTATCCGAATATTGTGGCGCCCGTGCTTTCCCAGCACGGGGGATCGGTAGCTCCGGGTGCCGGCGTGACCATGACCACGGATGCCTTTGCCATTTATTACACTCTCGACGGGAGTGATCCGCGTCTTCCCGGTGGAGCGATCAGCCCTGATGCGGTGCTCGCTCCTTTTGATGACGGAGTGCCAACCCCGGAAGATTTCGTTCTGACAGGGGCTCTATGGAAGTATCTCGATGACGGCTCTAATCAGGGAACGGCCTGGTATGCCAGTGGGTTTAATGATGCCGCTTGGGCCGAAGGCCCATCGGAGCTTGGCTATAACGAGGGTGATGAGGGGCAGCTAATCGGTTCCGTAGATGTCGATCTGGAAACACCCGGGCCTCAGCGAAATGCAACGTCCTATTTCCGACATAAAGTTGTAATCCCCAATCCGAGTTCTTTCTCTCGATTCGATTTGGACCTTCTCTACGACGACGGAGCGGCGGTCTACGTGAATGGAGTCGAGGTCGTTCGCACGACGAATCTACCGGAAAATGCGGCCTACGACGTCTATGCGACCAGTAGCACGCCAGATGAAAATGCTTTTTTCCGCTACGAATTATCTACCGCCAATTTCATCCCGGGAGAGAATGTCATTGCGGTTGAGGTCCACAATCAGAGTGCCACGAGTTCGGATGTCAGTTTTGACCTGCGCCTTCGGGGTGAGATCGAAGCAACCAACGGCACCAACCGGACTATACCGGTCGCTCTCAATGCGGCCTCGCAGTTTAGGGCGCGGGCCTATAACTCGGGGTCGAGTGAGTGGAGTGCGTTGACCTCGACTTTCTTCAGTATCAACTCGATTCCGGCTTCGGCTGACAAGTTGGTCATCTCTGAGATTCACTATCATCCGGCCGAACCGACAAGTGCGGCGGAGATTGCGGTGTCCACTGATCGGGACGATTATGAATTTATCGAACTTCTGAATGTGGGAACCCAGCCGCTTGAGCTCGAGGGAGTTCACTTTTCTGATGGAGTGTCATTTGCCTTTGGTCCCGAGAGTCTGCTTGATCCCGGAGCACGCGCGGTTCTTGTTCAGGATGTCGAGGCTTTCGCCGCGCGTTATGGCGAGGGCGTTGCGATTGCCGGTGAGTATTTCGGAAAACTCAATAACGGTGGAGAGCGACTTTCGCTCGATCTTGAGGGGGTGGGTGTCTTGCACGAGTTGGACTTCGGCGATAATTCGCCTTGGCCGGCTGCCGCTGATGATAATGGAGCATCCCTGGTGTTGCGAAATGCTGAGAGTGTCCCTGATCATTCACTACCAGAAAGTTGGGGTGCTCATACAACAGTTGGTGGAGGGCCAGGTGTTGCCGATACGATTGCTGAGTCCGGATTAGCGATCTGGAAGGTCGCGAACGGGGTGACGAGCGATGACGAAGACGCCGATCTTGATGGTCTTGCGGCTTTGGTTGAGTATGCCCTCGGAACATCGCCGAATGTACCCAATTACAATGCTCTCGTTCCCGGAAGCGTGGATTTCGAAGGTGCGGATTATTTGACCCTGCAATTTGACCAAAACGTCGATGCCACGGATGTTGATTTTCAGATTCAGTCATCAACAGAACTGGAGGCCTGGGTGGACGAAGATGGGGTCGAGGTGTCTCCGGGCGTTTATCGCCTCGCTACTCCGATCGCCGGAGAGACCCGCTACTTCCTCCGGCTGAAAATCTCAGTGCGTTAACTTTTGGTGTCGGTAGAAATTGAGCTAAAGCGATGACTTTGGATGAGGCTGCCCGGCAAATTTGGGACTACCATCTCATGAACCATGAGTTGGAGCCCTGCGAGCTGATCTGGGCGCTTGGGAGTTTGGACCTCCGCGTGGCTGATCGGGTGGCCGAGCTATGGCATGCCGGGATGGCTCCTCTGATCGTGATGTCGGGTGGGTTGGGGAATTTCACGGCGGAAATTTTTGAAAGGCCCGAGGCGGATCTATTCGCCGAAAGAGCGATGGAGTTGGGTGTGCCGGAAGAAGTGATCTTGATTGAGAATCGCTCAACGAACACCGGAGAGAATGTCAGGTTCACCCGGGCCTTGTTAGAGGGCCGGGGGATTGAAATCAGTCGGGTAATTGCGGTCCAGAAGCCCAATATGGAAAGGCGAACCTTTGCCGCGATTTCGAAACAATGGCCGCAGCTTCATGTAGAAGTGACCTCGCCGAAGTTAACGCTGGAGGAATACTGTAACGAGGTCGTTCCCAAGGAGATGTTAATTCACATCATGGTGGGGGATTTGGAGCGTATTATGAGATATCCTGCGATGGGGTTTATGACGGAGCAGGAAATTCCGGATCGAGTGAGGGAGGCTTTTCATTTGCTCGTGGATGCCGGATATACGGGGCATTTGATTGAGTGAATTGAGAGGAGCTATTTTTGAGGGGTTTAAGATTAGGATTCATTAATCTGTTGGAGCTTGCTTGAGGAATGGTTAATTATAATTCTAGGTCCATGTGGGTTTGGTCCAAACTGTCGGCGGTGAAGTGGACCGATGCGTGGGAAGAGCGGTTTTACGGAAATCCAAATTCGGTGATCTCGGAGATAAAAGGGGGAAAGTCGGTCCGGGTTGAGGTTTATTGTGAGGGTGAAGAGGAGGCTCTCAAGATTCAGAAACAATTCGGGGGATCTGTTAGAGAGCTTAAAAAAGCCAACTGGGTGGCGATGAGCGCGCCGAAGGCGGAGGCGATATTAATCCGGGACCGGTTCGTGATTTCGCAACTCGAGGATGAGAAGGAGATTGAGAAACTGAAGACGAAGCATGCGGGTCGTGATGTCATTGTGATTCCGGCGGAAATGGCCTTCGGAACGGGGGATCACCCGACGACGGCGACTTGTTTGCGGCGGTTGGTTGATTGTTCGCGGGAGCAGGAGAAGGAGGGCTGGAGTTTTTTAGATCTTGGAACTGGGAGTGGAGTGTTAGCGATTGCGGCTCGACTCTTGGGAGCGGGGGAAGTGAAGGCTTTTGACTTTGATGCGAAGGCTGTGGAAGTAGCGACTCTCAATATCGAACGAAACGGTGTCTCAGACATCGCGATGTTTGAGGAGGACGTATTTTCCTGGAAGAACCGGAAGAAGTTTAAAGTGATCGCGGCGAACCTTTTCGCGGCGGTGTTGATTGAGGCGCTGCCGCTAATGCGGAGGTGGATTAAGGAAGACGGACGATTGATTCTTTCGGGGATTCTTTCTGATCAGTGGCCGGATGTGGAAAAGACGGCGGGGGATTGTGGTTTTGAACTGCTGAGCCATACCGAAAAAGGCAAGTGGGTCACGGCAACTTTCGATGTGGCTGCTGCTTGAGTTCTTTGAATGCGGACCACGCGAATGTGAACTTTGTTGAGAGGTGATGGTGGGAGTCGTGGCTCCTTTGAGTCACTTTGAGTCACTCTCAAATTGGCTCTTCCAGAAGTCGATGCGGTCTTTGATGCGTTTTTCCATGCCGTTGGCGGTGGGTTCATAGTAGCGGCGGCCTTCGGGGAGGTAGGATTGAGGGGTGAAGTTTCCTTCGTAGTCGTGTGAGTAGAGGTACTGCATCGCGGCTTTGTCGGCTCCCGATTCTTCGGCGAGTTTTTTACGGAATCTTGTGCGAAGGTGCTCGGGGACTTTCAAGGTTGCCCCGCTGGCAATGTCGGCCTGGGCGGCACCGAGGGCAGCGTAGGCGCTGTTGGATTTGGGAGCGGTGGCGAGGTGGACGGTGGCGTGGGCCAGGGTGATGCGTCCTTCAGGCATGCCGATGAAGTCGAGGGCCTGTTGGGCGGAGACGGCAACTTGCAGAGCAGTGGAGTCAGCAAGGCCGATGTCTTCGGAAGCTGAAATGACGAGCCGTCGGGCAATGAAGCGCGGGTCTTCGCCAGCGTGGAGCATTTTTGCGAGCCAGTAGAGGGCGGCATCGGGGTCGGAGCCACGGATGGATTTGATGAAGGCGGAGATGGTGTCGTAGTGCTGGTCGCCGTCGGAATCATAGAGGACGGCTTTTTCTTGGATTGATTCCTCAGCAATGGCGAGGTCGAGGACAATAGTGTCGTCGGTTTTCGGTGTCGTGAGGATAGCTAGTTCGAGGGCGGTGAGGGCTTTGCGGGCGTCGCCGTCGGCCTTAGTGGCGAGATGTTCGAGGGCATCGGGATGGGCGTCGATCTTGAGCGATCCGAAGCCGCGTTCATCGTCGGTGATGGCTCGGTGGAGAAGAGGGAGAAGGTCCTCGGTGGCGACGGGTTCGAGTTGGAAAACCTGGGAGCGGGAGACGAGGGGGGAATTGACGTAGAAATAGGGATTGTGCGTGGTGGCTCCAATGAAGCGAACGGTGCCGCGTTCGAGGTGAGGGAGGAGAGTGTCTTGCTGGGCTTTGTTGAAGCGGTGAATTTCGTCGATAAAGAGGACGGTCGATTGGTCGCGGAGCTGTGAATATGTTCGAGCGGCTTCGATTTTGGCGCGGATTTCGGCGACGTTTGATTCGACGCCGTTGAGGGATTCGAAGCGGGATCCGGTGGAGCGGGCGATGACGTTGGCGAGAGTGGTCTTTCCCGTACCCGGTGGTCCATAGAAAATGAGTGAGGTGAAGCGGTCGGCTTCGATGGCGCGGCGAAGGAGCTTCCCTTCGGCGAGGATGTGTTGCTGTCCGGCGATTTCCTCAATGAAGCGAGGTCGCATCCGGGCGGCGAGGGGTTCGTTGTTTCCGGGCGACGACGGTTCGGACTGAGATTCTTCCGGGAGAAAGAGCGAGTCCATGACTTCTTTTAAGAGCAAGGGGCGCTTATGGCTACGGAAATTTCTCGTGAGGGTCGCGTCGTGAAGACATTGCCGACTCTTTTTGAAAATAATAAACGTTGGGCTGAGAAAATGGAGGGCAACGAGGACCAATTGAGTGCTTTATCGGGTAAAGAAAGGCTCAACCGGCTCTGTGCATTGAATGTGTTGGCTCAAGCTAGAAATGTGAGCCGAACCAATATTATCAGGGATGCCTGGTCCAGCGGGCAGGATGTGAATGTCCACAGCTGGATATACGGGTCGAGTAACGGAAGGCTCAAAGGTTTGGCCGATCCGCTTACCTCGTGAGGCGGGTCTTGCCAAAGGAGGCGTAATCGAGTGTTATTGCCCCCGTGAGCGATACACAACAGCCCTTGGTGGGAGTGGTCATGGGAAGTGATTCCGATTGGCCGACGATGGAAAAAGCGGTCGAGGTTCTCGAGGAATTCGGAGTTCCTTATGAAACCAAGGTTGTGAGCGCGCATCGGACTCCGGACTTGTTGGTGGAATATTCCAAGACCGCGCAGGATCGTGGACTGAATGTGATTATTGCCGGGGCCGGAGGGGCAGCGCATTTGCCGGGAATGGTGGCCTCGATGACGATTTTACCCGTATTGGGAGTTCCGGTGAAGTCCCGGGCGCTGAGTGGGATGGATTCGCTTTTGTCGATCGTGCAGATGCCGAAAGGGATTCCGGTGGCGACTTTCGCGATCGGTGAGGCCGGAGCGGGGAATGCCGGGCTTTCGGCGGTATCGATTTTGGCAACTTCGGACGTGGGACTTGCGGAGAAGTTGCAAGAGTTTCGCGACAATCAACGTGATACGGTTCTTGGAAAAGTTCTTCCTCCTCAAGATTGATGACGCTTGGAATTCTTGGTGGCGGACAACTCGCCCGCATGCTTTGTCTCGATGCCCGGCGGATGGGATTTCGCACGGTGGTCTGGAGTGGCACCCCGACGGCGGAGCCGACCGAGGGAGTGGCCGATGTTCTCATCAAGAAGGGTTTTGATGATGATGTAGCCCGTGCTGAGTTTTGCGGACAGGTTGATGTGGCGACGGTGGAGTTTGAAAATATTCCACTGAAGACTTTGAGAGCGGTGGAAGGAGAGGTTGGACTTTATCCTTCGGCTGAAAGTATTGGCGTGAGCCAGCATCGTTCGCGGGAGAAGGCTTTTTTGCGGGAACATGAGATTCCTTGCGCGCCATTTGCGCTGGTGAATTCGTTGGAGGATTTGGAAAGGGCCTACGCAGAGGTCGGGCCGGTGGGCGTGCTGAAGACGGCGGCGTTTGGCTATGACGGCAAGGGGCAGGTGAAGCTTACGGGAGCGGATCAACTTTCAGAGGCCTGGCAGAGTGTCGAGGGACAGCCGTCGGTTCTGGAGGGCTTTGTGGATTTTCAATGTGAGATTTCCGTGTTGGTGGCTCGTGATGCCGAAGGGAAGAGCTTGGCATTTCCTCCGGTGGAGAATCAGCATCGTCATCATATGCTGGATCTCACAATTGCGCCGGCGCGGGTGTCGGATGAGATTCTCGGGGATGCCAAGACGATTGCGATCAAGCTGGCGGATGCGATGGGGTATCGCGGGCTTTTGGCGGTGGAATTTTTTGTGGAGAAGTCAGGTCGCGTCATTGTGAATGAAATGGCGCCGCGACCGCACAACTCGGGGCACTTTTCGATGAACGGGAGTGTGACCTCGCAGTTCGAGCAACAGCTTCGGGCGGTCTGTGGATTGCCCTTGGGATCTACGGAATTACATGGCGAGACCGTGATGGTGAATCTTCTTGGGGATATGTGGCGCGGGGAACCGCGTGAGTTGGATACAGCCGCAATTTTTGAGACAGAGGGTGCGAAGCTGCATCTGTACGGCAAGAGCGACCCGGGGGAGCGTCGGAAGATGGGACATTTGAATTTGGTGGGTGGCGAAGGTGTGCTGGAGCGAGCGATTCGGCTGAAGCTTCATTTGTTGGGGGAGTGATTTTTTCCGGGCTTGAACCCGGTGTTTCCTGAAGAGCATTTCCGTGCGCCTTGGCTTGCGGTTGGGGTGAATTGCATTGAAGGTGGCTGCGTGGCAGATCACGGGAAAAAGAAAGCGCGGCGGCGGAAGCATCAGCCGATGGGTCTGGAGATTCTTCATGAGGATCGCGATATCATTGTGGTCAATAAGGCGGCGGGGTTGCTAACCATGGGGACCGGGCGTGATGGCGGAAGGACCGCGCATGCGGCGCTGGATGATTATGTGAAGAAGGGGAACCACAAATCAAGGGAGAGGATCTTTATCGTGCATCGGCTGGACCGAGATACTTCGGGGGCTTTGGTTTTTGCGCGAACGGAGAAGGCCAAGGAGACGCTCCAGAAAAACTGGGAGGAGGCGAAAAAGACCTACCTCGCTTTTGTGGAAGGTCACCCGGATCCGAAGGAAGGGAAAATTTCGAGTTACCTGGCTGAAAACGAAGCCCGTCGGGTATACTCGACGAAGGATAAACGGAAAGGGCGTCTGTCCCATACGGAATACAAAGTGCTCAAGGAAGTGGGAACGAGGGCCTTGTTGGAGATTACGCTACTGACAGGTCGGAAGAATCAGATTCGGGTTCACTTGGCGGATAAAGGGTGGCCCATTGTGGGGGACGGGAAATACGGCAAGAAGATCCGCGATAACAAGCGTCTCGCGCTGCACTCCCATACCTTGAGTTTTGATCATCCTTTTCGGGGAGAGCGGATGATATTCGAAGCGCCCGTGCCGAATACCTTTCATAAGATGGCAGCGGCACCACAGCCGGAGGAGAGTACGAAAAAGCGGCGTAATCTTGATTAGAGTAAAGGTGTCAATAGCCGGATTAGTGATACCTGGCGATGTTGTTTCACCGATAATTGATCGCCCTTTGGTCTCCGATGTAACTTGATCGTTGTCGGGGGTGATAAAGTTTCATTTCCTGACGGTCATGTCGCGAGTGAGGACGATTGCCCGTTGGTTGGCGCCGGTGTCGGCGTTGGTGATTTTTGGGATTGCGGATTTTTCCGGGATGGAACGACAGGCGGCGGTGACGCTGGGGATTGCCTGGTTGACGGCGACGTGGTGGATGACGGAAGCAGTCCCGATTCCGGTTGCTTCGTTAGTTCCGATTGCCTTGTTACCCTTGCTTGGAGTTTTGCCTGCGAAGACAGCGGTGGCGCAGAGTTACGGGCATCCCTTGGTGCTTTTGTTGCTGGGTGGGTTTTTGCTTTCGAAGGGAATGGAAAAGAGCGGAGTGCATCGTCGCATTGCACTGGGAATGGTGCGGGCTTGTGGTGGCAGTGGCGGGAAGGGGTTGGTTCTTGGGTTTATGTTGGCCTCGGCCACGTTGAGTATGTGGATTTCGAATACTGCAACGACCTTGATGTTGCTTCCGATTGCTTTGGCGGTGTTGAGTGGGTCGAAGGACTCGGCGAAGTTGGCTGCTCCGCTTATGATGGGCGTGGCGTATGCGGCGAATATCGGTGGATTGGGGTCGCCAATCGGAACCCCGCCGAATTTGGTGTTTATTGAGCAGTATGAAGAACTGACGGGGAAGGCGATGAGTTTCATGGAGTGGATGAGTTATGGTGTTCCCATTGTGATTATCATGATTCCTTTGATGTGGCTTTGGTTGAGTCGGAGTCTCAAGGGTGGGGAGAAGATTGAGCTTCCTGAAAGCGGTGCTTGGCGTGCGGAGGAGAAGAGGACCTTGATTGTTTTTGGGCTGACGGCCTTGTCGTGGATGACTCGGTCGGAGCCTTTTGGGGGATGGAAAACCTGGCTGAACCTTCCGGGAGCCAATGATGCTTCGGTGGCCTTCATCGGAGTGATGTTGTTGTTCCTGATTCCGGATGGATCAGGGAGAGTGGGAGAGAAGGGGCGTTTGTTGGACTGGGAGACGGCGCAGAAAATCCCGTGGGGAATGCTTCTCTTGTTTAGTGGAGGGATTTGTCTGGCTTCGGGGATTAAGAGTTCCGGGTTGAGCGGGCAGGCTGCGTCCTTGTTGAGTGGAGTGGGGACCTTGCATATTTTGGGAATGATTTTCACGATTTGCCTTTTGATGACCTTCCTCACCGAGTTGACGAGTAATACCGCGAGCACAATTTTGATGATGCCGATTTTGGGGGCGGTGGCCTTGTCCAATGATCTTGATCCCAAGTTCCTGATGCTTCCGGCGGCTTTGAGTGCCAGTTGTGCCTTTATGTTGCCAGTGGCAACGGCTCCGAATGCGGTAGTCTTCGGGTCGGGCTATCTCACTGTGCCGAAGATGGTGCGGGAAGGAATTGTGCTGAATTTGATCGGAGTGGTAGTGGTAAGTCTCTACTGTTGGTTGCGATGAGTTTGGTGAAGAAAAAATCGCGCATTTACCGAATTTGGGAGGTGTTGCTTTTCCTTTTGTTGTTTCCTTGTTTCGCGGGGGGGCAGTTGCGACTTACTGAGTTTTTGGCGGATAGCGATGGATCGTATCCCGACAGCGATGGTGAGGCATCGGATTGGATTGAGATTCATAATCCGGGAAATTCTCCGGTTTCCACCGACGGGCTTTTTCTGACGGATAATTTTTCAAATCTGACGAAGTGGATGCTGCCCGATGTTTCCATTGCGGGTGGAGGGTATCTTGTCGTTTTTGCCTCGGGGAAAGATCGTCGGGACCCGGCAGAGGAGCTGCATACCAATTTCTCCTTATCGAGCAGTGGTGAGTATTTGGGTCTAATCGCTGCTGACGGGAGTTCGCTCATCAGCCAATTCAGCCCGGTATATCCCCGGCAGTTTTATGGCGTCGCTTTCGGGACGGGAACGAATGCGATCTCTGAACCGGAGATATTTGTTCCGTGGCCGTCATCGGGGACTTGGATTGCTCCCCTCGTTGATATAGGAGATTCTTGGCAGGAAGTTGGCTTTGATGACGGGGGCTGGAATTCCGCGCAAACTGGAATTGGTTACGGATATTCCTTTCCGGGATTCATTGGTGCGGGTGGAGACACGCGAGATGCGATGCAAGGGAAGGCCGGGAGTGCGTATGTGCGGGTTCCATTCCAAATCGATAATCCTGCCGAGGTGGTGAGTATGACGCTTGATCTATTTTATGAAGATGGATTCGCCGCGTATCTTAACGGGGAATTGGTTTCCTCGGCAAATTTACCTGCGGATCTCAGCTACGATTCTGTTGCGACGGATCGAGGGGAGATTCGTGAGGGCGACGAGATTGAGAGCTTTGAAATCGACTTTTCGGGGAAGCTATTGGGTGGCGAAAACTTACTAGCATTTCAGGTGTTGAACGACATCAAGGAGAGTTCGGATGTTTTGTTGGTTCCGCGTCTCAAGGGAGAGGTGCGCGACCTTTCCGGAGGGATTATTGGGGGGTATTTGGCGTCGCCTACGCCGGGCACTCCGAACGCGGATATCGAGTTTGTTGATTTTGTGAGTGATACGACCTTCGATGTTGATCGTGGTTTTTTTGAGTCGCCATTCATTGCCACGATCGAATGCGGAACGCCGGGAGCTCTCATTATTTATACGTTGGATGGGAGTACGCCGACACTCGAGAACGGTAATCAAGTTCCGGTTTCCGATCCGGATTCGGCGTCCTTGGCGGCGGTGAATATTAACACGAGTACGGTTTTACGTGCGGCTGCTTTTAAGAACGGGCTCAGGCCATCGAATGTTGATACGCAAACTTATCTCTTTTTGGATGATGTGCTGGATCAGCCTGCGCAGCCGCCGGGCTATCCGCTACCGTGGCGGCAACGCAATGGAAACAGTATCCCCGGTGATTTTGAAATGGATCCTGAGATCGTTGGGCCGGTATACAGTCGTGAGGAATTGAAGGAATCCCTGCGGGATATTCCGACGGTTTCAATTGTCACTGATATTGAGAATCTGTTCAATCAACAGACGGGAATTCAAGTGAATCCACAAGACTCCGGTCCCGGTTCAGAGCGGCGGGTTTCGGTGGAATTGATGGATTTTAAGGATGGTGCACCCATTCAGTTAGATGCCGGAATGTTGATGAACGGGAATGCTTCGAGAAACCCGGGGCGGGGGAAGCACAATTTCCGTCTCGCTTTTCGGAATCGATATGGTGTCGGGAAATTGAATTTTCCGTTATTTGGCGAAGGGGCGGCCACCGATACCTTTAATCAGATCATCCTGCGAGGAGGGAACGGTAACGGATGGTTTCACCCGACCTCGGCGGTGCGGCAGTACGCGATGTATATCCGGGATCAGTGGTTTCGTGATGCCCACACCGCAATGGGGTATCCTGAGGCGCTTCAAAACGAAGTGCATGTCTACTTCAACGGGTTCTACTTTGGGGTGCATCATTTATTCGAACGGATCGAGGAGGAATGGACTGCGGAACGATTTGGCGGGGATGAAGACGATTGGGAAGGTTTTCGGATTGTGGGAGGGAATAATATCGAGGTGATCAAAGGAACTCCGGCCGAGGTGAGTTCGCGGATGCTTGATAGTTGGCGGGCGGTACTCGATGCGGCGGAGGCAGGGGACCTTGCCACGGTTGAAGAGTATCTCGATTTGGATAGTTTTATCGACTATCTTGTGCTCAATTTTCACGCTGGGAATACCGATTGGGACCAGAACAATGTTCGGGCGATGCGTCAGTTAAATCCTCCGGGGAAGTACATGTTCTTTTGCCATGATGCCGAACGCGCTGGTCTCAATGGTCTGACTACCGGAAATCTTAACATCAATTCCATTACACATCCTCGCTCAGGTGCCGAACAGCGACCAACCTCGGTCAATACATGGCTGAAAAGCAATCCGGAGTATGTCTTGCAGTTCGCTGACCGGGCTTTCAAGCACATGTTCAATGGGGGGGCATTGACTCCTGAAAACGGGATGGCCCAGTGGGACGCGCGGGCGGAGGGGATTCGCATTGCCTTGAAGGCCGAGAGCGCGAGGTGGGGGGATCACTTGGATTCAAACCCTCGAACTTTGGTTGATTTTGAAAACGGGCTCAATCGTGAGTATACTACCTGGTTTCCAAATCGCACGCCGATCAGTATCAGTCAGTTTCGTGCGGCGGGACTTTATCCTGATATCGATCCTCCGGTTTTCAGTCAGCACGGCGGGAGTGTTTCGGATGGCTTTGGGCTGACGATTACAAACGAAGCGGGGGATATTTACTATACGGTTGATGGGAGTGATCCGCGGGTGCCCGGAGGAGCAATTAGTCCGAGTGCCGTCAAGATTGATGGCACAAAGAACGAGCTTGTTCTTCTCGGCGCAGGTGCTCCCGGATGGAGTTACCTTGATGATGGTAGTGACCAAGGAAGTGGCTGGAAGGATCCTTCTTTTAACGATGACAACTGGCCGGTCGGAGATGCTCCGTTGGGTTATGGTACGATCAATTTTCATCCCTTTGGAGGTCCGGAGATTAATGTGGGCAGGAATCTCACCGTTTACTTTCGAAAAGAAGTTGAGCTGACTAATGTTAATCTTATTACTGAAGCGAGGGCGCGTGTGATGTCGGATGGAGGAGCCATCGTTTACCTAAATGGCACCGAAATTGCCCGCGACAATATGCGGAATGACCCCGTGGACTATCTCACGACTGCTTTGAGCGACAGTAATGGGGCGGAGGGGAATATTGATGTCTTTGATTTTCCACCATCGGCTTTTGTGGAGGGCGCGAATGTAATCGCGGTCGAGCTTCACAATGGCAGTGTGGGAAGTTCCGATATGGGAATGGATTTGCAGATTGACGTGACCAGCCTGAGTTCTCCGGGAGACGCGGTAACGATCAATTCGGCGACAACGGTTTTGGCCCGGAGTTTCGATGGCGATGAATGGAGTGCGCTCAACCAAGCGACCTTTGTCACAGCTCTCCCGGCCTCGGCTGCTAATCTTGTGATATCCGAGATCTTTTATAATCCGGCGGGCCAGTTTGAGACCAGCGAGTATGTCGAGCTTATGAATATTGGTCCGGTGCCGGTAAGTCTTGCAGGTGTTGTTTTTGCAAGAGGGATCACATTCGCGTTTCCAGACGAGGCAGTTCTCGCTCCCGGGGAGCGTTTGTTGCTTGTGGCCGATCTTGCTGGTTTTGAGAGTGCCTTTGGCGCGGGCCTTCCGGTGGCTGGCATCTACACGGGACGGCTGGATAATGGTGGTGAGGATTTGTTGCTGAGTGGTTCCAATGGAGATCCGATCCAGAGTTTCCGCTATGATGATGGAGATCTCTGGTCTCAAAATGCTGATGGTGGGGGTTACTCGTTGACCTTGATCGCTCCCTCTTCGAGTCCTGATCCGGGCAATGCCACGAGTTGGCGGTCGAGTGTTGATTTAGGAGGAAGTCCGGGTGGTTCTGATGCCTTGATATTCACCGGCACCAGCTCAAATGATCTCCTGTCCTATGCCCTGACCGATCCACTTGGGGGAATTTCAGCCTCGATTCAAAGCCTTGAAGTCAATGGGGCGGTCGATGACTATCTGGTGACTGCTGTTTCCGCGATTACTGGCGCGGATGATGCGGAGATCTCGGTGGAATTCTCAGCTGATTTGGAAACCTGGCTGAGTGGTGCGGCCGTTTTTTTGGGGTCTGACGAGCGGGTTGATAGAGTGAGTATTCACCATTGGCGGGCTCCGACCCCAAATGCTGCCAGCCCTCCATTGCGCTTCGCTCGGGTCGTATTGGTGGCGAGGCCATAGGAATGGGAACGGTTGTGAAAGAAGGTTGTCACTTTCGCTTTTCACAGGGTGAACCCTCTGATAGCCCTATTCAATATGAAGTTAGCAAAAATTCCTCTCGTTCTACTGGCTCTCTCTCATCTGGGGCTTCGCGCGGATTTGGTCGCCCACTGGACTCTTGAAGAAGGAACGGGAGCTACCGCTGGAGATAGCACCGCGAATGGTCGGACTGGGACGATTGCGGGAACCACACTTTGGAATACCACTGATCTTCCGCCTGTTCCTGCGGGAACCACGGCCGCCCTTGCGATGGATGGGGTCGATGATCAAATCAATATCGTCGGTTACAAAGGAATTTCTGGAACCGGTGATCGCTCGGTTTCCGCTTGGATCAAGACCGAACTCAACAGCACGGCCCAAGACATGGGTATTGTTTCTTGGGGGAGTAATTCGGCGACTCAAAAATGGACCTTTCGAATTCAGACTGGAAATGGCACTGCCGGTGCGATTCGCGTCGAAGCTAGTGGTGGTTTCTTTGTGGGGAATACCGTGGTAACGGACGCCGAATGGCACCATGTCGCGGTAACCTGGGAAAATGACGGCACTCCAAATATTCAGGATGCCAAGCTCTATGTCGATGGTGTTCTCGATGCTGAATTTGGAAGTATCGATTCCCCGCCGAGTGCCAGTCAAAGTGTTGCAATCAATACTGCCGTTGGTTCGGATGTGCGTATCGGGGATGATTTCTCATTGACCCATAATTGGCGGGGCGGAATCGACGAGGTGCGTATTTACGACGAGGCGCTGGATGCTGCAGCGATTGCGGAGCTTGCCATTGGTGATTCGATTCTTTCGACATTCGAAGCTTCCGAGGAAGCGGTGGCAAGCGGGGCTCCGGTAGAACTCAGTTGGGCAAGCGATCCTGCAAACGATACTCTGACCATCGATAACGGAGTTGGAGCTGTTTCAGGGCTGGCAAAAACAACGGTCAATCCGACTGTTACCACGACTTATACTCTCACCGGCACCCGCGGGGGAGGCACGGCGGAACTTCAAGTTACGGTATTGGTCGATACCGCCCCTCTCATCAACGAGGTCATTAATCGTGGTTCCGAGACTCTGCTCGAGGGGCAATCAACTACGATTTTCTGGGATGTTTTCGGTGAGGCAAGTCTCAGCATGAGCGGCAATGATGTCACCGGGCTTGATCGGACTGAATTATCCCCGACCGAGACTACGACCTACACTTTCGCGGCAACCAATGCATTTGGGACGACAACTTCGGAATTTACTCTCACCGTAATTGATGCAAGCAACCCTGATCTCGGTTGGGAGGTGGCTGAAGAGCCGGATGGAGTGCTCACCCAGTGGAATCCGACAACAAACACCACCGGGAATGTGGGTATCGCGTTCATCAATAACACGGGTGGCACGGTTCAGAGTGGTGCGAGTAATTTTTCTTCAATTAGTAAGTGGGTGAATAGTCCGGGCTATAACCTCGCTGCGAATCCCTTCGATTCGTGGCAGGACGGGCTTGGTGATCTCGTGACGAAAGAAGATGTGAGTTGGGAAATGGTAGTTCGCCCCGGAGATTTTACCGGAACGCACACCCTCTTCAATACCGGCGGAAATGGTCAGGGATTAGGCATTGTCCTCACTGCCAGTATCCTAGATTTCCGCTTTCAATCTGCGGATAACGCCTCGCAACGAATTATCATTTCGACCGACCTCTCAGCCATCGGCCTTGCCACTGATTTCTTTCACATCGTGGCGACGGCTGATGTTGGAGGGCTGTCCCCTGGCGTGGCTACTCTTTATGTGAATGGCCAACTTGTTGCCGGTCCAACCTCCAGCACAGGAATTATCGCCGACTGGGATGGGGGAGATCTCGCCGAGCTCGGAAAAGGAGCGAATATTCCGACGAGCACGACTTTCCCCTTCGAGGCCTTCACCGGTGATATCGCGGTCTTTAACTATTACGGATCCCGTGTTCTCAATGCCTCGCAGGTTTCTGACAAGTATGATGCCCTCGGTGGCCCCGGGGGAGATTTGGCGATCAAGGATATCGAGTATGATGACGCGGCTGGCGGGATCAGGCTGACTTTCGATTCCATTCCCGGCCAAACCTACGCTCTTGAAACGACGGTTGACTTGTCAACAGAGGCCTGGATCGAGCTCGACGATTCGATTCCTTCCGGCGGAACCGAAACCACCATTGTGATTAGCGGAGTTGTTCTGCCTGATCCGGGGAACCCAAGGCGCTTCTATCGTATCCTCCCGGGCTTGTAGGAGAGGGCAGGAATTGTAATGAATTTGATCGGAGTGTTCATCGCGAGCCTTTATTGTAGGCCGCGATGAAGGTTCTAATTTCATTCTTAATTCTGACATGTCTCGTTTCGGCTCAGCAAGCTGACGATCTCTATCGACAGGGAGCTGAGAATTTTTTTGCGGGAAAGGTTAAAGAGGCGATTATTGATTGGGATCGCGAGATTGCCATGGTTCCACGTCGTGGTCCGCACCATTGGCAGCGTGGTTTGGCCCTTTATTATGCGGGTGAGTATGACAAGGGCGTGGCGCAGTTTGTCAGCCATCAGACAGTGAACGGACATGATGTTGAGAATGCGGTGTGGCATTTTCTGTGTGTGGTGCGCGGGACGGGTGGATCGGTGAACAAAGCGAGGAAGGATTATATCCCGATCGAGGGAGATTCCCGGGTGCCGATGAAGGAGGTGCATGATTTGTTCGGAGGAACCGGCTCGGAAAAAGCAGTGCTTGAGGCAGCGGCGAAGAATGCCGAAGGGCTGAGGTTGAGAAATCAACTTTGCTACGCGCATTTGTATCTCGGGCTTTATTACGAGGCGTTGGGTGAGACGGTGAAGTCTGCGGCGCATATGAAGAAGTCTGCGGTGGATTATCGCATGGATCATTACATGGGAATGGTGGCGCAACTGCATCACAAGCTGCGGTCGCGTCCCAATATTATCTTCCTTTTCGCCGATGATCAACGGGCGGACACGATTGGAGCGCACGGGAATCCCCACATCAAAACTCCAAATCTCGATGCCTTGGCTGCGGAGGGGATGAGTTTTCGCCAAAACTACTGCGCGGGTTCTTTTAGTGGAGCCGTTTGTGTGGCGAGTCGGGCGATGTTGATGACGGGGCGTCATTGGATGAGTTTGCCGGAAAAGAGGCCTCAGACAAATTGGGGCGATTCGGTGGTGCTCCCGGCTCATCTGGAGAATGAAGGTGGGTATCAATCCTACATCGTAGGGAAGTGGCACAATGGAAAGGGAACTTTGGATAAGTCGTTTCACAGCGGAAAAGCGATCTACATGGGAGGGATGGCGGATCATACTTCGTTTCAGGTCCAGGATCTTGAGGGGGGAAAGCTGATGCCGAAACGTGATGCGGGAGGATTCTCGAGCACCGTTTTTGCGGATGCCGCGATTGAGTTCATTGAAAAGGCGGATGAGGAGAAGCCTTTCTTTCTCTACGTGGCTTTTATGGCTCCGCATGATCCGAGAAACCCGCCCGAGAAGTATCGCGAGATTTACTACAAGAATCGTCCGCCGCTCCCACCGAATTATTTGCCCCAACATCCCTTTCAAAATGCTCCTGCGTCGACATCAGGCCGTGATGAGGGGTTGGGACCCTGGCCGAGAACCAAGGAAGTCATTAGTGATCAACTCTGCGAGTATTATGGTCTGGTGACGCACCTGGACGAGCAGGTCGGACGGATCATGAGGGCTCTCGAAGGAACTCCCCATGCCGACAATACCTACATCGTTTATACCGCTGACCATGGTTTGGCGATGGGGAGCCATGGTTTACTTGGTAAACAGAATGTCTACGAGCAGAGCATGAAGTGCCCGCTCATCATCAAAGGTCCGGGCATTCCGAAAGGGAAGTCAACTGAAGCGATGACCTATGTGCATGATCTCAATGCTACGGTGTGCGGGTTTTCGAGGACCTCGATTCCGAAGAAGAGTGATGCCCAAGATTTGGGGCCGTTGATTCGTGGGGAGATTGAGAAAGTTCACGAGGAGGTCTTTTTGCCCTTTCAGAATAACCAACGCACGGTCCGTGATGAACGATGGAAGTTGCATGTCTATCCCCTGATCAATCATCGGCTTCTGTTTGACCTAAAAAAGGATCCTCACGAAACGAACAATCTCGCGGAGAAGCTGGAGCATGCGGAAAAACTGACGGAAATGATGGCGATGATGGAAAAGAACCGAAATTCCCATAGTGACCGTCATCCGCTCTCAGTGGAAAATCCCAAGCCCAAGGAGGCAATTTACGATAATGCCAAGCGGACTTTGGACATCTGGCAGCCAAAGTGGATTCGCGACAAGTATTTCGGCGGGCGGAGTCGGACTAATCACGGGAAGAAGTGAGAACATCGGACTCCCGGTATCGACAGGGCGTCTGTGAATGGGCATGCTTTTGGGGATGAATGAATGGTTTTCCTACGTCGATCTGGCGGTCTTGATTGGCTATCTCGTGATCACAACGGTGATCGGCCATTTTATGAGTGGGAAGCAGTCGACGATCTCGGATTTTTTTGCGGGAGGGAAATCGCTGCCCTGGTGGGCGGTTTGTGGGTCGATCATTGCGACGGAGATCAGCGGAGTGACTTTCATCGGAGTCCCGGGCGGGGTTTTGGCGGCGAGCGGGAACTTTACCTACATGCTTTGGGGAATTGGCTCCATCATGGGTCGGGTTGTTGTGGGAATGGTCTTTGTGAAGGTCTTTTACGAAGATGAGATCTACAGCCCTTACGACTATATGGGGCGTCGGATTAAGCCTGAGCTCAAGAAGTTGGCCACCGTCTTTTTCACAATTGGCTCGATTCTGGGGCAGAGTGTGCGGGTTTTGGTGGCAGCAATTCCGTTGAGAGTGGTGACGGGCTTGGGATTCGAGGAATGTATTTTGATTATTGGGCTTTTCGCCATCGCCTGGACCCTAATGGGAGGAATGAGAACGGTGATTTGGACCGATGTGATGCAATTCGGCCTATTTACTGTGGGGGGATTGGTTACTTTGCTGTGGATCACCAATTCCATCGATGGAGGGTGGAGTGCTCTTTGGGAAGTGGCCAGAGATGGCGGGAAGACCAAAATGTGGAATGGAGAATTTGGTTTGTCGCAGCAATTCCAGTTCACCTTCTGGGTCGCGATCATCGCCGTGCCATTTCAAAATCTTACCGCCTTCGGGGTCGACCAACTGAATGCGCAACGGATGTTTTGTTGCCGGAATGCCAGCGATGCAAAAAAAGCCATCATCTGGAGCTCTGTGGGACAGGCTCTTACCTACTTAATGCTCCTCGTGGGAGCGGCTCTTTTTGCGTTTTATTATATGAACCCTCCTGAGGGGGATGCGGCGGCCAAGTTGGCATTTAAGAGTGGTGGTGAATTGACCACTCTTGCTCAAGGAGGCACACCGGAGAAACCCGATATGGTCTTTCCAATTTGGATTGTGACCGAGTTGCCTCAAGGCCTCAAAGGTTTGATCCTTGCCGGGGTCTTTGCGGCGGCGATTTCGAGTCTGGATTCCATTCTTGCGGCGTTGAGTCAGACCACAATTTCTCTCCTCTATCATCCTGAAAATAATCCCTCCCTGAATCAGACGGTCCTGGTGAAGAAGTCAAGGCAATGGGTTGTGATCTGGGGCGTGTTGCTGACCGGATTTACTTTCCTGATGAGTTATGTGCAAAGTGTGTTGCAAATCAATGTGTTACCGCTGGCGTTTGGTATGACTAGTTATACGATGGGGCCCTTGTTAGGAATGTTTCTATGTGCCTTGATCGGGAGGGGCAGCTACCGGGGAATATTAATTGGAGCGATCGTTTCCTTTTTGATGACGATGTTCTTGAGGATGGACGTTTGGATTCTGTTCGAAAAAGCAGGCATGAATATTCAATGGCTGGCGAATCTACCGTCTTATTATTTATCTGAAAGTGGTGATCTTAAAATGTCTATAGCATCACATTGGATGTGGCCTGTTGGTACTATTTTAACCTTCTTTGGAGGACAGATTGGAGCTCGTGTGAAGGGTGATTAAGAAGGCTTAAAAAATTGCCGGGAGATAAAAAAATTTCAAAAAAACGTGGAACACCCGTGGAAAAAAATGGGAGCAACTATGAATATTTTTTTCCCCAAAAAATGGTTCCCAAAATAGGCCCAATCAAAGCATGATCTCCGCATCGAAGCGGCAGCCCCCGACCCTATTCGATCTAATTAAATTTTGGTAATAACCCCAATCAATAGATCACAAATAATGACGACTCATACAGGAGGAGAAAATAATTATGACTCAGACAATTCAAACAAAAATCCCGCGAGCGGCGACTCGCAGACCTGGGAAAAGGTCAAGGCAAAACTCAGCGAGTATTTAAGTGCCGATGCATTTACGCGTTGGTTTAAAAATGCCGAGCTTATTGAGGCAGATGGAGAAGAAGGTGTCATCGGCGTGCAGTCGGACATGCAGCAGATCTGGATCGAGACAAATTACTTAGACGAACTCCGCGCGGCTTTCGCCGAGGGGGCCGGCATTCACTGCACTCCTCGAGTGACGGTGTTTGGTCAAGAGGTTGTTACTCAACCACAGAAGCCTTCCAAAATAGCCGCAAGAGGTCCGGGCAAGGGCACCGGCCAAGTCAAGGTGGTGGCACCTGATGAGAAGAATCCCGCCTTTGAGCGGCGTCTCAAGAAGATGGGCATTAATCCGGAGTTCGATTTTGCGAGCTTCGTAGTTGGTGACAATAGCCAGTTTGCTCACGCAGCTTGTTCCGCAGTGGCTCATCGTGAAGGACGGAGCTTCAATCCGCTCTTCATTCACGGGCGGGCCGGACTTGGAAAAACCCACCTGATGTCGGCGATTGCCCAGCAATTGTTGATTAACGACCCGAAGGCCAAGATTGTCTTCCTGACGGCGGAACAATTTGCCAATGAATTCATCGAGGCTGTTCGGAAAGGGAATCTTGATGCCTTCCGGAAATCCTACCGCAGTGCCGATGTCATGCTCATTGACGACATTCAGTTTCTGGCGGGGAAAGAGCGGACACAGGACGAATTCTTCCACACCTTCAGCACCCTTCTTAATACACAGACCCAGGTGGTTCTTACCTGTGACTGTCCGGCACCGGAAATCCAGACTTTGGAGCCCCGCCTGATCAGTCGTTTTGAAAGTGGTCTCACCGTGGAACTCCAGCCTCCGGGCTTTGAAACCCGCGTTGCGATTCTTCGCCGCAAGATGGAGCAGTGGAACGTGGAGCTCGAAAACGGCGTGGTGTGCCACATCGCCAACCTCATCAAGAGCAATGTGCGCCGCCTCGAAGGAGCGCTGACCCGAGTTGCCAGCTATAGTTTCCTCTCATCCGAGGAAATGACTATCTCCAAGACCGATGATCTCTTGGGAGACCTGATTCGGGACGAAAATACCCAGCAGATCACCGTGGATCAAATCCAGAAAATGGTGGTGGATTACTACGATCTGAACCTCTCGGATATGAGCAGTCGTCGTCGTCCCAGCAGTATTGCCTTCCCTCGACAGGTGGCGATGTTCCTCTCCCGGAAGCTTACTAAGCTCTCGTTGGTGGAAATTGGGGAGTGTTTTGGCCGCCGGGATCACGGAACCGTCATTCACGCCTGTAAGAAGGTGAATCACGAGATGGAACTCAATCCCGACGTAAAAGGGGCCGTTGAGAAGCTGATTGCAGCTCTTCAGCGCTAAATACTACTCGATTGTGAAGGAAATACTCTTGCCAAGGCGAGATGAGGTGGGCAGCTTCATCTCAGCCCACAGGGGCGTTTTTATTTATGAAGTTTCGCATCTCTAAGGAGGCTTTTTTGGATGGACTGCAGCAAGTGCAGCATGTGGTGAGCACCCGCACCACGCTTCCTATTCTCTCAAATGTACTCATCGAAGCCGATGACGAAGGTCTGCGTCTCACGACGACGGATCTCGATGTCGGAGTCAGTGGGGTAGTGAAAGCCGAGGTTTCCAAGCCCGGGTCTACCACGCTGCCGGTGAAACGCTTGGCGAATATCATTCGTGAACTGCCTTCAGCTGAGATTGAGGTTTCGGTTGACGGAAAGAATATCGCCTCGATCAAAAGCGGCCCCTCATTCTTTAAAATCATCGGTCTTCCTGATAATGAATTTCCACCGCTGGCTGACTTCCACGATGCCAAGGAATATAAGATCTCCCAGGCGCTTCTGCGCAATGGCCTCAAGAAAACTTCTTATGCAATCTCGACCGACGAGACCCGCTACGTGCTCAACGGAATTTTCACTTCCTTCAAGGAAGGTAAATTGACTCTCGTTGCCACCGATGGTCGGCGCTTGGCGATGGTGGAAAATGACCTGGAGTTTCCGTCCAGCCACGAGACCGATTTCATTGTGCCGACCAAGGCGATTCAGGAACTCCAGCGTCACATTGGCACTGAAGGGGACATCATGCTTCGCCTTTCCGACAATCAAGTGTGCTTTGAAGTGGGCAGCTCGATCATCGTGAGCAAGCTCATCGAAGGAAACTACCCGAATTACCGTCAGGTCATTCCGGGCGAGTCGAAGGAACGCCTCACGCTGAGCCGCGAGCAACTTCTCGAAACGACCCGTCGGGTTTCTCTCCTTTCTTCTGAAAAGTCCAACTCGGTTAAAATGACCTTCGGATTGAATCAAGTCGATGTCATGGCAAACAGCCCGGACATCGGTGAGGCGAATGAGTCCATCGAGGTGAAGTATGAAGGCAAGGAATTCTCCATCGCTTTCAATCCTGAATTCCTGATGGCTCCCTTGAAGAGCCTCGAAGAAGAATTTGTGCATCTCGATCTCATCGATGAAATGAGCCCGGGAGTACTTCGTACCGAGGATGCTTTCCTCTACGTGCTCATGCCGATGCGCGTGACTTCGTAAGGGAGCCTTGGGTTTTTCGCTGCTTGGGCGGGGTATCGTTAGGATTTTTTCATCTTGGTATCCTTTCAGATACGTGGCGAAGCCCCACGACTCCTCCTGATGGCACCGACGCTACGCGCTTTGATAGTGCGCAATGAGGTCAGTAGCCGTTTGCTCAAAGTCGACTTGATCGGACGAAGAGGGATTCAAAGTTCTCTCCGGTGTTTGGTATGCCGATTCTTCTGAGCCCGGACGGCGGTAGACGAGGTCGTAGTGATCGAGGAGGATAGACTGGAGGAATTCGGACCAGTTTTCCTGATCGATTGATTTGTTCCACTGTTCGATGCGTTCCTTGCCGCGAAGTCGGGCCAGTCCGCTGATAGTGCTTTTCAGGAGTGACTGGTCTTGCACGAAGTGGGCGTATTCCCGGGTGAGAAGTTTCACTCTTTCCTCGATGGGGAGGTCGAGGAGAATGACGCGAGCCTTGCCGAGTCGTTTCCAAAGTGCGGGCGGACATTGCAGTCGTCCAATTCGGTTGGATTCGGCCTCGGTGAAGACGGGACGCCCGTGGTCGTATTTTTGGAACTCGTGCCAGAGCTCGGATTCGAATCGTTTTTGATTGGGTTGGGCCGAGTCGGGCGAAGTTCCCAGAATGGATCCGCGATGATTGGCAATTCCTTCGAGGTCGAGAATTTGGGCCCCTTGTTTTTTCAACTCGTGCAAAAGGAGAGTTTTTCCGCAGCCGGTGAGGCCTCCGAGAGCGATGAGCTCCGGCCCTGGGAGACCGAAGGTGTTTTCCAGATCATCCATGAGCCACTTGCGCCATGATTTGTATCCTTGGTTGAGAATGCGCGCGCGCCACCCGATGGCGCGGAAGATGACAGCCATGGAATTGGACCGGAGGTTGCCCCGCCAGCAGTAGATGAGTGGGGCGAAGTCCCGGGGGTGATCGTCGAGAGTCGTCGAGAGGTGACGATGCACGTTGGCGGTGATTAGGGTCGCTCCGAGTCGTCGTGCTTCGTAGGGGCTTTGGGTGTGAAGCAAGCCAACCTCATGCCGTTCCTTATCGGTGAGGACCGGCAGATTGATCGCGCCAGGGATATGGTCTTCCTCGTATTCCGATGGAGAGCGCACATCGATGATGTCCGGAAAATCCGCGAGGGAAATCGGAAGGTCGACGCGTTCAGGTAGGTCCATGCAAGGTGCTTAGGATTTCAACTCAACAACCAGGCTGATTTCAACCGAGACGCCAAGTGGAAGAGATGAACAGCCTACCGCAGCACGGGAGTGACGACCAGCATCCCCGAAAATTTCGACTAAAAGATCGGAAGCCCCGTTGATGACCTGGGGGTGTGCCGTGAAATCGGGCTCGGCATTGACGTAGCCGCTGAGAGACACGATTCGCGCTACTTGGTCCAGCGAGCCAGCCTCGGCCTTGATGACGGCGAGGCGCGTCAGAAGGGCGGTGCGGGCAGCTTCTTGAGCTGTTTCTAGATCACATTCGGAAGGGACTTTGCCGAGAAATTTCCGATCGCCGATGATTGGAAGGCCTCCGGAGATGTGGAGGAGGTTACCGCTTCGGGTGGAATTAAGATAGGAGCCGACGGGAGGGGCGGCGTCGGGAATGATCAGGCCGAGTTCGGCGATTTTTTCTTCAGGTGTCATGGGGGGTAGAGAGTTATTTCTTAAATTTGTCGGTAAGGAGACCGATGAAATTTCGTCCGGAATTTGTTAGCGTAGCATTGCGTCCGGTTCCGGTGAGACGTTTTTGGGTGTAGTAGCCGTGACTGGAGCGCGTGCTGCGAACGTAGGTCACAAGCGGCTGCTTCACATCTCGATGGCTGGGGATGATGGAGAGAGGAATGCCTGATCCGGTGAAGGCAATTTCCCAGGATGGACTGGGAGCGTCGTGATCACCTTTCTTGAGCCATGGGTAGCGCTGGCAGAGGCTGAGATCGGCCTCGCGGGGGACGGCGACCTTGAAGTAGGGCGATGCCGAGGCAAGAAAAGTGGGAATGGAAATTGCTGGATTGGCCTTGTGCGAAAGGAAGAGGGAAGACGCATCGATTCCGATGAGATTTCTTCCGTTGTAGTTGCCGTGCGTATTGACCGACCCGACAGCGGCAATGTAGTCATCGTAATGATCCGAAGCCATGAGGTTGACCTCCAGGTGAAGATGGGAGCGCTCCCGGTTGAGGCCTCTTCCGGTGTAGCCCATAATGCCAAGGGTATCTCCGCTGGCGAGGGATTGTCCCTTCTCGACGGTGATTTTGGCGAGATGCGCATAGAGGCTGTAGATTTTTCCATAGCCGAAGTCGTGTTCCATCACAACATAGATCCCGTAGTTGCTCGCGCCTCTGTTGGGACTAGTATGAACAACAATGCCGTTGGCAATGGTTCGGACTTCGTCGAGGGCGGCGTTACTGGAGTCGCGTTCGACGGGCTTGATGTCGAGTCCTTCGTGGAACTGGGTTGCCACGATGCCATCGTCCTCGGTCTTCCTCAAAGTACGAACGAAGCCGTATTGCCCGGCGGTCCAGGGTCTGGATGAGACTCCCTCGAAGGTGCGGGGCACCCACATGTAAAAGTCTTCGGGTCTCCCGTCGAAGATGGCGGTGTTGTCAGTTGGGAGACTGAGATTAAGCGGGAGTGGGTCGGCTGCCGCCAGTGAAAGTGAGAGGGCAAGAGTCGCGAGGAACTTCATTTATTTTCGCTGTTTTTCCTTACGGGCTTTGATTTCTGCAGCCCGGGCTTTTTTGTGATTTTTGAGGCGTTCTTTCCACTCTTTGCCGCTTTCGCCGATGTGCGGGATGATGTAGTCGAAGGAAACGATTTCGGCTTGCTTCATGCCCTGCCAAATGACGAGTTTACCGTCGGTGACCGGCTTTTCGATGAAGACGGGATCGATAGGCCGTCCATTGAGCATGGCGACGAGCCACTTCTGTCGGTTTTGAGTCGTAATGGCGGCAATGCGACGGGCGGTTTCGGGTTTAAACTGAAAGGTCGCACCTGCTGTGCCGTCCTCGGCAAAGAAGGGAAGGAAGGCGACGATTTCCTCGGTGAAGGTTACCGGACTTTTTTTAAAGAAGAGTCGCTTGCCACCGATGGGAAGGGGAAAAACCATTTTGGGTCCATCCGAGGCTTGGCCTTGCATGTGGAAGGTGAGTCGGTTCTTGGGTGGCTTCTTTCCAAAGGCAAAAACGGAGGAGGTAAACGAAAGTGAAAGCAGGGTGATGATGAGTAGGCGCATGGTTTTGTTAGCGTGGTCTCCGTTTAAGCGGGGCAGAAGGGGTTGCTTTGTTTCTCTTTTCCGATTTGGGTATCAGGCCCGTGGCCGGGAAAGACGGCAACGTCGTCCGGCAAGATGTAGAGGTTTTCGCGGATGGAGTCGAGTAGTTGCTCGTGGCTTCCGCCCGGGAGGTCAGTTCTGCCAATGCTTCCAGCGAAGAGGGCATCGCCGGAAAAAAGGAAAAGCTCGTCCTTGAGGTGGAAGGAAATGGAGTCGGGAGAATGACCGGGGACGTGGGAAACTTCGAAGGTGAGATCGCCTAGTCTGAGGGAGGTTTTTCCTTCGAGAAGGTGATTGACGGTGAAGTCGGGGACATTGACCGGGATTCCCCAGGCTTCGCGGGCTTGTTGGTCGCGAATGAGAGTTCGGTCGAATTCGGAATAGCCGTAGATTTCCGCTCCGGATTCAGCGAGAGCTGAGGCATCTTCAACGTGATCAAAATGTTGATGGGTTAGGAGAAGATAGGTGGCCTTGAGTTCGTGTCCTTTCAGGAAGTCGGCTATGCCGGCCGGGGCATCGACAACGAAGCAGGTCTTATCGCCGAATTCGAGGATGTAGCCGTTGGTTTGGACGGCTCCACCGGTGAAGGTGTGTAGGATCATGAGCGGAGGTATTCGATGGCGGCTCTGACGGCTTCCGGCGGAATTTCATCGGTGGTGATGGCATTGCCGATTCGATCGAGGAGAACGAAGGTGCGTTTCCCGCCGGAGAATTTTTTGTCCCGATTGAGTTTTTCGAGAATGACATCGGTTTCGATATCTTCGGTGAGGAGGAGGGGGAGTCGGAAGGTTTCCAGGATGTCGAGAATGCGTTCGCTTTCCTGAATGGAAAGTCCGGCGTAGTCTTCGGAAAGTTTGAGGGCGGCTCGAATACCAAGTGAGATTGCTTCGCCGTGGAGATAGGTTCCGTAGGGTACGGCGGCTTCGATGGCGTGGCCGATGGTGTGGCCGAAGTTGAGCAAGGCGCGGATGCCGGAGTGTTCCTCTTCGTCTTCTTCAACGATGGCGGCTTTGATCGCGACGTTTTGCGCGATGAGAGTGGCGGAAACAACCTGGTTGTCAGGATCGATATTTTCGAGTTCGGCCATCATGTCGATGTCGCGGATGGCGGCGTGCTTGATAACCTCGGCAAAGCCTTCCCGGAATTCACGGGAGGGGAGAGTGAGGAGCGTTTCCGGATCGATGATGACGAGCCGTGGTTGATGGAAACAACCAACGAGGTTTTTGCCTTCGGGCGTGTTGACTCCTGTTTTGCCTCCGACCGCCGAGTCGACTTGGGAAACGATGGTGGTGGGAATTTGCACAAAGGGAATGCCGCGATAGAAAATCGAAGCGATGAATCCGGCGAGATCGCCGACGACGCCACCGCCGAGAGCGATGATGAAGGAGGATCGATCGTGGCCGTCTTCGATGAGAGACCGGCAGAGCGAAGTGGTCTCGCTCATCGACTTGGATGACTCACCTGCAGGGAAGACGTGGGAGGTTGTTTCGTAGCCGGAGATCTCGAGGGCGCGTTGCACGCCGTTGAGGTAGGGGCCGGCCACGTTGTGGTCGGAAATGATGGCGCATCGACCGGTAAGGCCGGCGTTTTTGATGCGCAAGCCGACTTCGCGGATGAGGCCGGGTTCGACGAGGATATCGTATGATCGATCGCCAAGGCTGACTGGAACAGATTTCATGAATGACGGAGGCGGTGCCAGGTGGAAGTGTCAGGTTTCAAGAGGAACTCGACCGGAGCTTCGGCGAGCTGGAAGGAGTTGATAAGATGATCGAGAAGTGCAAGCGAAGCAAGCGCATCATAGAGGGCATCGTGCCAGTTTCGGTCGGGGGCGTATTTTGCAAAGGAATCGAGTCCGAGAGATTGGCAAAGATCGCCCAGGGAATGTGAGGGAAGGTCCGGCCAGGCGGCACGGGAAAGCTGGAGCGTATCGATCCAGGGGCCGAAGGGATGGCCCGGAAAGGCGCGGAGGAAGCGTTTCTCGGTGCCGTGTCCGTGGGCTACCACGGGCCCCCGTCCGAGGGTTAATTTTAAAGTGGGCCAGAGCGAAAGGAGGGAGGGGGCCTCGGCTAGGTCGTCGGTGGTGATTCCGTGGACTTTCCGGGCTGCCCAGGTGATGTCCTGGTCGCAGTGGAGGAAGGAAACGAAGGGGTCGTGAATCCCTTCCGTGAGCGACCATCCTCCCAAGCCGATCTGTACTGGAGCATCGGTGCGCCCGCGCGCGGTGCCGGCCGACTCGAAATCGATGGCAGTGAAGATCGTCTCGGAAATTTTGATACCCGAGAGATAGTCGGAATTGGCGGCTTAGGAAAGCTCGTCTTCAAGTTCCTCGGCCACGTAGGTCCAGATTTCTCCGAGAGTAGGGTGGTACGATGGGATTTTGAGGAAATCAGCAACAGTGAGGCGCTGTGAAATCGCCACGGTGATGGTGTGGGCGTAGTCGATAACGTGGGGTCCCATGCCGGAGGCTCCGAGGATTTCGCCGGACCCTTTGTCTGCGACGAGCATGACGAGGCCATGTTGCTCACCGACAATTTCACCCTTACCCTGATCATCGAAGCGATACTCGGCGGATACTGCGTCGATGCCGGCTTCGCGGGCTTGATCGAGAGTTTGACCGACTTGTACGATTTCGGGGTCAGTGAAGATGCCGAACATATCGAGTCGGGAATCCCAGGTTGCTTCGAGTGGTTGTAAGGAAAGTAGGGATGCGACATTGGCTCCGGCAGCTTCGCCTTGCATCACGGCAAGATGTACGACCGCGAGCGGGCTGGCGCAGTCTCCCGCAGCGAAAATATGGGGGACTGATGTTTGGCTGTGTTGGTTGATTTCAATGCGACGAAGGTCAGGCTCGAATCCCGCCTTCTCGAGATTGAGTTGCGTGATGCGCGGAGCACGGCCGGTGGCCATGATGAGTTGATCACAATTGAGAACAGTGCCTTCGCTGAGAGTGAGCGTGAAGCCGGAGTGGTTGTGAGCGACTTCCTGTAAACCTTCGCCGAAGACTAGATTGATGCCTAGATCGGCGCAGCGTTTTTCCATTGCTTCGGAGACAGCGGGTTCGACGGATGAGACGAGAGGTTTGCGTCGTGAAATGATAGAGACTTCCGAGCCGAGACCCTGGAAGAGGTGGGCGGACTCCATGCCGACGGCACCGGTGCCGACGACGATCACGCTTTGGGGGACGGAAGGCATTTGGACAATGTCGTCGCTGGTCCAGAAAGGAGATTCCTTTAGTCCGGGAACGGGCGGGATTCGCTCGTCGGAGCCGGTCGCGATGACGAATGTTTTGGCTGTGAATTCACCATGTCCTTCCACCTCAATGGTATGAGGTGAAGTGAAGGCCGCATTTCCACGGATAAGTTCGAAGTCACCCTTTTCAAGGCCAATTACACGATACTCTTTGAAGCCATCGACGAGCTTGGTTTTACGGTTGCGGAGGGCATCGAGATCCAGAGTAGGTTCACCGACTTGAATGCCGAATTCACCGGCCTCGCGAATTGCGCGAAGGCGGTTGGATGTTTCGAGGAGGGCTTTGGTTGGCATGCAACCACGGAGGATGCAGAGTCCGCCCAGTTCGCTGGCTCCCTCGACGACGGCGACATTCAATCCCCGGCCAATGGCTGTTTTTGCGGCAGCGTATCCACCACTTCCTCCACCGATCACCACGAGGTCAAATTCCTTGCTCATGGGGCGATCTTGGCACCTATGGGAAATGATTCAAGGGGCGTGAAAAGAAAAGGGTGCCGGGTAATAAACCCCGGCACCCTTTTGAGAAATATGGGGTCTTGCGATTAGACCGTGCAGATCTCGACCGCTTCCTTGAGAGAGGTAAGAGGATCTTTCTTGGGCACAAATTCCTGTCCGAGGAATCCTTTGTAGCCGATCTTTTTGAGGGCTTTGCAGATGCCTTTGTAGTTGAGCTCCTGATTGTCGTCGATTTCGTTACGTCCCGGAACTCCGGCGGTATGGTAGTGGGAAATATGGTCTTTGTACTTCGAGAATGTTGCGATGCAGTCTCCTTCCATGATTTGCATGTGGTAGATGTCGTAGAGAAGCTTGAAGTGGGTCGAGCCAACCTCGTCGACGAGGCGTGCACCCCATTCGGTGCGGTCGCACATGTAATCCTTGTGGTTCACCTTTGAGTTCAAGAGTTCCATCGAGATGATGATGTTATGCTTCTCGGCAAGCGGCATGATGCGCTTGATTCCTTCGGCACAGTTTTTCAGTCCGGTTTCATCGTCCATGCCTTTGCGATTTCCGGAAAAGGCAATCACTTGGGGGACGTTGCCCGCTTTGGCGGCGAGAGGAATGCCTTCTTCGTAGGCCTTGTAGAGCGCGTCGTGGTTTTCCTTGCGGTTGAAGGAATTTCCGATGCTGCCGATTCCACCGGGAGTTTTAAGGCGGCCCATGGCACATTTAAGGCCGTGCTTGGCGGCGACTGCCCATTGCTCGGGGAAAAGAATCTCCACGGATTCAATGCCCATCTTTTTGACTTCGCCACAAAACTGGTCGAGCGGGATTTTTCCGAAGCACCAGTGGCAAACGGAGTGTTTGAAGCCGGCATCGGTGCCAGCGGCATCTTCGGCTGCTTTGACTTGTTGTCCGAGGGCTTGGAATACAGCCGCGGAGCCGGCAGTGAGAGCGGTAAGTGATTTACGTCGGTTCATCAGGGGTTACTACAGAGTATCAGGGTGGGATTTGTCGAGAAATTGCTCAGAATAATGAAGCGTTTCTTGTTAGTTGTCTGATTGTGTTGAAAATTGGCGGGTAATGTTGAGGTAGTCATGTCGTGAGATTCTTTTTGTTTTTCTTGGCCGGGCTCTGCGTTTTTGAGCTTCGGGCAGAGGCAGATGATCTCATTGAAATTTACTCGGGAGATCTTCCTATTGTTCTCTCGGCGCCTCATGGCGGGAGTTTAGAGATTGAAGGAGTTCCCGAAAGGAAGGGGCAGGACGTGAAGCGGTTTGTTCGGACCAAGGACATGTGGACGGACCAGTTGACGGTGAAGTTGGCGGATTCGATCGAGAAGAGGACGGGCAAGCGTCCTTATGTCGTTGTTGCAAATTTCCATCGTAAATTTATCGATGCCAATCGCAGCGCAGATCTGGCTTATGAGTCACCCGAGGCCAAGCCGGTTTACGATTCCTATCATCAGGCGATTGCTTCGGCGCGGCGGGAGGTTTTGCAGCGCTGGGGGCGGGGGATTTTATTTGATGTGCACGGACAGGCTGCCGAGGCAAAGGCTATTTTCCGGGGAACTCAAAATGGCCAGACGACCTCGCACCTTGTCGGGAAGTTCGGGCAGGAGGCTTTAAGCGGAGAGAAGAGCGTCTTCGGATTATTTGCCAAAGAAAGCATCGCCGTCATTCCTGATTTGGGGCCGGAGCATCGTGAAACCCGTTACACCGGTGGCTACATTGTGCGGACCTATGGGAGTTCCTCGGGCGGAGCGATGGATGCGATCCAACTGGAGTTTGGAAGGGAGTTGCGTCTATTAAAGAACAATGACGAAACGGCCAGGAAAGTGGCGAATGCGATCGTGGAGTTTTCGCAGAAGTATCTTCCGGCAAAAGAACTCACCAAAGAGGAGATTGTCGAAAGGAAGATAGGTCAGGGGACTCGCGTAGGCGTCTATCAAGACATCGGATCGGGGCGGAGTTTGGTGGACCTTTTGGAGGCACTGAAGAAGTTCGATAATGTCACTGTGCAAAAATTGATGGCCGCTCATATTCAGGCCGGAGCCTTGGCTGATGTCGATGTCCTGATCCATCCCGGCGGAAGCGGGGGGAAGCAGGGACGGAATTTGGGAGAGGTTGGTCGGGAAAAGATTCGGAGGTTTTTACATGATGGCGGTGGGTTTATCGGGATCTGTGCCGGTGCGTATCTGGCCTCGGCGGATTACAGTTGGTCGCTCGATATTCTCGATGCCAAAGTAATCGACCGGAAGCACTGGGCGCGCGGGACGGGAACGGTCGTGATTGGTTTGTCGGAAGAGGGTTTCCTGAAGTCGGATCAGGAAGAACTTAAGATTTTTTATGGACAGGGTCCCCTACTCGCACCGGGCAACAAGCGGGACATCGAGGATTATCATGCGGTCGCGTCTTTCAAGACCGAGATTGCCAAGAACGGTGCGCCCAAGGGGGTTATGGTTGGGACGACCGCGATCGCACAGGGAAAGTTTGGACAAGGGCGCGTGGTTTGCTTCAGTCCACATCCGGAAATGACGGAAGGACTCGACGACCTCGTCCGCCAGGCCATTGAGCATGTCAGGAGGCAGTAGTCGAAATTTTCAAATTTCGCCCACAATTCTCTATAACGACACGCCGGTGGCGTAGATCAGCCCTTCCGTGCTACGGATTTCAACCATTACGTCTTCGGAAAGCGGCTGGTCGAGTTGAATCACGGAGAGCGCGTTGCCCTCTGACTTGTTGCGAGCCAAGGAGAGGTTGGCGATATTGGAACCGGCTTTTCCAAGGATCGTGCCGATGGCTCCTACGATTCCGGGGCGGTCATCGTTTTTCACGATGAGGAAATCCCCTTTCACACTGATGTCGACGTAGAGCTTGTCAAATTCCACCACGCGAGGGGATTTGCCAATCACGGTGCCGGAAACGCGGAAGCTTTCGTCGCCCTTCCTGAGATCGGCTACCACGAGTTCGCTGTATTCGGTTTGCGCGTTGATGGTGGACTCGGTTGTGTTGAGGCCCATATCTTTGGCCACGGAAGGGGCATTGACGATGTTGACTTGACCGTCACTGCGAGCGGCCTCGAGGTAGGAGGTCAACACGCTGCGCGATATGAGTGCAGTGTCTTTTTCGCCGATGTCGCCGTGATAGGACACGCGAAGGGAGTCGGGGTTGTCCATGCCGAGTTTGGCGAGAAGTTTTCCGAGAGCGTTGGCAATGTCGAGGTAGGGACCGACTTCGGCCAAGGCCGTCGCATCGGCTGATGGCATGTTGATGGCGTTGCGAATTTCGCCAGTGGCGCAGAAGTCGCGGATTTGCTCGGCGACTTGAATGCCGACGTTTTCCTGGGCTTCGTTGGTGGAAGCTCCGAGGTGCGGAGTGAAGGCAATGTGCTTGCCGAGAGTGAAGAGTGGATGATCGGCTGAAGGAGGCTCGTCTTCGAAGACGTCCAACCCACATCCGGCGATGTGTCCATTATCGATGGAGGCTTTGAGCGCAACTTCATCGATGAGTCCGCCGCGGGCGCAGTTGACTACGAGTGCGCCTTGGTTCATGAGGGCAAGGCGGTCGGCATTGAGAATGTGACGTGTGTCGTCGGTCATCGGAACGTGAAGTGTGACCACGTCGGCCCCGGTGAGGGCTTCGTCGGGCGTGGCGGCAAGGCGGACTTTCATCTCATCGGCGCGGGCCTGGGTGAGGAAGGGATCATAAGCTACTACCTTCATGTTGAAGGCCTGTGCGCGCTTGGCGAATTCGGAACCAATGCGGCCCATGCCGATGACGGCGAGAGTTTTTCCGTTGAGTTCGATTCCCTGGTAAGCCTTTCGTGCTGCTTTGAAGTCGCCGGCAAGAACTCCGGCGTGACCGAGAGCGATGTTGCGGGCCGTTGAGCACATCAGAGTGAAGGCGTGCTCGGCGGTGGAAATGGTGTTGCCGGTGGGCGTATTCATTACGATTACGCCATGTTGATTGGCGGCATCACGGTCGATGTTGTCGACTCCAACTCCGGCCCGGCCGATGGCCTTGAGCTTGGATGCGGCGGCGAAGACTTCCGGGGTGACTTTGGTTTGGGAACGCACCACGAGGGCGTCATATTCACCAATGATCTCGAGGAGTTCATCCGGTGAAAGTCCGACTCTGAAGTCAGCAGTGATGTCGGGATGGGCATTGAGAAGCTCAACACCTTTTTCGGAGATAGGGTCGGAAACCAGAACGCGACTTGGCATAACAAGTAGGGCGGTAGCGCACCTGAGAGCTTCTGGCAAGAGTTGGCGCTTGAAAATCTCGCAGATGTCTGAAATGTCCTTCCTCGATGTGCGACAATCCGAATATGCGTGAATTCTCTTCGAAGGTGCTCGATGGTCCCGATCGGGCTCCCAGCCGGGCAATGCTCTACCCGGTGGGCTTCGAGAAAGACGACTTTAGTAAGCCGAAAATCGGCGTAGCCTCGACTTGGAGTCAGGTGACGCCCTGTAACTTCCACATTGATGGTTTGGCCAAGGAATCCGCCAATGGCGTCGATGCCGCAGGCGGGAAGTCGGTCATTTTCAATACCATTACCATTTCCGACGGGATTTCCATGGGAACCGAGGGAATGAAGTATTCTCTTGTGAGTCGGGAAGTTATCGCGGACTCGATCGAGACCGTCGTCGGTTGCGAAGGCATGGACGGCTACGTTGCCATCGGAGGTTGCGATAAGAACATGCCCGGTTGTGTCATGGCGATGGCGCGCATGAATCGTCCCTCGGTTTTTGTTTATGGTGGAACGATTCTTCCCGGATGTGCCACTTTGAAAGGCGAGGACAAGGACCTCGATATCGTGTCGGTGTTCGAAGCTGTCGGCAAACACGCCAGCGGTGAATACTCCGATGAGGAATTGCAGCTTGTCGAAGAAACCGCCATTCCCGGCGCCGGATCTTGCGGCGGAATGTATACCGCCAACACCATGGCGTCTGCCATCGAAGCCCTCGGCATGAGTCTTCCCAATAGCTCGGCCCAAGCTGCTGTCAGCGATGACAAAAAACGCGATAGCTTTGATGCCGGTGCCGCGGTTCTCCACTTGCTGGAAAAGGGGATTCGACCTCGCGACATCATGACTCGCAAGGCCTTTGAAAATGCCATCACGGTGGTGATCGCTCTCGGTGGTTCGACCAATGCGGTGCTGCACCTTCTTGCGATGGCGCACTCCGCGGATGTGGAATTGTCCATCGATGACTTCACTGAGATCGGAAAGCGCGTCCCCGTGCTGGCTGATCTCAAGCCGAGCGGCAAATATGTCATGGCGGAATTGGTTAAGATCGGCGGAACGATCCCGCTCATGAAGATGCTTCTCGAAGCGGGTCTTCTCCATGGAGACTGCATGACAGTCACCGGCAAGACCGTCGCGGAAAATCTCGCGAACTCCGAGATCGAATATCCCGAAGGGCAGGATGTCATCCGTCCCGTTTCCGATCCAATCAAAAAGGACAGTCACCTGCGCATCCTTTATGGGAATGTCGCTCCCGGTGGTTCGGTGGCGAAGATCTCCGGCAAGGAGGGTCTCAGCTTTCAGGGCCGGGCCCGTGTCTTTGAATCCGAAGAGGCCGCGATGACCGCGATCCTCGACGGCAAGATTGAAGCTGGTGACGTTATCGTGATTCGTCGCGAAGGTCCCAAAGGCGGACCCGGAATGCGCGAGATGCTCGGGCCAACCGCTGCCGTCATGGGGCGTGGTCTTGGCGACAGTGTGGCGCTCATCACCGATGGACGATTTTCCGGTGGAAGTCATGGCTTCGTAGTGGGACACATCACTCCGGAGGCTTTCGACGGCGGACCGATCGGACTCCTTGAGGAAGGGGACACCATCACCATCGATGCCGAGAAGAACGAGATCTCCGTTGACGCCGACCTCGAGGCGAGAAAAGCGAATTGGACCCAACCCGAACCGCACTACACCCGTGGGGTTCTGGCCAAGTTTGCCAAGCTTACTACAAGTGCAAGTGAGGGAGCTGTGACGGATAAGCTGTAATTTCGATCAAACGATTCCCAAACCACAGGGGAGTGATCCTCTGTGGTTTAT
>JAQWZU010000011.1 GCA_029253285.1 Akkermansiaceae bacterium | reverse complement strand
TCATGCCGATCTCGGAAAAGCGACCGGCTTTCTTGGGGTAGAAAGTGTCCTTGGTGAAGCCGAAGCCGCCGCCAAGAAAAATCATGCGCTTGGGAGGAGTGGCCGAGGTAGCCTTGGCGTTGGCGAAGCTTTCCAGGAAGGGAAGTGCCAGAACGGAGCTGCCGAGACGAAAAAAGGATCGGCGGGTGGTGGAGTTGGTATGGAAAGACATCGAGTGAGAGAGTTTTCTCGCGAGGCTGAAGTTACTGTCCTTGCATGATTGTTCTATCGGAGATCGTGTCGGGTAAATACAGGAGGCGAAGATTGGATAAAACCATCGAAATTGTGAGAAGGGTTTAGCTGTCGACAAAAGTGATCTTGACTGAGGATGGGGAATGAGAGTAGTCAAATGGCCCCCCCATGTTATTTCTTCCTACCCGATACCAACCCGTAGTCCCGTGTTTGGCCATTGCGATGATCTCCTGCCTCGGCGCCGTTGATTTGTTAAATGAGGATTTTTCCGCCAATGACGGTGGCTTCACCGTGACCAATGAAAATGGTCATGCCGATCCATGGGCATACGATGCAGGAGTGGGAGCCTGGTCGACAGATGGGTCGGAAACCAACGTGGCCAACCAGCATACCAGATTGACGAGTCCGGAACTCAACGTTCCGGTGAATGGGGGATTCGTTTTGAGCTTTGATCATCGCTATGATATTGAAGGTAGTGATTGGGATGGCGGCGGGGTGTTTATCAGCGTCAACGGAGGGGACTTCAGGTATATCGAAGGGGCGGAGTTCTCCGTGAACGGATACAATACCGGGAACCTCGTCGGGGCGCACGCTCTCCAGGACTTAACGGCTTTCGGCGGAATCTCTTCCGGGCATGCGGCGGGAACCTACATTACGAGCACGGCCGGCCCGTTTCCATTGCGCGCCGGTGACGTCGTTCGATTCCAGTTCTTGATGGCAAACGACCAACTATCGGTGGGAACGATGACCCCTAACTGGGAGATTGATGCCATTACCATTGCTTCGCTTCAAGATACCGATGGCGACGGAATGCCGGATTCCTATGAAGATGCCAATGGTCTTGATAAGGCGATTGATGATGCCGCAGAGGATCCTGATATCGACACGGTAAGCAACTTCGACGAGTTTTCAATAGGGACGGATCCTCAGAACAGAGATACCGATAGCGATGGGTTGTTTGATGGGCGTGAAGATGGTGGAGGGACCTATGTGAGTTCGGTTCGAACAGGAACCGACCCCCTGAACCCGGACAGTGACGGCGATGGTTTGAAGGATGGCGTTGAAGACAATGGTGGTACCTTTGTCAGTGATACCCGGACGGGATCTGATCCGAACGTTTTTGATACTGATGGAGATCGTCAAGGGGATGGGTTCGAGGTGGATAACAACACCGACCCCAATGATGCCGGCAGTAAATCGCCTGTGCCGGTAGTTACAATCATCGCTGGTCTCTTGGGTGGTGACCTCACCGATCCCGAGAACGATGGGATTGAAGGCGATACTGTCCCCGCGACAGTCGATGATCCGCAAACCGCGGGCACCAATTTTGATTGGGTTTCCATCACGGCGTCAACGGAACAGTATTTTTCGGGCTTTGGTGCACAAGGTGAAGGTTCTTTTGATTTATTTGATAATCAGATCGGAGGCGGCGCGGCCAAGCTTTGCTGCGGTGGCGCTCCACTGGATGTGACCGTTGGGTTTGAAGAAGCGGTTTCGATCAGCCACTTCACCTTAACTTCGAGTAACGATACGCCGGCTCGTGACCCGCTCGATTTTCAAATTCAGGGCTCGAACGATGGTATCAACTTTGAAGTCATTTATGATCGCATGGATGATACTCCACTTTGGGATGCCCGGGATCAAACGGTTAGGATCGACCTCCCCGATTTATCGGATCCCTACACCTACATTCGCTACGCGGTGACACGGACCGGAGGGGCAAATCACGCTCTTTCGGAAATCGAATACTTCGGTGAAGTGGGACCGGTGATTCCTCCGGATATTACTTCGATCGAATATGATTCAGACACCAATCGGATCACCCTGACCTGGAAGTCTCGCAAGAATAAGACCTACTCGATCTTCACTTCGTTGGATCTGCTCGATTTCTCTCAAGAAATTGATGATAGCGTTCCCGCATCAGACGGAGACCTGACGACGCAATCCTTTGTTGTCTTCGGGGCACCTAGTCCTCGCCGTTTCTTCCAGATTGTAGAGAATCCGTAAATTCGACGATTAGAGTTTGCGATTCTTGTAATCCATCATCGCATCCTTGGTGCCGACGAGGTCTTTGTCGTCGGTGATGCCTTGGGTGGCGAGAGGCATCAGGGGGGCGGGATCGATGTTGAGAGCCCAGGCCATGCCGCGAAGGAGAAGGACGCGGTAGGATGGATCGTGGAAGGTGTAGGTATAGTGCCCGGTGGTGGTGCCAAAGACACAACCCTTGCCGGAGGTGTAGGTCCAGAAAGTGTCGCTGCGGACTTCGGGGTGTTTGAGGGCGGCGTTGAAATCTTTGGTTCCTGTTGGCGCGATGGCGCCGATGACCTCGACGTTTTCTTTTTTCA
>JAQWZU010000008.1 GCA_029253285.1 Akkermansiaceae bacterium | reverse complement strand
GCAAAGAAAACCCGCCAGACGGAAGCCGGGCGGGTTTTGAAGGTTATTTTTGAAGAGGAGTCCTATTCCCCTTCTTTGGTTTCAGCACCAGTGTCCTCGGCTTTCACCTCGGGAGTCTTGGCAGCAGCCTCTTTTTTGGGGGCGGCCTTCTTCGCCACTTTCTTGGCGGCGGCTTTCTTGGCTACTTTTTTAGTGGCTGCTTTTTTGGCGGCCTTCTTAGCAGCCTTCTTGGCGGCCTTTTTAGCAGGCTTTTCGTCCTTCGGAGCGGCTTTCTTGATAGCAGCATTTGCTTTAGCCTGCTCGTTCTTCCGCTTGAGATATTGGCTTCTCCGGCGGCGCTTCAGTCGTGTTTTAAGATTCTGGCCCATAATGGTAGGTGGGGAGGGCTTAGGCAGAGAGACCCCGATGATCAAGCGAAAAGGACGGGCAGTTCTTGATATTCCAATTCCCCTGCCCTTTTCTTTGCCCATGGCAGGCCTGATTATCAAACCCCGCGCCCGAATTTTCCACGGACACGAATGGGTTTATGCATCCGATATCCAAAAAACCTTTGGAAATCCAGAGCCTGGGGACCTAATTACCCTGAAGGACTTCAAGGATCGCCCGCTCGGCTGCGGTATTTACAATCCCAACTCCCAAATCGTCGCCCGACGCATCTCCCGGAGACTTCAAAAGCTGGATCAGGAGTTTTTTACCCGACGAATCGGTCAGGCCATTGCCTATCGCCAGAAAATCCACATTGATCCCGAGCTCTGCCGCCTTGTCTGGAGTGAATCCGACGGACTACCGGGCATCATTGTTGATAAATATGGCGATCACTTGGTTCTTCAAACGACCACTCTGGCAATGGATCAGCGCAAGGAACTTATCTCAAAGGCATTGGTCGATCTCTGTAATCCCGTATCGATCACATTACGCAATGATTCCTCCATGCGGAAAGCCGAGGGCCTAGAGAATGAAATCAGAATGCTCCACGGCAGCCACCCCGAGCCTTTCACGGTCGAGCATCAGGGATCTATCTTCGAAATTGATCCCGCCAACGGCCAAAAAACAGGTCTCTTCCTTGACATCATGGACAGTTATCGCCGCGTGGCCGAGTTGGCAAAGGGCAAGAAAGTCCTCGACGTTTTCTGCAACCAAGGCGGCTTCGGTCTCGCCTGCATGAAAGCCGGGGCGGAATCCGTGCTTGCAGTCGACATTTCCGAAGAAGCCACCGCCGCGACCAAGCGGAACGCCGAACTCACCGGAGTGGAAATCGAAACGGTTACCTCCAACGCCTTCGATTTCCTCCGAAGACACGAGGAAACTTACGATCTCATCATTCTCGATCCACCATCTTTCACGCGAAACAAGAAAACGGTCAAAGACGCGATGCGCGGATACAAGGAAATCCACCTCCGCGCTTTGAAGATGCTCAATCACGATGGCCAAGTCGCAACCTTCTGCTGCTCCCACCACGCTTCCCGCGAACTCTTCCTTGAGACGATTCAACGGGCCGCCATCGACGGCAAACGCACTCTTCGCACCATCCAGTCGCATAGCCAGCGGCTCGACCATCCAGTGATTACCACAATTCCAGAGACGGAGTATTTAAAAGGATTCGTCCTCGAACTCGCGCCTAATCGCTGAATGAGCTCTAAAGAAATTCTCATCTCAGCAATCGCCATTCTTGTCGCCTTTGGCGGCTATTTCTTATGGAAGAGCACTCCGGAACAGCAAATCAACGAGCGAATCGAATCGCTTGTTGAAGTCCTCGAGTATCGCAAGGTATCGCTGGACAACCGGGAAAACCGCCACGAAATATTACGGGAAATTCTCGCCGAGAGCGTAAGCTTTGAGGGCTCCCCCCCAGTTCCCGATGGTGAGACAGGGGTCGACACCATCATTAAGCGTCTCGATTCCCTCCACACCATGACGAGCTGGGTAGAGATCATCGAAACCGACCGAAAAATGCTCCTTAAAAATGACACTGCTCAAGTCAGGCTCGATTGCGTGGTCAAAGCAGCCGCCGGCCAGCAATTCAAAACAGAGGAAAACTGGGTCATCATCCTCGATTTCGAAGTAATCGATGATGAATGGAAAATCGCTCACATCGATGCTACTTCCAAGGGGGAAAGTGCGGCAGCGGGCCTTTGATCCTAGAAATCAATCAAGGTGAAAGGGAGAACATCCCAGACTTTTTCTTTCGGATTCGTTCGCTCAATCCACTTCACCGTCTGGCCTGCCCAATCCCGCATGAGATTGCGATGCACCTTGTAATACTGAAATTGCGAAATTGACAAGGGTGAGGTTGGCGGCTTTTCCCGGTCGGCAAACTTCGCAAGAACTTTCCCGCTCTTCATCTCAATCACTCGCCCTTCAATCGCCATTGAGGGACGGTTTAAAACTCCTCCACCGGGGACCAATTTTCCGATAAGCTCAACCACCGGACGAGACGCTGCCACCTCAACGACATTTAGCTCAATCCCAATAGCACCGGCCTCTTTGCTCGGTTGATCAAGCACCCGCCATCCATTAGGCGATTCCGAAAATGCTGCCGTGAACTCAGACCTCAGTAATCGACTCAACATTTTAAGATCTGTCTTTTGACGCCCAGTAAGATTTCGGCTGTTCAATGCCATGTTACGTAACCTCGCCTTATGCAGAGCCACCGGGGCGAGATACACTTTACGGTAGTTGGAAAGCCCAGCGGAGGGATTCGTCCAACTCCGTTGATACGAGGTCGATTTATCCTTTGTCATCTTGGGAGGCTCCTTGAGAAACCCCGTCGGCTTTGCCGGAAAAGTACAGGACACCAGCGCGAACATCACACCCACCAACGCGGAAGCTCTTCTTATTATCGACAGCACAATTCTACTTCTCAGAGGGATTTTGAAAGAGTCAATCCTAACAGGAAATTTTTCCATATTCCTGCAGAATGCGCAAGCGGTCCAAAGCAGCCCCATTGTCCAAAATTTCGCCCGTTTTTCTGAAAGCATCGCCCATATCATCAGCCAATCCCGCACAGGCAATCGCAGCTGCCGCATTCAAACGGACAATGTCGCGCTTGGGCCCACGTTCCTGCCCACTGAGAATTTCTTCCAGAATCACAGCGTTCTCTGCTGCGTCACCCCCTTGAAGCTCAGTTGCCGGCACGACCTCCAGACCAAAATCAGAAGGTTGTAACTCTTCGTCCACCTGCCTCTGGAAATTTCCTGACTTACAAACCAAGGTCGGCCCCATCAGACTGACCTCGTCGACCACCCGGCCATCAGCCGTCGCCCCATTGACCACCCACGCGCTGTCCCGACCCAAACGTTGCAGAATTTCCGCAAATATGGGACACAAGGTGCGATCAAAAACTCCCACCAACTGGCATTCCGGACGAGCCGGATTTAACAAGGGGCCAATCAGATTAAAAATCGTTCGCTGCCCTTGCTCCGCGAGCAATTTCCGAACGGGCACCACGGCCTTGAAAGCAGGGTGATATTGCGGAGCAAACAGAAAGCCCACTCCCGCCTTCTCCAAACAGGTGCCCACTTGGGCTGAAGGAAGATCAATACCCACCCCAAGAGCCTCCAAAACATCAGCGCCACCACTCTTGGAGGTAATCCCTCTGTTTCCGTGCTTAATCACCACGCCTCCCGCGGCGGCAACGACAAACATGCTGGTCGTCGAAACATTAAACAGGTCGAGCTTATCCCCACCCGTTCCACAAACATCAATCGTTGGCCCATCAAATGACTGATCGATAAAGTCTGGTGTCTGTGCTTTCTCCAAAAAAACGGTCACAAACTCAGCAATCTCCGCCGCCGTCTCACCTTTGTCTGCCAAGGCTTTCAACAGACGGGCCTTCTTTTCAACCTCTCCGCTTTCATCGAGCAAATAATCTGCCGCCACTGCGACTTCCCGCGGAGGCAATTCCTCCCTGTTCTCCAAATGATGAATGATTGCGTCCATAACCGAGTTCTATCACAGTCCTCAAGTTCATCCAAGCTGTTCGCACTCTTCATTTTCACTTGGTCGTCAGCCGGATGGGAGTATCGTGATCACCATCGCAGATGAAGGAACTCAAAGACGGCATACGCTCGCTCGTTCGAATCGATTTCAAGGGCCACGTCCACAAACAATTCCGGGGCACCGATCGAGACAAACGCTTCAAGAATGAAGTGAAAGTCCTCAAAGTCCTTGAAGACCGGGGGTGTGAGAATGTCCCACGGCTGTTAGATCACGATCCCAAAACACTCACGCTGGTCACCACCAACTGCGGCGCTCCGGCACCCCTGGTCACGGCGGAAAAAGCCACTGCGCTTTTTAACGAACTCGAGGAACTTTACGGCGTGCGTCACGACGACCCGGAACCTCGTAATGTCACCTACTCGGCGCAACTGGGACGTTTTTGCCTCATCGATTTCGAACTCTCGGAAGTTCTACCTGAGCCCGCAAAACCCTCCTCTCAAGGAAAAGTCCTCCGAACCACCTGGTCAGCCCTCTCTCAAAAAGGGAAATATCACGCTGCCAATGACGATGCCTTCCTCGCTCTCACCGTCAATCCTGAGAAAACACTCCACCTCGAAGATTCCGGAGAGATCCTCCTCGACCCCTCCCACCTCGTCCTGGCCGTCTCCGATGGCATGGGTGGAAAGAACGCCGGTGAATTCGCCTCCCGTCTCCTTATGAGCCGCATTCACCGGGAAGCAGACCGCCTTTACAGCATTCTCACCGCGAAACAAGAAGCCGAAGAAGCTCTCGACCATCTCCTTCGCAATGCGCACCACGACCTGATGGATCTCGCCAAAAAGGGAGGCAACGCCGAAGGCATGGGAGCCACTCTCACCATGACCTGGATCACTCACGAACGCCTCTATTGGGCCCACATTGGCGATTCACGGCTTTATCTTGTAAAAAACGGCTCGGTCGAGCAACTCACCAAAGATGACTGCATCGCCTGGCATCAATGGGATCGCGGGATGATCACCGAATACTCCTATCGCAACCATCCCCGGAAGTCCGTCCTCAGCGACGTGCTCGGCGGCAGCCCTCACGAGCCCAGCCCGCAAGTCGGATTTGTCGAATTGGAAGAAACCCAAGAAATCATGCTCTGCACCGACGGGATCATGGACGGCCTCTGGGAAAAAAGCATCCGCGAGGAGCTCCTCGAAGATCGCAGCCTTGCTGAAACAGCCAAGGATCTCTGCTTCAGAGCCTACGAAAACGATGATCGCGACGACACCACCCTAATTGTCGCCAAAATCTCCCGTATTTAAACCACTTGGCACGCTAATTGCTTGATTTTGACGGGAAATTGTAAGTAAGGAATTGCCAGACGCTCGATTTTCATTGAGCCTCCCGCACTTCCGAACTGAACCACAGTTCTCAAGCAACCAATCAGACCAATGGCTAAATACCGACTCGATTATATCTGGCTGGACGGCTACACGCCCGTCCCAAACCTTCGTACTAAATGCTGCATCAAGGAATTTGATGATTTCCCGACTCTCGAGCAATTGCCCGAGTGGGGATTTGACGGATCCTCCACCCAGCAGGCAGACGGAAGCGACTCCGACTGCATTCTCAAGCCAGTCGCTGTTTATCCCGACGGAACCCGTGAAAATGGGGCGCTCGTGATGTGTGAGGTTATGCTTCCCGACGGCACTCCTCATCCCTCCAACGCTCGCGCCGGCATCCTCGACGATGAAAACGCATGGTTCGGATTTGAGCAGGAATACTTCCTCGAAAAAGACGGCAACATCCTCGGATTCCCTAAAGGCGGATATCCCGAGCCCCAAGGTGGATACTACTGCGGAGTTGGCTACAAGAACGTGGGCGACATCGGTCGTGCCATCGTCGACGAGCACCTCGACCTCTGCCTCTACGCCGGTATCAACCACGAAGGCATCAACGCTGAAGTGGCTATGGGCCAGTGGGAATTTCAGGTTTTCGGAAAAGGATCCAAGCGCGCCGCCGACCAAATTTGGGTTGCCCGCTTTCTTCTTGAGCGTCTCTGCGAAGAGTATGCTGTCGACGTGAACTACCACTGCAAGCCACTCAAAGGCGACTGGAACGGCTCCGGCATGCACGCCAACTTCTCCACTGAAAAACTTCGTGAAGAAGGCGGTAAGGAATACTTCGAAAAGCTTATGGCTCAGTTCGACAAGAACTGCATGGAGCACATCGCCGTTTACGGACCCGACAACGACATGCGTCTCACCGGCCTGCACGAGACCCAGTCAATCGACAAGTTCTCCTGGGGCATCGCCGACCGCGGAGCGTCCATTCGCGTGCCACACTCCTTCGCCAAGAACGACTGGAAAGGCTACCTTGAAGATCGTCGTCCGAACTCCCAGGGAGACCCTTACGCCATCGCTTCTCGTATCCTTAAGACTATCTCGGAAGTCGAGTAAGCCACTCCAAGGTTTCACCTTCTCAAAAGCGGTCTCTGGTTATTCCGGAGGCCGTTTTTTCTGTTCCCGGGATATGGAAAATCATGCTCCGGCTCCACATAATACATCTCCAATGATCTGCTCTTCTCTTTTCTTTCCCGCTATCGCGTCGTTCAATTGAGGGGAGAAGCTCGGAAAAAGCGATGGCAACCTCCGCGGCTGGATCAATGGGAAACTTGCCTTCAAAAAGATTAACCTCCAAATGCGTGAAATTGAAAACTCAAGATTGAGAAAATCTGGATCAACCTCTATCACGGAGGGAACGCTCCGCTTTCTCCCAGGATAAACTCTTCATCGACAACCTCGTCATCGCTCGAAAATACATTGGACCGATCGTCACCCAAAAATAATCACCACATGAAATCACTCCTCGTAATCCTCACTATTCTTCCACTTGCTGCAAAACCACAACTTTACGAATTCAAAACCCGCGCCAGCGAACTCGATTCAAAGGTCAAAGAATATCCTGAAATCGGATTTCTCATCAAAGACAAGAAAGGCAAAGCCCAAGACACGCAATACGCCAGTATCGACACCCGCGCCGAATCACGCGGACGGCTCGTCATTTGGCTGATGAGCCCGAACACCAAGCTCTTCCATCAACTCAACAAATATGGACTCCACACCATGCAAGTTGCCTACGCCAACAAGTGGTTTTCCCTTTGCTGTAAAGAACGGCCTGTCGACCCGCATTGCCGCGGCAATATTCGCCTCGAAGCAGCCACCGGAGAAGACCATACCAACGTAACCGCCATCGCCAAACCCGACAGCGTTAAAGGCCGCGCACTGACCTTTGTAAAGCATCTCGCCAAGAAAAACCCGGAGGGAAAATGGGGGCAATTCCTCAACTCGAAGAAAGACGACCTCCTCTGGGAAAAAGTCATCCTTTCGGGGATTTCCCATGGCTCAACCACTTCCGCCCGCTTTGCCAAACACACAAAAGTCGCCCGTGTCGTCGCCTTCTCGGGCCCCCGCGATCAATATCAGGACTGGCAGGCTGGCCCCTCCGCTACACCGGAAAACCGCTATTTCGGATTCACCCACATTCAGGATTCCGGCTGGGAAGCCGATCACTATTGCCGATCCTGGGAGCTCCTTGGCATGCACCAATTCGGCCCCATCGTAAACGTTGAAAAATCCAAACCACCCTACGGGAATACCCGCCGTCTCATCACTGACTTCGACGTCAAAAACGACGCCAAAGTCGCTCACGGCGCCGTCATCCCCCGCAAAGGCTCCCTCGCCGACAAGAAGGGTAACTACCTCCACGAGCCAGTCTGGCGCTACCTCTTCACCCACCCCGTCGACAGCGTCGGCAAACCCGTCCCGATGGATGACTCCTGCTTAAAGAAGCAAAAGCAGTAGAATCACCATTGATTTCCCAAAATAAACCTTTGCGCACTGACCGGCATCGTTGAACCTCTCCCTAAGAACGCCATGCACGAAGAAGTAAGCCTCACCCGCGAAGTCGACGCCATTCAGATTCCCTCCGGAGACACCATCACACTCCCGGCGGGCACTCCAGTGGTCATCACGCAAACACTTGGCGGCACTTATACAGTGGCCACTTCCGCAGGCCTCGCCCGGATCTCTTCAAATGACACTGACGCCCTCGGCGTCGACCCCGAGGAGAAAGCCGCCAAACAAGAAGAAGAAAATCGCCTAAAAGACGCCACTCTCGAAGAGCAGGTCTGGCATCAAATGAAGCAAGTCTTCGACCCGGAAATCCCCGTCGATATCGTGAACCTCGGACTAGTCTACGACTGTAAGCTCACCGAAGTCGATGAAGGCACCGACGTAGATGTCAAAATGACTCTCACCGCACCCGGCTGTGGCATGGGACCCGTCATCGCAGCCGACGCCCAGGCACGTATTATGTCACTCAGCGAAATTAACGACGCCCGCGTCGAACTCGTTTGGGACCCTGCTTGGAATCAAGACATGATCTCTGAGGAGGGCAAAATGAAACTGGGGATGGTCTAGTCTGTCCTGGAATTACTGAAGCCGTTCTTCTGCGAGGAGAATGACATCGAGAGCGTAGCGGTTTTGCGCATTTTGCACTGTTCCGAGCAAGTCCCGGGCCTCCGCCGCGATTTGGGAAAAGTCACCGTCCTCGGTCCGACCATAACGGGCAAATCTTGCCAGCGTCAGAGCAACCCTAAAATCATCCGAAAGTTCTTCACCCTCACGAACAACTGCATCCAAAGGCAACATGCCGCCTCGGGCGGTCTCCGTGCCTTTCTCTAGTTCGAGATCGATCTGACCAAGCCTCCCTTTGAACCCGGTGAGCTTGACCTCATAAAAATACGATTGATTGCCGAGCAGAACCCCTCCGTCACCTTTGGGGTTTTCTGGAGTATACGATTCGCCAACCAAGCGCACCGACTCGACTCTCTCAGGGTCGAAGTTAATTTGCGCGCTCACATTTTCATGCGGATTATCTCCCCCCTGGAGATTCACAAGCAACAGCGCCTTTTGATGATCCCAAGGGCAAAGTCCCAACTCGCTTGAAACACCCACCGGCCCGACTTGCACCTGTGGCTTGGATTCGGCTTGGAGAATGTTAACCCAATTATCAACCCGAAAGTGATCAGTTCCCGGCAATTTCCCGGATTCGATCAATACTCGCTCGACCAAAGATGGATCCGCAATCTGAAGCGAGAGCGGCAGTCTCAACGAAAGGTCCTGAACATTCCTTACCACATCGGTGGAAAATGGCGAAAGCAATGGGAAATCAGCGGCAGCGACCCCGGCTTCACCGTCACCTTGGACTTGTCCGGTGACGCCCACTCCGCTCGAGAGCGGAGGATCCACCCCCAACCTCGAAAGACCCATGAATCCCACCGTAACCACGGCAGCCACTCCAGCCATCGCCATCAGCGACTGCCGACGGGCCCGTCTTTTATGGTCACTGACAAGGACGGCTGTATCGGGACGACGCCCGGACTTGAAAATCGCTTCCCGGCGCTTTTCTCCGAGTGTGAACTGATCCGCGCCAAGCGTTCCGGAGAGAAGGGCCGCCATTCCTGACATCGCCTTGCTCTCTTCAGCGAGTGTAGGATTGCCTTCCAACGCCATTGCCACCCGGGCGTTATCGAATTCGCACAACTCATCGAGAACGTATGCCGTCATCTTGGGATCTTCCGGAGTCAGTTTCATGGGACTAAAGTGATTGGGGAGTTAGATTTTGAACGAGATCTTCGGGGAGGATGCTGCGAAGGCGCTTCAGACCAGCGTGGAGGAGGAAACCAACGTTCCCCGTGCTGAGACCTGTTACCTCGCTGATTTCCTGGTAGCTGAGCCCTTGCTCGAACTTTAAGAGAATGACCTCCCGCTGGTTTTCGGAAAGTCGCGACAAGGCGTCATGAACCTGCCCCACCCGCTCCTGAATATCAGCCCGCTCCGAGGGATCCCGACGCGTCGCCGGAACTTGGGCCAATTTGTCCTCTACAAGGGCGACGATACGTTTTTCCTTACGAAGGACATCAAGAGCACGATTTCGGCATACGGTGAAAAGCCAGGTTTTCAGACCATGCTGAATTTTCTTCGCATCCTGCTGATACAAACGAATGAAGGTATCTTGCACCACATCGCGGGCTTTCTCGACATCATGAAAAAAGCCAACGGCGTATCCGATCAAAGGCGACTCATACTCAGCGAGTGCCTCCCGAACAAATCTGTCCTGATCAATGATCATGTCTTCGCAACCGTCCTCCATTACTCGTCAATTCTATGAGAGGAACGGACAATGAGCGAATTCTCTTAGAGCAAATTTCCTTTTTTTACCTCTCATCACATAAAACTTTTGTCACTCAATCCCAACAACTACGGTACTTTTGTGAATTTCAACAAATTTTATTAACAAATCTTAAAAATTAAGTTGACCGTTATATTTCCTTTTCCTAATCTCACGGCGAGTTATGAAAAACCTTACCCTTACTTCAACTCTCGTCGCGCTTATCTCGCTTCCCGCATTCGGCCAAAGCGCATCCAGCATCAATTCCTCCATTTCCGCCAAGGAACAGGAAATCATCCGACTTCAAAAAGAAATTACAGCTCTCCGCAGCAACCTGACAACACCCTCAGCAGCAGTCACCGCGACTGGAAGCCATGTTGTCAAAACCGGCGATACTGTGAGCTCGATCGCCCGGCAGCACAAAATGTCCCCTTCCCAAATCATCGCCCTCAACAATCTGAGCGATCCTTCAAAAATCCAAATCGGACAGTCTCTGAACGTATCCTCCGGATCACCGGCTCCCGCTCCTGTGGCTGCACCCACCCCGGCCAAGCTGGCCGAAAAGCCCGCCTCCCCGGCAACTTCTTCAAAAACTTCCGATTACCTTATTCAGCAAGGTGACACTTTCTACTCGATCGCCCGGGAACACAAAATGACGGTGACCAAGCTCCGTGGGCTCAATCCGGATATCAAAACACACCTCATTACTGCAGGCTCGACCCTCAAAGTCTCCGGCCAGCAGGCGACAACAGCCGTTGCTACCAAGAAGTTGGAAAAGAAGGCTACCGATTTCCGGGCCACCGCGAACACCGGCAATTCCGGCCCAGCAATGATTTCGACCAGGAAAAAGGTCAGCACTCCCGCACAAGCTCCATCTAAAAAGGAAACCGTCAGCGCTCCTCCCGCCAAAGAGAAGACTCCACCAACACCCCCCACTCCTGAGTATTCTATCAAAGAAACAGTGGCTGCCGATGCCCCACCGATCCCTCCCAAAGTCGACGAGCCCGCACCCATACAAGCCACTGGTGTTGCCTCGATCATTCTGACCGACGAAATGACGTTCGATGCCTTCGCCAAGAAACACGACGTCAGTACCGACCAGCTCAATTCTCTCAACGGATGGACTCTTCCCAAGGCAACCGTTCTGGCCCGCGGTTCGGAAATCTACATTCCTAAATAATTTCCCCTTTTCCAAGGTAAGGCAGGGCGATACCCGGAGGCTTCCACGTGAAGTCCCCGGGTATCCTCATTTTAGAGGGATGGCAAAAACGAAGACGCCACCCGTCTCGCTTCCAAATCAGCTGCGACGACGATCTCCAAAGCCTGGGAATCCTCATGAGCGACGGAGGACATCGTCTTCTCCACAATTTGCCAAATCCCGGGGAAACTCAGCGCACCCATTCGGAACGCTTGATTGGCTACTTCATTGGCCGCATTCAACACCGCCGGTAAAGACCCACCCCTCTCTCCCGCCTCGCGTGAGAGTCTGAGAGCAGGGAATGCATCTTCGCGAGGTGCTTCAAATTCCAGTTTGGCCAAACTTGGAAAGTCGAGCGGCTTGAGTTCGTTGGACAAACGCTCGGGCCAGGTCACGGCATACTGAATCGGAAAACACATATCCGTCGTACTCAATTGGGCCAACACACTGCCGTCTATAAATTCCACCATCGAATGCACGATACTCTGCGGATGCACCACCACATCGACCTTGGACATGGGAATATCGAAGAGCCAACGGGCCTCGATCATTTCCAGCCCTTTGTTAAACAAACTCGCGGAATCAATGGTGATCTTCTGGCCCATCTCCCAGGTGGGATGCTTTAAGGCGTCCTCCAACTTCACCGCGGCCAGTTTTTCAACCGGCCAGGTCCGGAACGGTCCACCCGAGGCCGTCACAATTAAGCGACTCACCTCATCTGAACCACCGCGATGCCCCTCGAGACACTGGAAAATGGCATTGTGTTCGCTATCGACCGGTAAAATTTTCACCCCTTTTTTGCGTGCGGCCTTCATGACCACCTCACCGGCCATCACGAGGATTTCCTTACTCGCAACCGCCAGATCACATCCCCGCTCAATCGCCACAAGCGAAGGTTTCAAACCTCCCACGCCCACAATGGCAACAAGAACGAGATCAGGATTCGTCGTTTCGATCAACTCACACAAACCCTCTTCCCCCACGAACACCGTTCGGTCTCCACCTTCGAGGTCTGGGCGCAATTTCTCATCTCCGATACACAAATGAGAAACTCCAAATTCCCTGGCCTGTTTATCCAACTCCTGAGATCGAGTCCCGGCAGCCAAACCAACAACGTCCATCCGGTCCGGGATTTGCCGAGCCACTGTCAAAGCGCTTGTTCCGATGGATCCGGTGGACCCTAAAATCACGACCCGTTTCCTCATGAAGCCAAGCCTGTTACGATCAAATAAAAATACATCACCGGTGCAGCGAAACAAAGGCTGTCGATGAGATCAAGGACGCCACCAATTCCGGGCATCCAATTCCCCGAATCCTTCACCTTTAGACTCCGCTTGAGAACTGACTCGGCCAAATCACCCGCAACTGCGGATAAGGCCATCAACAATCCAAGAACAAACACATGCAGTGGAGTAATCCACGCCAGAATATCTCCCGACAATCCCCAAACCGACCAAGCCGCCAGCTGAGCAAATCCCAAAGCCCCGGCAAATCCCTCCCAGGTTTTCGCCGGACTAAGATGAGGGGCCATCTTGTTTTTCCCGATCAATGAACCGGTAATGTATGCCCCCATGTCGGTAAACTTTGCCGAGGCAATCATCATCAAAACCAACCATGATCCAGGGCCAACATTTCCACTGTCGGGAAGGAACAATAATCGAAAGACAAAGGAGCCAAACAAAATTGGTACATAGACATAAGCCAGCAAGGCATCGCCTACCGCATCGACACTTTCGCGTCCCTCGATACCATTGCGAAACCTCCAACAAAAAGCAGCCAGCACCACAAAGACAAGACCAGCGGCTTCCAGGATAAATCCTCCCACCTCCTGACACCCGCAGATCAGGAAGACCCCCGTCACCAATGCCACCGCCAATCCCGGAAGCAGACCCAGGACCCGGCAGGCCGATCCCGGGAACTTTCGAAAAAGACCAAAAAACTCAGCTGCACCTGCAACGGTTAAAAATCCAATCAGCCCAAAAAAGGCCCACGGCTGCTGGGACACGAACACGCCGGTCACGATGACCCACAAAATAAGCGTGCTTGTGAGCCGGGCTCTAAAGACCTGAGCCTTTGTTGGTTTCTCCGCCTCGTCTGACATCGCGAGCATCCTCTTTACTCCGGCGAGATGCCGCAATGACAATCCCCTGAAAAAATCTGCAACTTTTTGCAAGTCCCGCAGTTTCATTCCGTGAATTCAAGAAACCAACACTTGAAAAACCCAAAAGACCAAAAACCAATGAAAACTACAATTACAGCCGTAACCGTCGCACTCGCCACCGCAGGCCTCGCTTTCAGTGAGCCGCCCAAGAGCAAGGGAGAGCGTGGAGGAGATCGTCCCGCCCCCGCAGAAATGCTTGAGAAATTCGACACCAACAAAGATGGCAAGCTGGACAAGGATGAACGCAAAGCGGCTTTCGAAGCCCGCAAAGCCGAAATGATCAAGAAGTTCGATAAAGACGGTGACGGAAAACTCAGCGAAGACGAGCGCAAGGCAGCCGGAGCAGCCCGCAAAGCTGAAATGCTCAAGCGTTTCGACAAAGACGGAGACGGAAAACTCAGCGAAGACGAGCGTAAGGCCATGCCCAAGCGCGGACCTCGTGGCCCTCGTGGAGAAGGAAAAGGAAAACCTGAAGGAAAAGGCGGCAAGAAGGGTCCCAAAAAGGGCGACAAGTAATCCTCTTTCTTAGATCCAAATCATTTCAAAGAGATCGGGTGCCTCACCCGGTCTCTTTTTTATTCCTGCAACAACTGGGCCCGGTAATTCTGCAACTCCACCCTCCTCTCCCGGGAGACCTTAGGATAGGATTGCCCCATTGGTTTCAATTCCTCCCGCACGATTTTCGACCCTAATGAACGGGCCGTTTTGTTGTCATCCGCCGGAATAACATACTAGACTGTTAGATTGGGCCTTTGACATCAACTTAGGTCTCTGACAATCTAGCCCCCGTGCTTGATACTCATCACCACCTCTGGAGCTATTCCAAAGAAGAATACGACTGGATCCCCGAAGGCTCTCTCCTTGCCCAGGATCAATTACTCCCTGAACTGAAATCCGCCACTTCCGAAGCTCAAGTTACTGGAACGGTTGCGGTCCAGGCCCGCCAGATCATTGAGGAATCAGATGACCTTCTCAAATTAGCCGATGCCGGTGACCTCATTCGCGGCATCGTTGGCTGGGTCCCCCTAATCAACAACAATGTTGACTCCGATCTGGAACGACTCGCTCCTCATTCCAAGTTCGTCGGTGTCCGACATGTTCTTCAGGAGGAAGCAGATGACTACTTCCTCAGGGATGATTTCCATCGCGGTCTCGCTCTTCTGCCGAACCACAATCTCAGATACGACCTTCTCCTCTTTCAACGACAGCTTCCGGTCGGAATCCAACTCGTCGATAAACAACCCGAACTAGGTTTCATTGTCGATCACATCGCCAAGCCAGAGGCCCGAAATGGACAGGTCGAGGGAGCTTGGCGGCGTGGAATGAAGGAATTAGCGAAACGGGACAATGTTCTCGGGGTGAAATTTTCCGGCCTGGTCACCGAATTCAATCATGATGAGGTTATCGACCAAAGCACCATTAGGGCCTATTTCGAGGAAACTTTGGAGATTTTTGGTTCTGATCGCGTGATGTTTGGGACCGATTGGCCGGTTTGCCTCCTCAAAATTAACGAATACCGCGAATGGGCGGAAACTGTGCGCAATCTTGCGTCTTCCCTTTCTTCCGATGAGCAGCTAAGAATCCTCCTGATTAACGGTGAGGAAGCCTATCAACTCCCCACCAAAATTGATTAAATTGCCACTCCCATTCCTTTTTTGATTGCTGGATTTGCTAAATTTTAGGATTAGTAACGGTTTCGTCACCTTAAACAACTTTCCACCTTGAGTCTCAACCGCACCGAATACAAGTATCTGATCAGCTTGGACGACATGGAGGAAATCCAGAAGGATCTCGCCGATCGGCTTGTTGTAGACAGCCTGGCTTCGGAAGACGGGAACTATCCGATTGTCACGGAATACTTTGAAACTCCGGACCGTCAGTGTTTCTGGGAGAAAAACCGAGGATTAGCCAGCCGTCGCAAGATCCGTGTTCGTATATACGGAATGGAAGGCGGCAAGATTCCTCCCACCGGCTTCATCGAAATCAAACACAAGCATTTCGGACTCGGCGCCAAACGCCGCCTTTTCCTTCCTGTTGAAGAGGCAATCGAGTTCGCCAACGGAAACTATGACATTCTCCGCACCGTCAAGCGTGACTGGTCCCGTGGACAGCGTATGATCATTGCCGAGCTCTTTGATCTCATTGAACGCCGTAAATTTGAACCAGCCATTCAACTTCGCTACGATCGACGAGCCCTCATGACTCCGGATGGCCAGCTTCGCATCACTTTCGACACCCGATTAATGTGTCGCGCCGAGCTACTCTCGCTGGAGCCAAACGATCAACGCTTCTCGGATTATATCATTCCACCTGATAAATCGATTTTTGAGGTGAAATCGATCGGCCCAGTCCCATTTTGGTTCCGGGAGTATGGTGGAGAAAAGGACCTTATGCGACGCAGTTTCAGTAAGTTCTGCACCGCCATGAAGGTCATCGACCCAGTCCTCAAAGAGCAACTCAAAAACGCCCCCCCAAACGCTGCGTAATTTCTCTGTTCCAAAGCAGCAAAGTAATCTATCTCCCTTTCTCTCCGACACCTCAAACCTTCGTTAAACCTATGGATCCCGTAATCGCAAACGCCGTCGATGATTTCTTCAGTAATATGTCACCAAACACCGCTGCTGACCCACAGCCGCTGGAGGTCATAGGCGCTATGTGCTTGAGCTTTGTTCTCAACATGCTCATCGGAGCCCTTTACAAGCACACATACAAGGGTACCCGCTATTCTCAGGACTACGTCCACACTCTCGTCATCATCGGAACCGTCACGACCATCCTCATCATGGTCGTGAACGGAAACGGCGCAGTCGCCTTCGGAATGTTTGCCGCCTTCTCGATGATTCGCTTCCGTCGCAACTTGGGTCAATCCCGGGATTTGGCCTTCGTCTTCTTCGCCATGGCAACCGGAATGGGCGTCGGCGCGCGCGAATACCCCATCGTTCTCGTTACTACCCTCATCGTTGGTGGTGCGATCTTCTTCATTTCCAAACAAGATGCCTTCGCTCCGCGTCGCGCCTCCCACCAACTCCGTATTCGCGTCAACAACGACGTCGATTTTTCCGTCGCTTTCGAAGAGATCTTCGAAAAATTTACTGACGCCATCGAGATGATCAGTGTCGAGTCCGTGCAGGCAGGTATGATGAGCGAGCTCCGTTACGGCCTCGTCCTCAAAAATGGCGTGCAAGTCTCCGACTTCATGGAGGAAGTTCAAATCGCTTGCGGAAACAACCGCGCGATCCTGACCACAACCCAGCGCGACCTCGACCGCTAGGAAGTCCCAATCATTTTCCTAAAGCCCCGCTGCTTCAATGTAGTGGGGCTTTTTCTTTGCCCCAAGAATCAGGCAAAGAAAAGCCGCGAAAATCACTCGCCCATCCACAGCTTTACTGAACTTTCGGCCTAATTTAGCCGGCTTTCGAAATCGCGACTGCGATCAATCCAGAAACCACAGCAAGTCCTAGGATGACGTTCACCCAGAGTGTCGATTTTTGCAACTTCTGCACTTTGGTAATATTCTCGCTCTCAGCCTTCTGAACCCTCTTGAGAAGCTCTTCGTATCGCTTACTGGACTGCTTCAGCTCTGTCTGCATCGTAACCATCGCACCACTGACCTGGGAAAGAATCCCCTTCATGCCATCCATCGTGGTGATCGTTCTCTCCCCGACGTCGTTTAGCGAGGTGATCGACTTATCCATCGAACTCAGTGAGTCAATCATCACTGCGTCCCGCTCTCCAGCCTTCTCCAGACGTCCGGAAACCTGCTTGAGGACTCCACTGACCAACTCTTGGGTGCGATTTAAGGTATCGATATTGTCGCCGGGGATTAATGGGACCAAGTCGGTTGCTTTCACCTCAATCGGACGATTGGTCGATGCTTCCAGGCTATGACAAATCTGATTGACCGAATCGATCAAGGCCTCATGGCGCTTATGCACCAATTCCTTCTCTGTCAAAGGACGTTTCGCGCCCTCGACGAGCTCATCGGCCTTACAATCCACCGCAATTTCGGGTGTCTTCCCCCAAAACTTCCACCAAGGACGCTTGGCAGCCTCCTCAACGGTCACTCCGGGTTTGGAAGCTGGAAACTGCTCCTGCTTAACTGGTTCTTTCTGAGCGGGCTCGGACTTGAAAACATCGGTTTTAATAACTTCAGCCGGAACATTTTCAACCACCTTTGGAAGTCCTACCGGAGTCGATTCAAGGGTCACTCTGGCCGTCGTCTTCTTAATCTCAGACGAGCCAGGACCGTTTTCCTTTTCAGGAACCTCTTCCCCGATCTGGGCCGGCAATCTTTCAACCGCTTTGCCATCGATTTTCGCTGGACGTGGCACCTGGTTTTTTACGACCTCGGATGATTTTAAGGTCTCTTGAGCAGCTTGCTTTAGAATCGAAACAGCCTCGGATGTATCCACTTTCTCCTCATCTTTTAGCAACGGAGGAATCGAAGAATGCATCGGTTGCGGAGGCTTGGGGATCTTCTTCGGAGAGGACCCTCCAGCGGGCGGAGCCACCTTTCCTGCGGCGCTCATCGGACTAGGAGGTGCAGAATCATTCATGTCGAGTAAATGATAATACAATCGTAAACTGAATCAACGATCATTTGATTTTTTAACCCCATCCGCTCGGTCGGGGCTTGAATCTCGCCGCACAACGACCAAGACTCACTCCAACATGTGGAAGGGCCGATTTTCTCAAGCAACCGCTGATCTCCTGCAACAGTATGGCGAATCAATCTCATACGATTGGCGTCTATACCCGCACGACGTCGCTGGATCGATCGCCCACGCCCGCGCCCAAGTGAATGCGGGAATTCTAAGTAAAAGCGAGTTCTCTCAAATTGAAAACGGTCTTAGGGAAATTGAGAAGGAAATCAGCGAGGGTAAGTTTGAATTTTCGACCGAACTCGAAGACATTCACATGAATATCGAGTCCGCGCTCACCGAGCGGATAGGGACCGCAGGAGGAAAGCTTCACACTGCGCGGTCCCGGAACGACCAGGTTGCGACCGACACCCGCCTCTACTGTCGTTCCGCCATCGACAACCTTCTGGATCTCTTAAGTGATTTTCAATCCGCCCTCCTCGATCAGGCTGACAAGCACGCCGATACCATTTTCCCGGGTTACACCCACCTTCAGCGGGGGCAGCCCGTCACGGTCGGCCATCACCTCCTCGCCTATGTGGAAATGCTAGTCCGGGACAAGGAACGTCTCGTCGACACGCGCAAGCGGGTCAACATCTGTCCGCTCGGATCGGGAGCCCTAGCAGGCTCCACGATCAACCTTGATCGAGAGGCCATTGCCCGGGAGCTGGGATTCGATGGCGTGACGACAAATTCCATGGATGCCATTTCCGACCGGGATTACCTCGCCGAGCTTCTTTTCAATTTCGCACTCTGCGGCGCCCACCTTTCCCGGCTTTCCGAGGATCTCATCCTCTGGAGTTCGGCGGAATTTGGGTTTGTGACCCTTTCCGATGCCCACACTACCGGATCATCCCTGATGCCGCAGAAGAAAAATCCTGACATTTGCGAGATCACCCGCGGAAAATCCGGACGACTCTATGGCAATCTCGTCTCCGTTCTCACAGCCCTCAAAGGACTGCCACTTACCTACAACCGGGATTTACAGGAAGACAAGGAACCTCTCTTCGACTCAATCGACACACTCACAATCGCCCTCAAGGTGAATACCGAAATGGTCGCAGCAATGGAAATTAACACCGAAGCCTGCCAAATTGCCTCATCCGACCCCATGCTTCTTGCAACTGATCTCGCCGACTGGCTCGTCAAACAAGGCGTGCCATTTCGAAGCGCCCATGAATTAGTCGGCAGAGCCGTCGCCGAAGCCGTCGCCACCAAGACACCACTTGATCAACTTGACCTAACAAAAGTGGATCCAACGTTCACCAGTGACGCCTCCTCTGTCTTCTCCCTTACCAGAGCTCTTGCCGCCCGAACTAATCCCGGTGCTCCGTCCGTCGAGAACATACGAGCTCAAATCGCGCGCTGGAGAAAATCCTAGCCCATCCGGCGGATCGCTTCACAAACCGCCGGGAAAAGCTGCTTCTTACGTGACACGACACCTGGAGCGGAGAACTCTGTCGTTGCCACCCTGTCAAAGGGAAATTTAATCAACAAATTGTCGTGTCCAACCGCAAGGATCGTACTGTCGTGACGACGAATATCCGTCACCATAAGCGCGCACAGATCATATCCCTTATCGTTACGCAATCGCTCCAATTCTTCCACCAATTCTTCCTTTCGATCGGAAAGACCTTTGAAGCTTGTTTCTTCAACTTGAGAAAGACTGAGGAAGACTCCCTCTTCGTTAAATTCCTTCCGATCTGTGCCCACGATTGCCTTGGCATCCGCGTGAAGCAGAAGAGAACCGGACGCAAAGAAAGCCTCTGCAAACTCATCCGCATCAACACCAGCCAGAGCTGAGAGCCAGCTTAGAATCTCGCGATCCACCTCCGTGGTCGTTGGCGACGTCAGATTCAAGGTATCCGACACCAACCCCGCACAAAGGCAAAGCGCCACTGAAGCGTCCGGCTCCAATCCCTTTTCCCGAAAACGACGGGCCACAATCGTTGACGAACTCCCGACCGGCTCATTGATAAAGCGGACCGGATCACGCGTCGTCAAATCCCCCGACAAGCGGTGGTGATCCAGAATTTCAATAATCTTGGCTTCCTCCACGCCTTTAACAGCCTGTGAAAACTCATTGTGATCCACCAGAGAAAGCCGCGTTCGCGGCGGATCAACCAGGTCGGACTTTGAAAAGACGCCCATCAATCTCCTTGTTCCTGCCTCGACGACGGGAAAGAGGTCCTGATCTGAATTTGACACTTCTTTACTGAAGCGGCTCACCACCCGGTTAGAAGCCAGCGCCATGAAATCGTCGCTAATAATATTGCGCACCTTTCGGGCACAAAGCGCCAACTTTACCGCAGTTGCCGTATCGTGCGGAGTGCATAATATGACAATCCCCTCCTCCTTGGCGCGTGCTGCGAGTTCGGGATCAGGCGAATAACCGCCCGTCACAAGCAAAGCTCTCGCACCATACTCAACCGCTCGTTGATGCACCACCGGACGATCTCCGCAAATCACCATATATTGGTGAACATTCCCCTCTTCCTTGGCCACTTGCAGACGCCGCTTCACGGTATCCTGACTGGAAGCTCCCACCATCATGATGAGATCTTCTTCCTCATTAATACAGTCAGCACCAAACTGGTCGTTGGCTCCGAGAGTCGCAGCAATATTCTCGAGACTCGCCCGAAGAAGCTTCACATCCCGACCATCAGTCGCTGGCGGAAGAAGTAACTGCAACAAATCCAAAAAGTGCAACAATCCACGAATCTCTCCGCCATTGTTCAAAACCGGAACCGCCCTTACCCCGTGATCGACCATTAACCGATAAGCCATTAGGAAAGTATCATCCTGCCTCACCGCCACGACGCTCTTGCGACTAATCGACCCCGCCGTCGGCCGAACATCATCGACCAGGGGCGGAGCTTCCAACCCCGCCTTCTCCAAAACAATCTTCACCCGCGGAGGAACCACGCCGCAACGTGCCGCCACCACATCAGACTCACCCAGAGCCTTGAGGTATGCCGCATGCCCTATCGCCGCGCAGATCGCATCCGCGTCAGGATTTTGGTGCCCCAGAACATACCAGGGCGGAGTCATGATCCGATCAATAGCCACGCCAAATTGTGAGTGAGCATCCTAAAATCACGAGGGCCAACGCCAACCCGGCCGAAGAAAGCACCTTCCAGCGACCTTTCGTCGCCGTAGCCCAACTCACTCCATCGCGGAAGAGGTAAGGCATTCCGACATAAAAGAGGCCTTTGATAATCATTCCATAGGCTACCAACGGCATAAGCACTCTCATCGGTGCCGTCTCAAAATCTGCCGCATAGAGAACTGGAGCCGCGCCCATCAGAAGGCAAAGCCCCAAGCCACGCACAAACAAAAACTCCCTCACATACATGATCATCCCAACACAGAACAAAGGGACTCCCAGTTGGAGATAAGGTTTCAATTTGGTGAACTCACCAAGATCCATCGATAGGGACCCCATAAACGAAAGTGACCCCTTCACATTCGGCGCAACCAACAACCAGAACCAAACCATTCCGATCGCCATGGCATAAGTGCCAGCCTGGTGATTCCGATGCGCCTTCTTCGCCCAAGCCATTGAAGCTTCGGATTTGAAGAGGCAAAACGCGTATAATGCCGACAAAATGATCCCCAGCACCATTCCGGTGCTACTAAGAGATAATTCCTGATAAGGATGGGGTCCGCCATTCATGCGCCGCCAAGCTAGAGCAACTCCTTAGAGGGTAAAGCCCAAAGGTCTGATTCCATCACATGATTTCCGGTGTCCCGTAGAGGGTAAATCCGGTCGAATCCTCGATTTTCACATCCAAAATCTCGCCTGTCATCCGTTCGGCGTCTCCGTCGAAGATGACAATCTTGTTCTGGCTCGTTCGGCCACTTAAACGCTCCTTGTTGGTCTTGCTAGGCCCCTCACACAAAATCGTCTGGGTCGTGCCTATCAACTTCTCATGCTTGGCCTTCGTGATCTCGTCCTGAACCTTCAGCAGACGTTGATTCCGCTCCTCCTTCACCGACTCGCTCAACTGCCCGTCCATCTCCGCTGCCGGAGTGTCTTTCCGTTTCGAATAGCGAAAGATGAAACTATTGTCGAATCCCACATGCTGAACACAATCAATAGTATCCTGAAAATCTTCCTCGGTCTCAGTGGGAAAGCCTACGATAATATCGGTCGTGATTGCGAGATCCGGACGGGCTGCTTTCATCTTGTCACAGATCGTCAGGAATTTCTCATTCTTATACGGGCGACGCATCGCCTTCAAAATCCGATCACTACCACTCTGCATCGGAAAGTGGATGTGAGAGCACAGCTTGGGCAAATAGGTAAACGCTTCTACCAAATCATCACGATAACCAATCGGATGCGGGCTCGTAAAACGAATCCGATCCAGCCCGCCAATCTCGTGCACCTCTTCCAACAACTGTACGAAGGGTGATTTTCCATCCACTTTATCAAATTCGGTCCGACCGTAGAGGTTCACGATCTGTCCCAATAGAGTCACTTCACGCACCCCTTCGCCAACCAGCCTCTTCACCTCCTCCGCAATATCCGAAATCGGCCGGCCCCGTTCTTTTCCGCGCGTATCCGGGACGATACAAAAGGAACAACGCATATTACATCCCTGCATGATGCTCACGAAAGCCGTCGCCCGCCGGGTCTCCCGCGGAATGTGATCACGAATCGTGTTCTGACTTCCCACTTCTTCCTCGGTATCAACCACGCGCGCAGAAATCACCTTATCAGCATTAACCTGCACCACTTCGTCCTCCACTCGCTGGGTTACCAACTCTGCACCCACCTCATCCATCCTCGTCTCAAGACGACGATTCAAGATACTGTCCACATAGTCAAAAACGCGATGATACTTTTGCGTTCCCACCACCAAATCAAGATGCGGCACCCGCTTAAAAAGCTCCTCTCCGCGACTCTGGGCCATACATCCCATGAAACCGTAGACAACGTGCGCCCGCTGATCACGATACTTTCCCATCATGCCCATCTTGCCCAAAGCCTTCTGCTCGGCCTGATCCCGCACACTGCAGGTATTGATCAGAATCGCATCCGCATCATGCTCGGTAGGAGTCAGAGTATAGCCACGCTCGGAAAATGTCTGGGCAACCTGCTCAGAATCACGCTCGTTCATCTGTCATCCGTAAGTCTTAATAAATACCTTGGGCACGCCCCCCCGTAACGCTCCCGCCCCCAAAGCTCAATCCCGAAATCGATACGGTGCTTTCAACGCTCCCGGTCAGCTCCTGTAATCCACGAATGAATATGATTTCCAGCTTGGTTCTCCCACTGTCCACTGAATAATCCTCACCTTATAAGTTCTCCTCATGAGCCCTCTCGTCCGGTCAATAATCATGGCAGCCATCGCCACCCTTCCTGCCGGTGCTGCAGTTAATTTCGCCAAAGATCTCGTCCTGGTCCGGGAGCAAAAGTCCCTCTCCTGCCACAACCCAAACCTCAGCAAGAGCGATCTCTCTGAGGTATTGGATTTCGACGAAGAAATGATCGTCAAAGGCAGGGATACCAAAAAGGGAGAAGCCTTGACCGACGTCCACGGGGGCGTCATCCGAAACACCCTTGCCTAACTATCACAAACTTTCACATGCACATGATCACTCGCCTTCTCTTTCTCGCCTGCACTCTCACTTCGGCAGCCAAACAACCCAACGTCCTCTTCATCGCCGTCGATGATCTCGCTGCGTCTCTGGGTTGTTACGGAAATCTTGTCGTCAAAACACCCCACATCGACCGCCTCGCCGCCCAGGGCGTCCGCTTTGACCGGGCCTACAATCAACTCCCACTCTGCAACCCCAGCCGGGCCTCCATCATGACCGGGCTCCGGCCCGACCAAATCAAAGTCTACGACCTCGACGAACATTTTCGCACTGCCGTCCCCGATGCCATCACCCTCTCCCAGCATTTTATTCAAAATGGCTATGACGTGTCCCGTGTGGGTAAAATCTACCACTACAACGTCCCCGCCAGCATCGGCACCGATGGCTTTGATGACAAACCGTCATGGCAACGCGTCATCAATCCCATCGGCCGCGACAAAACCGACGAACACCTCGTCTTCAATGCCGAACCGCACCGCAAGATCAGCGGTGCCCTTAGCTGGCTCGCCGCCGATGGTAATGACGAAGAACAAACCGACGGCATGATCGCCACCGAAGCGATCAAACTCATGATTGAAAAACGGGATGAACCTTTCTTCGTCGCAGCCGGCTTCTTCCGGCCCCACACGCCCTTCGTCGCGCCGAAGAAATACTTCGAGCTCTACCCGCTCGACACGATCCGTCTTCCCTACGCACCAAAAGATGATCGCGATGACATTCCCACCGCGGCCTTCGCTCACAATAATCCAGTCCCGCATTACAACCTCGACAAACTCACCTGTCGCAAAGCCCTCCAAGCCTATTATGCTTGTGTCTCATTCATTGACACTCAAGTCGGACGCATGCTCGATGCTCTCGAAAAAAATGGACTCGCCGGCAACACTATCGTTGTTTTTTGGAGTGACCACGGATACCATCTGGGCGAACATAATGGCATCTGGCAAAAACGCACCCTCTTCGAGCAAGGAGCCAGAACCCCTCTCATCATCCGCTCCCCCGGAGCCAAAGGCAACGGCCTGGCCTCTCCACGCGTTGTCGAATTCGTAGACATCTACCCGACCCTCGTCGACCTCGCTAAACTCCCTCAACCCAAGGCCCAGGAACTGGCCGGACAAAGCCTCACACCCCTTCTGACTAATCCCATCGCCAGATGGGATAGCTCAGCCATTACGCAAATCCTCCGTCCCGCCGACAAACGCCTTAAGACTCCCGTCATGGGCCGAAGCATCAAAACCGAACGGTGGCGCTACAGCGAATGGAATGAAGGCAAGGAAGGAGTCGAACTCTACGATCATGCCGCAGACCCAATGGAATTCAATAATCTCGCCATCAATCCCGACGCAGAGGCCAAAGCGATCATCTCAAAACTCCGCAAACAATTCCAAAGCAAGGCCTCCGGAAAAGTCCCAAGCTCTCCTTTCAATCAACCTCGACTCTGATCCTATTTTCTTGCGATGAGATGGATTTCACTATCTGAGCACTGCTCTATTTTAGTCCTTCCTCACTTTTTCACCGGGCGGCCATAACTATCGAACTCAATTTGGGCAGCAGCCGAAATCGGACCTTTCATCATTTTCGCAATCGCACCTTTGAGTTTTCTACGAGCCACTTCGGCCTCTGGTGTCAGTTTGGAGAGATCCAATTGTTCTTCCTTTAAATCTACACCTGAAATCTCATACATCCGCCCATCTGAGAAAAGCTTGTAGTCATGATCCAGCGCAAAGATGGATCGGGAAAATTTTTCCTTATCCCAGCCCGGACGAGGATCATACCAGAAGAAAGCCCAGTCTCGCACAGGTCCCTTGTCACCAAATAACTGAGGCTCAAAACTCATCCCATCAATCTGCCAATCTGAAGGAACTTTCTTCCCCGCCAGAGCTGCCAGCGTCGGAAGAAAGTCCGACGATTCCACAAGATCAGAATTCAATCCCGATTCGATCCCATTCGGCCAATTCGCAATCAAAGGAACACGAATCCCGGTTTGGCTAGTGCGGTTCTTTCCACCCTGCACCTTCTTTCCCATAAACCGGGAATGGATTCGTTGATCTGTTCCGTTATCTGAATAGAAAAGAATCAAGGTGTCGTCTCGGAGCCCCAGCTTCTCGACTCCATCCACCAAGCGACCCACGATGGTGTCCATGTATTCCACCATATCCGGAAAATACTTTTCATCAGCTTCCAGCCGGCGGGAAGAATCTTTCCACGCCTCGGAACTCGGCGTTGGATTCATCGGCCAATGAGGCAAGGCCATTGGATAGTAGAGAAACATCTTCTTATCCCTGTTCTTCCCCATGAACTTCAACAAAAAGTCCACTGAGAGATCTTCGCCATACTGCCCCTTCAACTCCTTGTGCAACTCCCCATCCGACAGGTAGGTCGGATCAGCATAGCGCGAGCCCTTGTCCTCGGTATGGAGAGAATGGAAGAGCGCATAGGAATCAAAGCCCGCGTCTTTTGGATGCATCCCCTTGCCCCGACGTTCATCGGCATTTGGAAAATCAGGCGGATCATACGACTGCAACTGCCACTTCCCCGCCATGCAGGTCTTGTAACCAAAACCCTGCATCATGTGCCCAAAGGTCTTCTCCTTCGGCGGCATGATACCAAAATACATCCAATTACGATGATTTTCCCGCCCCGTCATAATCTCCAAACGAGTCGGAGTGCACAAGGGCTGGGAATACGCATGGGTAAATCGCAAACCCGTCGAAGCCAACCGGTCGATGTTGGGAGTTTTGTAAGAAGTCCCTCCATAGGAACCGAAACACTCAATCCCAATATCATCGGCCATAATCAGGACAATGTTTTTAGGATTCTTTGCAAACAAAATACCCCCGCAGACGACAAAGGATATGGTTGTGAGGATTTTCATGAAAACTAGCGGGAGCGTCCTGCATCAATGATGCTCTGTAGCTTGGCTTTCAACTCAGCGCCAATCTCAGGATTCCCCTTCATGACATTTTTCTTCTCAGCCGGATCTTCACTCAAATCGAACAACTGAAATTGCGGGACTTTGTAATTCGCGAGTTTCTTTTCCACCACAGTGTTCCGTGACGACTTCTTATCGTGACGGTGTAATTTCCAATCCCCCTTGTCCGAGACCACGCGCAGTCCGAAAGTTCCACGAGCGCCATTATCCTGTTGAACCAAATGATCGCGCCCCTTGGCTCCCTTTTCTCCGAGAAGAGCTCCGAGAATATTCTGACTATCGACACATTGATCATCAGGAATAGTCTGTCCGGCAAGTCTAGCAAAGCTGGAGGCCATATCGATGGTGCAGACCATCTCGCTACTGATTGCGGGCTGAATCCTACCCGTCCAGCGAGTGATGAAGGGCGTGCGGGTTCCTCCTTCATACACACTGTATTTCCCTCCGGTATAGGGACCGGCCGCACGATGCGCCCCAAGTTTCTCCAGAGCATCATCTTTGTAACCATCGTCCATGACAGGACCGTTGTCGGAACAGAAAATCACGAGGGTATTTTCAGCCAGCTTCAGGCGATCAAGAGTTTTCATTACTTCCCCCACGCACCAATCCATCTGAATAATAGAATCCCCACGGTAACCCAACTTGCTTTTCCCTTGAAATCTCTCGTGAGGAATTCGTGGCACATGAATATCGTGTCCCGAGAAGAAAAGGAAGAAGGGCTTATCCTTATTCTCTTCCATAAAGAGGTTCGATTGCTCGACCCACTTGTCGGCGAGGTCTTCATCACGGAATCGGGCGGCGTGCCCTCCGGTGTAAAACCCAATCCGGCTGATCCCATTATGAATCGTCTGATTGTGGCCGTGGGACCAGTCCATTTTCAAGGTGTCGCGATGAGACACTCCGGTGGGATGCTCGCCTTCGGGCTTCTTTCTACCCACCCAAAGAGGATCTTTGGGGTCAAGATTGAGCACGTGGTGATCTTTGACGTACACCTGCGGAACACGGTCGTTGGTCGTGGGAAGCAAGAAACAGCTATCGAATCCAATCTCCAAAGGTCCCGGCTTTAATTCGCCATTCCAATCAGGTCCGCCATCCTTACCATTCTCTCCCTCCGCACCCAATCCAAGGTGCCATTTCCCAACCACCGCAGTTGCGTATCCACCACGCCGAAGAATTGAAGCAATCGTCTCGACTCCCGGCTTGATAATCGCCGGAGCATTCGGGGGAGCAATCCCGGTACGTTTCCCTCGAAAAGCGTAATTCCCCGTCAGCATCGAGTATCGGGTCGGAGTGCAGGTTGACGCCGAGCAGTAGCCACTGGTGAACTTCACACCCTGAGAAGCCAGCTTGTCGATATGAGGCGTTTTAAGTTCGGTCGCGCCGTAACACGACACGTCTCCATAGCCGAGATCATCGGCCATGATGACGACGATATTGGGTTTACGTTTTTCTGCGAAGGCGCTGGTTTGCGCGAGCAATACCAAGGCGGTTAAGCTGATTAGGTTCTTTTTCATTTTTTGAGTGATTTGTATTTCTTCATCCAGGTCTGGGTCTCCATCAATTCGCCAGCTTCGAGGCGCTTCCAGAGTTCCGGTTCGTTCTTCTTGATTCCAGCACGCGCACGCTCAGCCGCAAGCCACTTTTCTGGTTTACGTCTCCCGAGGTCAGCCAAGCCCAAGTCGTGATTCGCCATCTGCCACTGGGCTTCATAAGCGCGCATCGTTCTCAGCACAGGAGCATATTCGGAATTTTTAGCCAGATTATTCAATTCTTCGGGATCCTTCGCTAAATCATACAGCTCCTCGATCGGCTTTTGATCAGCAAAGAAGGTCAATTCCCGCGCGCTCAGCCTCCCCTCCTGCTTCAATCTCCGCATGACGTGCAAGGCCGGACGGTTAATTTCCAAATACGCCTGGTCGGTCGCCCAGGGAACTTCAGGCATATGGTTCCGAATATACTTAAACTCCGCCGTCGTGATGCTACGAGAGCATTCATCGATCTCGTCCCAAATATCCCGGGCCGAGCGCACATACTGGCGATACTCCGATTTCCCTATCCCAATGAGTGGCCTGGCCGTTATGTAGTCGGGGATCTTTGCGCCAGCCAAACTCAATACGGTCGCCGAGATATCCGTCGTAGTGACCAACTCTTCGACAACCGTTCCCGCTTTCACCATTCCCGGAGCCCAAATAATCATAGGAATGTGAATACCCGGTTGATGAAGGTATCCCTTACCCCGTAGATTACAGCGACCGTTATCAGCGATAAAAATCACAACGGTGTTTTGGTCGAGCTTCTGCTCCTTGAGACTCTCCATCAACATTCCGACCTCGTTATCCATGTATTCCACCTGATCCAGATAGCAGGCCCAATCATAACGAATCTCAGGGGTATCTGCGAAGGACGGCGGAAGCTCGATCTCATCTAAAGACACCGGATGCTTCGATGCTTTCCTGACACCATTCCACCAATCGCCGCGATGAGTAACAACAAGTTGAATTTGGTTAAAGAATGGTTGGTCTGTCGCCGTGAAGCTTCCAATCTTATCAAAAAGCCCAAATTTCTTTTTCCCATCCCAAGTCCCAACCGCTTTGTGTTCGAAATTGCAGTCTGTCTTCTTCCCTTTCCGCATCACCTCGTCATGACCGAGTAAGCAATTGTATCCGGCATCGCGGAGCCACGATGTGATGGGCTTGTAGGGAGCTTTTAAAGGAACGCCCCGGTTACTCCGGTGATGGTGAGCATCAATCACAGTTTGATGAACACCCACCATCATCGATGAACGGTTAGGCGAGCATATGGGGTTCGGGCAATAGGCTCTTTCATAAAGCACGCCCTCTCTGGCCATTTTGTTGAGATTTGGTGTCTTTACACCAGCGGTGCCATAGCACTCCAGATCCGTCCCCATATCCTCCGCCATAATCCAGATAATGTTGGGCTTTCTGCTCTCGGCCATTAATCGGGAGAGACAAAAGCCCACCAATAACACGACCCTGCCAACCTCTCTAATCCCTTTGCTTTGTTTCACGATAATGTCTGACACTGCTTTTAAGAAAACCAGCACAAGGGATCGACAAAAAAGCTCTCAGGATAGGAATTGCGAGAAAAGACGACTCATCACATGCTCCCAGAACCAGTCCATATTTCCTATGGAAGAGATCCGCGAAGATCCCCCTCTCAACATTATGGATTCAATCCTATCGTTGACTCTTCGTTTGATAAAGTTTTCCGGTAGCGCCGGATCGAAAGAACTCCTCAATAAGCATACCTTTGGCAAAGACAAGCTCGAGGCACTGGCAAGCCAAAGACCTTACACATTCCATCCATTCACAAAAAAGCCGACGGAGTCATCCCCGTCGGCCTTTTACTAAGTTCACTTCTTACTTCATCAAGGAGCCCATCAGGTCGTTCATACCCGCTACCACACTGGCGGGATTCTTGACCATTCCGGCTGCGAGCAGAGCATTGTCAGCCAATTGATGGGCGACCATCTCAGCCACCGTGGCATTGGAAGAACGCAGCTCGTTGAGCTTTTCAACCAATTCGTGACCAGGGTTAAACTCAAGACGCGCCTTCAACTCGGGAGCATTTTGGCCCATTGATTCCATCATGGCACGCATTTGGCCACTTGGAGCATCCTTGGGGGTAAGAGCCACGACCGGGTGCGACACCAGACGCTTTCCGATCTCCACACTTTCAACCTTATCCTTAAGAGTCTCACCCAACCAATCGACGAGTTCCTTGCTTTCTTCTTCGTTAAGCTTTGATTCCTCTTCCGGAAGATCGTCCATTTCAATCTCCGCCCGATCAGCACTGACAAGAGCCTTCCCTTTATATTCACGGAGGGTCTCCATGATGTAATCATCAATTCCATCGGTGAAGAAAATGACTTCGATTCCGCGTTTCTGGAAAGCTTCAAGATAGGCTCCGCTCTCCATGGCCGCACGATCCAGACCAACAAGGTAGTAGATCGAATCCTGCTCTTCTTTGGCACGAGTGAGATAATCTTCAAGTGAAGTTTTCTCCCCAGCTTCCGTCATGCTCGTTTCGAAGCGGAGCAACCCGGCGAGAGACTCATGGTGATCAAAGGAGGTCGCGATTCCTTCTTTGAGGAAGCGCCCGAAGACCTCGAAGAATTCTTCGTGCTTCTTCGGGTCCTTTTTCGCCTCGGTGGTCAGATGCTTGATGAAGCGCTTCGTCAAAAGACGGTTGAGTTTCTGAATCAAGGCACTGTCCTGCATCGATTCACGGGAAATGTTCAGCGGAAGATCTTCGCTATCCACTACACCACGAAGGAAACGCAACCACTCGGGAAGAAGGCCCTGGGGCTCGGCATCGATAAGAACCTTGCGGCAATAGAGCGAGACTCCGGACTTCATCTGCCCGAAACCAAATCGCTCGGTATTTTCAGCCGGAGAGTAGAGCAATGCGTTGATATCAATCGGCGCATCGGCACTAAAGTGAAGCGTGTGACGCGGCTCATCAACAGCGTGCGCGCAGTATTGGTAAAACTCTTTATACTCCTCGTCGCTGATTTCCTTCTTATTCTTCAACCAAATTGCTTCGACAGTATTGACGAGCTCTCCGTTGAGATTAAGCGGAAATGAAACGAAACGTGAGTAGCGTTCGATGATTCCCTTGATCGTCGCCTCCTTGGCAAAATCCGCGCAATCTTCTTTAAGATGCACTACAATCCGGCATCCACGCTTTTCGCCTTCGGCATCAGACACGGTGTAACCACTCTGCCCATCACTCTCCCACTTCAAATGTTCCGTTTCCTCATCCCAGGAGTGAGTGAAAACCTCCACCTTGTCGGCAGCCATAAAGGCCGAGTAGAATCCCACTCCAAACTGACCGATCACCGAAGCGTTGGCATCGCCTTTTTCTTTAAGCGCCTCCAAAAACTCCTTTGAGCCGGAACGGGCAATCGTGCCGAGATTATCCGAAAGTTCCTGACGATTCATTCCGATCCCATGATCTGAAAAGGTGATCGTCTTAGCTTCCTCGTCGGTAGTAATGCTGATTTCCAGTGGAAGATCAGCCTCGAAAACGCTGTTCTCGGTCAACTGTTTTAATCTCAGCTTCTCGAGAGAGTCCGAGGCATTTGAAATCAATTCACGGACAAAGATTTCCTTATCGGTATACAAGGAATGGATAACAATATCGAGAAGCTGCCGGACTTCGGCCTGGAATGATTGGGTTTGCGGTTCGCTCATAACTAATAAATCAGTGCGCGCGCAAAATAGCGAAGACTCACCCGCTGTCAACTCATGGCCGCACAGCGCTCTAGGCCTGCAATTTTAGGACTCTGTTAAGGTCCTCTATCCACTCCCGGGCGTGATCGTTATCAGAATCCAAGGAAACGACCTTTTCGTAACAGACCTTGGCCTCTTGATATCGTTTCTGGGCGACAAGATATCCTGCCAAATTCCCGTAGGCTTCATCAAGAACTTCTCCACCGATCGCGATAGCTTCCCGGATGAGATACTCGGCCCGCGCCACTTCACCTTGCTGGAAGGCTGCCTGTGCAGCAAAAACGAGATACTCGCCCTCATTGCTATCGATCTGATTGGCTTCGCGATAATCTTTCTCTGCCTCGGCGTAATTTCCGCGATGAGACTGCAAATCCCCCCGCTGGGAAAGGAATGCCGCACTCAAGTCCTCGGGAATCTCTTCCTCGATTCGCGCCAGAGTCGCCTCGGCATGATTGAGATCTCCGAGGTCAACCAGATTTGCAACATACATCAGGGTCGCGGCATAATTTTCATCAGCCTCATCTTTTACCAGGATCTTCTCGTAAAGGTGACGTGCCGTAGCGAGCTGATCCAGCTCCTCGGCATCCTCAAGAAGTTCCAATAAATCGTTGATGGAAGACATAATGAAATTCTACTCCCACTCGATACTCGCTGGTGGCTTGGTCGAAATGTCGTAAAGGACGCGATTAATTCCGCTAACCTCATTCAAAATATCCTGACTGGCCTCGCGAAGGAGTTGCGCAGGCAGATCAACCCACTCCGCGGTCATTGCGTCTTCACTGATCACCGCACGCAGATTAGTGGCCCATTCATAGCTCCGCTCATCGCCTTTCACACCAACTGTTTTCACGGGGATCAGACCGGCATAAGCCTGCCAAACTTTGTCATACCAGCCATGCTCCTTGAGTTTGCCGATGAAAACGGCGTCACAATCTCGAATAATATTGAGACGATGACGATCAACTGCCCCCGGACAACGCACCGCAAGTCCCGGTCCCGGGAAAGGATGGCGATTGAGAATATCCTTTTCAATCCCCAAAGAGGCACCCAATTCTCGAACCTCATCCTTGAAGAGTTCCGCTAGTGGTTCCAGCACTTTCCCCTGCTCCTGCAATTCGAGAATTTTGGGAACCCGGTTGTGGTGAGTCTTGATCACGGAAGCCTTCGACTTGGCATTGGAGGCACTTTCGATGACATCGGGATATAATGTTCCCTGCGCCAACATCTCGGCATCGCCAACCGCATCCCAAAATACGTCGATGAACATGTTTCCGATGATCTTGCGCTTTTCCTCCGGATCGTCCTTGCCAGCAAGGGCATCAAGAAAACGATCAGTGGCATCAACCGTTTCGATGTCCACTTTCATTCGTTTGAAATTCGCCTGAACTTCGGCTGCCTCATTTTTTCGAAGGAGACCATTGTCGACAAAGATGGCGCGTGTATTGACTCCGGCCTCTTTGAGCAGAACGGCCAACACAGTGCTATCGACACCCCCGCTCACTCCGCAAACCACCTGGCGCTCGCCCACGACTTCACGAATCCCTTCAATCATCTCGCGTTTGAAATCTTCGATATGGAATGGCTGCAGCTTTTCCGCCTGATTAAGGAAGTTGTTAAGTATCTTGTTGCCCTCGTGGCTGTGGGTCACCTCGGGGTGAAATTGAATTCCGAAGAAGCCACCCGGCCACTTCAAACTGACCGGTGTGCCGTGTTGGTTGGAGGCAATCACTTCCACATCGTCGTGAAGATCCTGCACGGTATCTGAGTGACTCATCCAGACCTGCGATTCGGCAGACACGTCGGCATACAAATCCTCGTGCGTGGTGGGAGCTAGCATTGCAGGACCATACTCACGCTTGTTGCTCGCCTTCACCGAACCACCAAACTTGATGTTGAGCAGCTGCATTCCATAGCACACTCCAAGAACAGGAACGCCGTAGGATTTCAGTTTCTCAAAATCAATATCCGGAGCATCCGGTTCACTGGTGCTTTTTGGTCCACCCGAAAGAATAATCGCTCCGGGCGTTCCAATTTCAGAAATATCTTCCGGCGAATAGAGTTTCGCAAAGTATCCGAGTTCACGCACCCGGCGCACAATGAGCTGGGTGTATTGCGAACCGAAATCGAAAACCGCGACGTGTTGGGTTTCTTCCATGATTAGCTGGCAGGCTGGTAGTTGGTGGGCTCCTCGGTGATGGTGACATCATGCGCGTGACTCTCACGAAGTCCGCCTGCAGTGATTCTAACGAACTCGGCCTTCTTCCGAAGTTCGGTAAGATTGCGGGCTCCGACGTAGCCCATTCCCGAACGAAGACCGCCCATTAGTTGAAACACGACGTCCGCCAATGGACCTTTGTAAGGAACGCGTCCCTCGACTCCTTCCGCAACAAGTTTGCCACTGGAATTCTGACCGTAACGGTCTCCCGCTCCTTTGCGCATTGCCCCGATCGAGCCCATGCCACGGTAGGTCTTAAAGCGACGCCCTTGCGAATGCACTGTCTGTCCGGGACTTTCGCGGGTTCCTGCAAGAAGCGACCCCAGCATTACCAGATCAGCACCTGCAGCGAGAGCTTTCGTAATATCGCCTGAATATCGAATTCCTCCATCCGCGATTACTTTGACGCCTAACTCGTGGGCGGCATCTGCAACGTTTTGCACTGCGGTAAATTGAGGCATCCCCACTCCGGAAATCACACGGGTCGTGCAAATCGAACCGGGTCCAACACCGACCTTCAAACAACTCGCTCCCGCGCTGATCAGATCCTTCGCTCCCTGCGAGGTGACGACATTGCCAGCGACGACGGGAATGTTTCCCAATCCGCGAAGAGCTCCAATGACTTCCATCACCCGCGAGGTGTGTCCGGTAGCGGCATCAATGAAGAGCGCATCAGCTCCGGCATCGATGAGAGCTTTTGCCCGTTCTAAAAATTCTGGTCCCGGTCCTACGGCGGCACCGCAACGGAGCTGCCCATTGGGATCCTTGGCGGCATTGGTGAAGGTGATTCGCTTTTCAATATCAGCGCCGGTAATCAACCCACCGAGCGTGCCGTCGGCATTAATAAGAGGAAGTTTCTCAATGCGATTTTCGTAGAGAATGACACGAGCCTTGTGCTGATCCATCCCAACTGGAGCGGTCACCAACTTCTCAATGGAAGTCATGACATCTTCCACTAGGGCTGTCTCGCTCGGAACATGACGAAGGTCGCGACCGGTCACCATTCCCTCGAGCTTGTCATTTTTATCGACAACCGGAAATCCGGAGAAACCCTCGCGCTCCATGATTTCGCGAACTTGCGCCACCGTAAACTTGCGAGAAACCGTAAGTGGTTGTTGAATCACGGCATTTTCAGATCGCTTCACTTTTGCAACCATCGAGGCCTGCTCGTCGATGGGGCAGGCCCGGTGAATCACCGCAATGCCGCCCTCACGGGCCAAGGCCATCGCGAGTTCGGTTTCGGAAACTGTATCCATCGCCGCGGAGACCACGGGGATGTTAAGAGGAATTCCGTCGCAGAGTTCGGTGCGAACATCGGATTCCGAAGGGAGCAATTCGCTCAAACCGGGCGTTAATAAAACGTCGTCAAAAGAAAGGGCCAAAGAAGGTTCCGCCATGGCCGATAGAAGGGAAATGGAGATCTGAAAGCAAGCGCGATTCCTTCAGATTTGTGAAATTCTGTAATTCTCATTGTGAATAAGTCCGAGAAATGCCCGTTCATCGAAAAATCGCTTCTTTTTTGTAACCTTCCCATCCCTGCAATCTTAAGAGGCTTGAATACCCTGCCTAAGATCGTCATTCTCTTCCTAACGTCGCCACTCATAGTCTTTAGATGAACGCCCATTCTTTCTTCCTCCGTCGCTTTCTCTCTTCATTTACTCTCCTATTTGCCCTGCTCTCTTCAGCAGGGGCTCAGACTCAACCACCTTCCTTCTCCCTCAGTATATCGTCCGAGACCGTTGGAATCGGAAGTTGCGCTGAGCTCACTTTTGAAATCCAGAATAACAGCGGGGTCGCGGCCAACAATCTTGGTTTCACGCTCAACTTACCCAACGGAGTAGCTCTAACCGATCCCGCCATAGCCATTAGCAATTGCGGCGGAACATTCAGCGCGCCCGATGGAGGAGATACAATTTCCCTCGCCGGAGGAACCGTTGCCCCCAATGCCACTTGCTCCGCCCGAGTCGGAATCACTCTCACAGCGTCGGGCCCCTTTGACCTGACAACAAGCGATCTAACCTCAATTACCGGAAACAGCGGAAATGCCACGATTCAAGTCGGAGCGCCCGTCAACGGACCTTCCCTTGGGTTTTCGAAATTCTTCACCACCAGCCCAATTCAGCTCGGTGGACAAACGACGCTCAACTATACTATTCAAAATCAATCCCAAGTCGATGCCTTCGGGATTTCTTTTACCGATGATCTCTCTCCGGGAATCGTGGTGGCAAACCAGGCTAACATTGCCAACAGCTGCTCCACGGCGACACTCACAGTGATTGCAGGCTCCCAACAAATCTCCTTCAGTGGCGGAACTCTCGCTGCGGGCCAAAGCTGCACCCTCTCCCTCGATGTCGTCGGCGTGACTGCGGGATCAAACTTCAGCATGTCGGGTGACATCACTTCAAGCTTCCAAAACTCTCAACCCGTATCCTCCGGGCGCGCCTGTGCCATTCTCGAAGTGATCCCTCCCGAGGATCTCGCCAACATTTCTTTTTCCAAAAATTTTCTCGAGGACTCAGTTGGACCCGGCGGAACCGCCACACTGGAGTTTTCCATCACCAATAACAGCCAGAGTGAGACCTTCTCGCAAATCAACTTCACTGACAATCTCGACGCCATGCTGCCCGGAGCGATCGCGGTGGATCTCCCCTATGATGGAGGCTATTTTGTTAACGCGAGCTTCGGCGGAAACGCCCCCATCATTCTGAGTAATACTTGGGATTACCTTGACGAACTCCAAAACGAAAATGGCAGAAATGATGACTACCCTGTCGATGGTTCTGGAAACGTTTGGAATGACGCCACCTTTGACACATCAACGTCTACCATCGGTCCTTGGGAAACCGGAAATGCTCCCTTTCAGGCAGGTGAAGTCGACGCCTTCCCTCCCGGAACTCCCGCTATACTTGATGGCATTGATGCCGCGCCAAACGGAGAGAACCTCGTAACCACTTACCTCTTCCGTCAGGACTTTAATCTCGATGCCACTCAAGCTGACATTCCCAACTGGCTGATCGAGCACGTCTTCGACGACGGTGCCATCGTCTATATTAACGGCAAGGAAGTCTACCGATCACCTCAAATGCCTGCCGGACAGGTTTCAACAACCACCCTCTCAGAACTCGGTGACGAATCCAGTCAGGTCATTTCTCCGGTCAATCTCGTAGGATTACTTGCCGCTGGATCAAACACTATTGCCGTCGAAGTACACCAAACCACTCTCGATAGCAGTGACGTTGGATTTTCACTGAATCTCATCCCAGGATCGGACTCTCCAACTGGAGGATTCAGCTACGCAGACGACACCTTCGAGGGAACCAACGACGCCGGGACCGCAGATGGTGTCCTTGATCCCGTCGGCGGATTTACCGGCGGCGGCATCAGCGCAACCATGGGAGGCAAAAACTTCTTCACAGGTTTCCTCAACCCCCCAAGCTCCGGCGGGTGGTCACGCACCTTCACCGTTGATGAAGCCGGAGTAATTCCGGTCAGTCTCCGATACCGGCTTATCTTTGACGAAACATTCGAGAGCGATGAATCCGGGCAGGCCCTTTTTGAATTAAATGGTATTCGCTATGGCAACGGCGCCAACAACTCACTTGCACAATTTTCAGGTGGGGCCGGAGTTGATCAGGATACGGGCTGGCAGACCTTCGCAACCAACATTTCCCTTGGTGCGGGCGAACACACAATCTTGCTCGGTGGCTACAACAACAAATCAAACTCGGGCTCCGAGGTGATGCAGGTCTTCTTCGATGATGTTCAAATCGGCACTCCACGAACTCCTACTCGAATTTGCGGACCTAATTCAGCCCTCGCTGGTAGCAACGTTTTGTCATTAAGCGGAGGCCAACTCACGCCCGGACAAACATGCTCATTTCAAGTAGGAGTAAAAATCCCGGTAGCCACTTCCTTTGGTGAATACTTCAACACAACCAGCCTCATCTCAACAGAAGTCATCGGATCGACTTTGGTAGGATTTCCCGCGACCGACACCTTGCTGATCGCTCCGGTCATTCCGGCTTTCTCAATGAACTTTGGCCCCGACGCCATCAATGCCGGCCAAGATTCCACCCTGACCTTCACGATCGACAACAGCGGATCCCAGCTCCCTGCGGAAAATATCACTCTGAATCACCAACTCCCGGCCGGATTGATTCTCTCCACTCCAACCGGCTCCTCCACAACTTGTCAGGGAGGAACGCTCTCTGCAGTCAGCGGAACAAGCACTATCTCCTACACCGGGGGAACGGCCCCCCCAGAACAGATCTGTGAAGTTACCGTCAATGTCACTAGTATCGAAGGTGGCGAGTTTGCTAACACAAGCGGCGAACTCACCAGCTCTCTCGGTAATAGCGGAACGGCAAGCGATACCATCGATATCCAACCTCTCGTCGCGATTGCACTCAGCGTTGACGGTTCCACCGAGATAGTCATTGCCGGTTCCGGCCCCGAAAACCTCACCTACGTCATCACCGCGTTCAATGGCGGGCCATCGACCGCGACAAACATCGTTATTGATCAGAGCGAAACACTTCCCTTTGGAGCTTCAATGGTCAGCGCAACCACGAGCCTTGGCTCGTTCGATCAATCCGATTGGTCAATCCCAACTCTTCTCTCAGGTGAGTCGGCAACTCTTACCATCACCTACAGCGTGGAACGGAACACCGTATCTGGAAACAATGCAATTACAGGCACGGTCATCCTCACCTCGGTTGATCAACTTGATTCCAACAACTCCGACAACTCCGCAACCGAGTTTACATCCGTTAACAATGTCTTTGATATTGCCTTGGATACAACCGGGCCAATCGAGCCCGTCCTAGCCGCCACCGGACCGGGAAATTTAGTCTACACGATCACCGCCAGCAATTCAGGACCCTCCGATGCCACCAACCTTGGAATTCGAGAAGCCCTGAACCTTCCCGCCGGGGTCAGTGTGGATTCCATCATCCCCAGCGTCGGGTCATTCACTCCCGCCAACGACCCCAACGGTCTTTGGAGCCTCGACCTTCCATTCGGAGAAACTGCCACTCTCACCGTGAATCTCACCGTCGGGGCTGACGCTCCGGACGGTGGCTCCATCAGCAGCACTTCAATTCTTGAATCAGCCTTGGGAACCGACAGTAACAATTCAAACGATTCTGCGACAGAAACAACGGCGATCGTTGCCGGTTCCGATTTAGTCGTCACTCAAAGTGGCCCGGAAGCCCCGATCGTGGCTGGCTCGGGAACAGGCAACCTCATCTACACCGTGGAGGTTTTGAACCAAGGCCCACTTGCAGCCACGGGAATCGAGCTTACCGAGAGCCTGAATTTTGGGGACGGAATTACGATTGACTCAGTCACACCTACCGCTGGTTCCTTTTCAGATGATGTTTGGAGCCTCGGAGACCTCGCAGTCGGAGTCTCGGAGACTCTTCAGGTCGTCCTGACCGTTGGCCCATCCGCCGCAATAACTTCTCCAGGAGTCACCAGCACCGCTGCTGTGAGCGCTGCCAACCAGCGGGAAATCAATCCCGGCGATGAATCAGCGACCACCACCGCAGACATCATCCGAGAGGTCGATCTCGCCATCTCGGCGACGAACTCCCGCGACCCCGTTCTGGCCGGGTTCAATCTTCCTCAAAACCTCTTCCACACCATCACTGTCGTGAACAATGGCCCGAGTGACGCCTCGGCCGTGGCAATCAATATAGGCGAGACCTTACCCACCGGGACCACTGTCAACTCCATCAGTGCGGGACCCGGCACTTCTTTCGCAGACTCACTCTGGACAGTTGGTGATCTAGACGTTGGAGCTTCATCCACGATCATCTACTACTTTAATGTCTCGGAGACCGTCGCAGGCGGTGTCGATCTCATTGAAAATGAAGCCACCGTTTCGGGAGCGAACGAAACTCTCCTTAACGCTGCCGATGACACAGCGATCATCTCGACTGATGTCGTCAGTCCTTTCAGCACGAGGCTCCCTCAAGGTGCCGTCGCACTGGATTTCCAAACAGGACTCTTCAAGCAAGTCATCACCATCACCAACGACAATCCCGGCACTCTTCCCTCATTCCGTATTCTCGTCAACGAACTGCCAGATGGCGTCACGGTGCATAATGCCCAGGGCACTACCATCGATGGCACTTCCTACCTGCTCTACAAACAAGCCCTTGCCAGTGGTGAAAGCATCGATTTGGTCGTAGAATATTATCAGGCCGATGCCTCGGGAGGAATCGAAGCTACCTTTAAGATCGAATTGCTCGACCCCGAAGAAGAACAAGTGGCCGGAGAAGGCGTCAATGTTGACCCTCCAAAAATCCTTCCAAATGGAGACCTTCTGATCGAGTTCGATTCCCAGATCGACCAGGTTTTCACGATCCAATATAGTAATGACGGTGAAACCTGGACCAATGTCGCACCCGATGTTGTGGCCGGAGGAACCCGATTACAATGGATCGACAACGGTCCGCCCAAGACATCGAGCCATCCCCGAGAGGAGAAGCGCCGCCTCTACCGCGTGATTCAAAAAGATGCCGATCAATAATTCCATCTCCCAAATTCTCATGAACTTCAGATTCAGATCCACCTATTTCGCCCTCAGCATTCTCCCTGCCACCGCTGGCGAAGACGCTCTCAACTCTGCCAAAGGAGGACTCCCCCTCCCTCCTGCGACAGACTATTCCTCGAAAGGCGTCATCGACCTCCCCAAATTGGCTTCTCAACCAAAATCTCCGTGGAATTTTGGCTTCGGAATCTCGGGGCGGCAAATTGGGAAAATCAACTTTGATACCGCCCCAACCCGACTCTCTGTTCCGAATGCCTTCGGAGCGAGTTCATTTACGATCCCTTCAAGAATCGGGCCGGAGACAGGCCTCTTCAACCGGGCCTACGACAACGGCTTTGTGAACCCCGGACCCCGAACTGCGGCAACCGGCAGAACGACCGACTATGGATACGTCACTCCTGAGCAAATTCAGATCAATCGATTGGAGTTTTATGCCGACGGAGGAGAACGCCGCGTTGTCACGACATCGAACTCTCTCTCACCAAGTGACTGGAGCACCGAAGATGATTGGGAGATCTCGCCATCCCTGACTCTGAGCCGCCTCACCGATTTGGGAAATGGTTGGAGCGTCGGCCCCTCCCTCCATCTGAGCTTCACCAACTTCGACGGACAACAAGGAGGATTAAATACGATCAATGCAACCGAGAACCGAAGCATCTTCGATGTCAGAACCATCGATCAATTCGACTCCACTGGACTGGTCCTTCCCGATGCCCCCTACATCGGGTCTCCCGGCGCCGTCGCACCACTCCTGCCTGCCGAACCAATTGCCGGCGCAAGATCCTACGAAGATTCCCTCCAAATGGCTCCCGAAAACGCCGTGTTCTCTGACTCAATTCATGAAAACCTCGACGTCAATCTATTCGGTGTCTCGATCGGAGCGGAGGCTATTTATCAATCGGAAAGCAATTTAATCACCGGCATCGGAGCGGGATTTGTTCTGAACTTCGCGGACTGGGATGCCAATCGCAGTGACCGGCTCATTCAGGTCACTAACGGCGGACCTCCGGTTGAAGTTGGATCATCCAACTTCGAGAACTCCGGAACGGACGTCCTCTATGGATTCTATCTTCAGGGCACCATCGGATACCAAATCAGCGAATCATGGTCGGTTCAAGGAAATGTCCGGTACGACTGGAGCGAATCCTTGAGGGACTCAGTCGGCGAGAGTGACTTCGACGTCGACCTCTCCGGGTTCAGTCTCGGCCTGGGCGCAACCTACTCCTTCTAGGTTAATACACCCT
>JAQWZU010000120.1 GCA_029253285.1 Akkermansiaceae bacterium | reverse complement strand
CAGGGCCACAATTACTGGACCGGCTTCTTTGAGGATCAGGCCATGGCCGACTTCATCATCAAGCATGCCAAGAATCAGAAAAATCTTCCCAAGGTGTTGATCATTGGTGATTCCATCTCCGGCGGATACAGCAAGCCGCTGATCGACTTGCTGAAGGGGAAGGCGGAGGTGACCAAGCTGGGTGCGGTGGCGGGATATCGGATTCAGAAGGAGACGTTTTGGCATTCACGGGGGACCGCAAAGTATCTCGATTTTGGCAGTGCCAAGGCCTGCATCGTGGACTTCGAGCGCTTTGCGAAACATTTGGAAGACACCCCATATGATGTGATCCATTTTAACTTTGGCCTGAACGATATCTTTCGCGGCCGGAACGGAGCGTGGCACAACCCGGTCGATCAATACGCCAGGGATCTGGCCAAGATTGTGACCTTGCTGAAAACAAATGGAGCCAAGGTTATCTGGGCCAACATCACCCCGATTCCCGCCAATGCTCCTCACAATCCCGAGGGCGACGAACTCATCTACAATGCCGCGGCCGCCAAGGTGATGAAGAAGCACGGCATCCCGATCAACGATCTGCACAGCGCAGTGACGCAGTGGGAGGGATACGCCGAATGGAAGAAGGGTGACGATGTGCATTTCCCTGGAGCCGTTTACTCGAAACTGGCTGAGAAAATCACCGGAGTTATCCTGGCAAAACTTCAAGGTTCCGAAGACTTGAAAGAGAAGTAAGAAATCAGAATCGAGTGGTTTTATATATGGTCATGCCAGGGTGGTGAAAATGACCTTTCAGCCCGATCCAACCACAATCCGATAAACGGCACGAGCGGATGCCGTTATCTACCAATATCGCGACCTTGGTCCACCAATATTCCCTCTTGCGCGAGCAGATTCAGTGCGACTTTGGTTGTCTTGGGGTTGACTCCCGAGAGACATTGGTGTTGAAAATACTGGCGCTTGCGAGATTTCCCGTCCAACTTGCCTGATTCCGTGGGGTCGAGATACAGGACTATGGCCGATCTACCCACCACAACGCATGAAATTCAGAAGTCACATTCTCACGATTGTCCTTACTGCCAGTCCGGCCCAAGGAGCGCTTGTTGTTGTCTCCGGCTACGTCTACGCCACGAGCGCTGAATCCCAGCCCCAATCGACCAATTTCGTGGGTGGTGCGCTCTCCGATGTTGGCAATATCAAACTGACCGACGGTGTGCTTGGCACGGGGAACTGGCAAGATGGCAAACATGTCGGGTTCCGGAACCTTGGAGGAGACAGCGGCAATCCCCAGCCACGGGTGACCTTTGATCTGGGAGTACTCCACACTGTTTCGACGGTCGACATTTGGACGGAAAGTTCGTTCAACGCGCGTAATGAATCGGCCTCGATTTCTTCCAGCGTCGATGGCGTCACCTTCAGCTCACCTGTCACCGTGGATCCCATTATCTGGACCGATGGATTCGCCAACACCTTTCTCGAGCGAGGTTCGATCGACGTTTCGACCCTGCCCGACGGGCGATTTTACCGTATCGATATCTTTGACTCCGCCGAGTGGGTGATGATCAACGAGATTCAGTTCGATGGGACCGCGGTTCCCGAGCCCTCCGCGGCAATTCTGCTTGGTCTTGGGGCTCTCGTTTTAGGTCGCCGTCGCCGCGCTTAAAGCCGCCAGGCAGAAGATAATCCCGACGGGTGTGGTGCCAGAGTAGTAACCCGCACGGTGGTTTCTGCCGCATGAGATGCAGCGCGAGTCTCCCTCGTGAGAGGAGGGCTATTTGTTGGCAGTCACCGTCTCTCCGGAGCTGGCCCCACCGTTCCACCCTCAACAAGCTCGGCGTCGATCCTCGTCTGGCGGGTGTCTTCTTTCCCGTGGCTGATGTTTTTCGCCCAGCGCGCGATCCGGTTCACCATGAGCTGTGCACTCCGGCGGACATGAGAGATCGTCGGCTGGTAGCGCTTGAAATACGGGGCCACGTCGCAGCAGACCAGGGAAACATCCTGCGGCACCCGCAGCCCCCGATGGACCAGAAACTGAGTCGTTGCGAAGTATTCCGCCGTACTGAAGAGAAACATCGCCGTGGGCGGGGTGCGGGCAAAGAGGGATTCGAGGCATCGGTAAAACCCATCGTATCCGCCCTCCCATCCCGGCATGTTGTAGTTGCCCGCCTCGATACCGTGGGCTGCCAATTCATCGAGAAAGGCAGCGCAATCGGGCCCCGGATTCGACAGGGTGGCTTGACTCTCCAGCATCACAATTCGTCGGTGCCCGAGAGCGATCAGCCGACGCATTGCGGCCGCAATGGCGGGCACATTGTTCGCCGTGATACCCGCGATTCTAAATCTGGAGGCCCAACCGTAGAGCGCGAAGACCGGAATCTGCCGTTGCTCGAAATATTGAAGGACTTCCCCTGAACCGGAAATCACCACCCAGGCGTCCGCCCCGGTGCCCTCGATCATGCGGGCCAGTCGCCGCAGGTTTCCCCCGAGGTCCGTCTGGTTCTTCGGCGCGTGGACGACCGTGTGCCCCGCGGCCTTCAGCTTGTTCTGGAACCGGGTGTAAAAATCATGTAATTCGTCGCCTTTCTCGTAAAAGAGAACCGCTACCCGCAACGTGGGCGAGGCGTGTTCCTCCGGCAGCACGATCTTGCGGCGCCGGCCCACACCCTGCCCCACCAGCAGCCCCTCCTGCTCAAGTTGCCTGAGTGCCATCTTGATCGTGTTACGCCCGACGCTGAGTTGCGCCACCAATTGATCCTCGCCGGGCATCGTTTCGCGCCACGTGCCGCGCCGCAGCTCCTCCCGCAAATACCCGGCCACCTGCTCGGAGGCAGAGAGAACGTGCAGCGGGTCCATGGGGGTAAGCCTGTTGGGTTTAGGGGTGGTTGTCGAAGCAAATATCTCTTCCGGTGTGTGTGTATGTGTGTGTATGTGTGTGGAGGCTGCGGCTGAAAAACAAACTTCCCGTCCTGCTTCCCCATCCCGGAGGTAGGATGACTCGCCTCTGAGAACAGGAATTTGAGTTCCGAAGCGCTCTGGAGACCTGAGCAGTCAGCTTTTCCCCTTTTCCTATGATAATGCGAACCACCTTCCTTTCGATATTGGTCTTGTCCGCTTCGGTTTTTCCCGCCTTTGGGCAATCAACGGCCTTTGTCGATCCGTTCACTTTTCCTTCCTCTGCCGGAACGCTGCCGACGGATTACAATCTCGATGTCCCCGCCCGCCAGGCCGGCGGCACGCTGACTTCCACCTACACCATGACGGACAATGTCGGTCATGCGAACAACGAGGTTTTCCTGCAGGACGATCATTTCAGATTCGGTCCCAGTGATGTTATGCTAATCCGTACGCAGGCGATCGACTCCGCCAGCCAGACAGCCATCGATCTGGACACCGATTTTGGTAACATCGTCGCAGGACGCACTTGGGAGATCGAATTCGACGCCTACGCTGTGCGCAACAGCACTGCTGTCAGCGACCAGTGGTGGGCGATCTCGATCGGTGACGTCGCCCCCGGCGGCGACGAGGCTGGCATCCGCGGCCCGAATCATCCCTCGGCGGATTTTGCGATCCTGCTGCGCGCCGATGGCCGATTCACCCCTTGGGTCGATGGCAACTCGCTCGGCTCCGGCAAAACCTCTCGGACTCCGCTCTGGGGCGTCGTCTATCATTTCAAACTCATCATCGATGACCTCAAACCGGTGCCGGAGGTGACCGCGATCCACACGGTCGATGGGGTCGAGACGAACCTCGGCACCTGGCCGGTCACTTGGGACAACACCACCAGTCGCTTCATCGAATTACGCGCGCACCAAGGCGGGCAGGCATCCGGCGCCCCGCTGATGGATGTCCGCATGGACAATCTGACCATCAATATTACCCAGGACGTCGACGGGCCTCCGATCGTACTGAGGCCGGTGGTCGAGCAGGATGTGTGGACGGGCGATCCGCTCTCGCTCTCCGTTCGCGCTGGCGGCACCACGCCGATCAGTTACCAGTGGAGGCTCAATGGCGTCGACATTCCCGGGGCGACGGATTCGACCTACCTGGTCGACGGTGCCGGTTTCGCCGACGCGGGGCTCTACGAAGTCACCATCACCAATGCCGAAGGGACGATCACCAGCCAGGCCGCTATTGGCGTGATTTTCCCGACTCCGGAGCAGCGCAGTTACGAACCCCCCAATCCGAGCAGCCGTCGCGCGGGGATCGTCGTTTCGGAAATCCTCTATCACCCTGCCGCCTCGACCGCCCCGGCAGAGCTAGAGTTCATCGAACTCTACAACAGCGAGCCGTGGCCGACCGATCTCTCCGGATGGCGACTCGCTGGCGATGCGGATTTTGTATTCCCAAACGGGACAACGATCCCTGCACTCGGCTACTTGGTCGTGGCGCGCATGCCCACTGATGTCGAGGACGCCTACGGGATCAGCGGCGTGCTCGGCCCGTGGTCTGGCAATCTCCCGAATGCCGGCGGCACGGTGCGGCTGCGGAAGCCGTCTGACGCGATCGTCTGGCAAGCCGATTACAACGATCGCCACCCGTGGCCGGTCGCGGCGGACGGGACCGGCCACTCGCTCGTCTTGGCGCGCCCTTCCTATGGCGCGGCGGACCCGCAAGCCTGGGCGGCGAGCCACCGCATCGGCGGATCTCCCGGCGCGGCGGACCCTGTCCCGTCGGCCGACCTCGACCACCTCGTCATCAATGAGGTGTTGGCAAACTCCGATCCGCCGCTGACGAATTTCATCGAGATCCACAACCTCAGCCCACTCGCGGTCGATGTATCCAACTGCTACTTGAGCGACCAGCGCAACGCCCTGACAAAGTACCAATTCCCGCCAGCCACCAGCATTGGCCCGCAGGGGTTTCTCGCCGTCGAGGAGGCCGCGCTCGGCTTTGCGCTCAACGCCGATGGTGAGTCCGTCTTTCTCACCAGCCCCGACGGCTTCCGCGTACTGGACACCGTTTCCTACCCCGCCTCCGGAGCTGATCGCTCGCTCGGTCGCTGTCCGGACGGCTTCGGCAACCCGCATTTGCTCCCGCTGGCAACACTCACCCCGGGGGGCGCCAACGCGGCACTCTTGGCGCCTGGGATTGTCATCAATGAGATCTTTTTCAATGCCCCGCTGACCCAGTCCGGGACCGGCGACTGGGTCGAGATCTACAATCGCTCCGGGAATCTTGTCGACCTCGGCGGGTGGAGATTTACGAGCGGGATCGACTTCACCTTCCCCGCAGGCACCAGCATCCCTGACGGTGGCTACCTTGTTATCGCGGAGGACAGCGCCCAGCTGCTGGGTAATCATTCAGGGCTCGCCGCCGCATCCGTGCTCGGCGACTTCGGCGGCAGCCTCTCGGACAGCGGCGAGCGCGTCACGCTCTCCAGACCCGATCCGGACGGCGGCGGTTTTTTCATCGATGTCGATACACTCGACTACGCAGACGGATCTCGGTTCTCAAAACTGGCCGACGGCCGCGGCAGCAGCCTGGAGCGGCGCGATCCCGACTCGCCATCGCGCCATGTCTCCAACTGGGCCGACAGCGACGAGTCCGCCAAGTCCAGTTGGACGACGGTCGAGGTTACCGGCACACTGGCGCACGGCAACCTTGCCGCCGAGTCCAATCCGGCCACCGATGTGCAATTTTTGTTACTTGGTGAGGGTGAAGTGCTGGTCGACTTGGTGGAGGTCATCCCTGATGGCGGATCCGACCTGGTCAACAACGGCGGATTTGAAAGCGGATCCGACGGTTGGGACTTCGACGGCAACCATCGCGACAGCAGGGTGGAGAGCGGCGATGCCTTCGCCGGCTCCAACGCCCTCCGCCTCGTCGCCAACCGCCGTGGTGACCCGATCGCCAACCGCGTCCGCTCGAAACTGACAACTGCCATCCCCGCCGGCACCACGGCAACGCTCCGCGCCAGGGTTCGCTGGCTCAAAGGGCATCCGGAATTTGATCTACGCCTCAAAGGCGGCTGGCTTGAAGGTGCGCGGGCGCTCACCGTCCCGACGGATCTCGGCACCCCCGGCGCGCTCAACTCGAGCGCCACCGCGAACGCGGCGCCCGACATCTCCGACGTGATCCACCGTCCGGTGTTACCGCCGGCCGGCCTACCGTTCCGTGTCTTCGCGCGGGTGGAAGACCCAGACGGGATCACCAGCGTGATCTTGAACTACCGGGTCGATCCCGCCACCGCCTACGCTTCCACCAGCATGAACGACGACGGCATCGACGGCGACCAGCTGGCGGGCGACGGTATTTTCACCGCCCGCATTTCCGGGCAGGACGCCTCCACGCTGGTTGGTTTTTACGTCGAAGCCGAGGACATGGGCGGCGCGGTCACCACCTTCCCCGAAAACGCGAGCGCCAACGGGGCGGAGTGTTTTGCCCGCATCGGTGAGGGGACGCAGCCCGGACCCTTCGGTACTTACCGGTTCTGGGTTTCGGAGGCCACGCTCGCGGACTGGATCGCCTTGCCGTTCCTCGCCAACAACCCGCTCCCGGCAACCATCGTTTACGGCGACCAGCGGGTGTTCTACAACAGCGGATCCTATTACGGCGGCGCGCGCGACACACACAATTCGCCGCTCGGAAACCCCGTCGGCTATGACCTCATCCTGCCACGAGGCTCTAGCGTCCTGGGGGCGGACAAGCTGACCATCGACCCGCCGATTCGCGATACAACCAACCAACGCGAGCAGTTGATGTACCATTTCCTTGATCTGTTAGAGCTCCCCTCGCTCCACCGCCGCGACATCCAGCTCTACATCAACGGCCAGCGCCGCGGCACAATCTACCACGATGCCGAACAGCCGGACGGTGTCGTGGTGGGCTCGCACTTCCCGGGCGATGACGGCATCCTTTACAAGCTCAACTACGACCGCGAGGGCACCGATGCCGGAATCCGCATTTCGCCCTTCCGCAAACCGCAACTCGACGTGTTCGAGGCAGATGGCACGATCCAGTTTGGCCGCTACTTCTGGAACTTCGGTCCGCGCGCCCGCGGCGCGGATACGCGCATCGACATGGGGCCGGTTTTCGACCTGGTGACCGCCGCCGATTCTGCCCTGCCGACCTACGCCGAGGACTTCGCGGCGCTCGTGGATATGGAGAACTGGATGCGCACCTTTGCCATGAATGACATCGCCTCCTTCTGGGATGGCTTCGGCAATCCAAACTACAAGAACACCTACCTTTACCAATCCGAGACCGCCCGCTGGACACTGTTCAGCTGGGATTTTGATGTGGGTCTGGGCGTGTTCAACGATCCGCCAACGGCCAGCCTTTTCCCAGGAAATGTCGATCCGAATATCCGCCGGCTCTACACCGTCCCCGCCTTCGAGCGCGCCTACTGGCGGGCGATGGATGAGGCGCTCGATAACTGGTTCACCGGCGACCACTTTACCACGCGGCTCCAGCAGCGCTACGACGCGTATCAGGCCGCCGGGTTGACCATCATCTCTCCGTTTGTCCCGAGCGGGACCGGCCTGTCGATTCCCGATTGGATCGACCAGCGCCGCGCGTTTCTTCTTGGCGAATTCGCCGGGATCGACGCCGCCTTCGCCGTTACGTCTCCCGGCGACAGCACTACGAGCGCCGTTGCTGAGATCACGATCGCCGGCCGGGCGCCGGTCGCCGCAGCCTCCATCGAGGTGAACGGCCGGGCGCTCGCGCTCGAGTTCTCCACGCTCACAGATTGGGCCGCACCGTTCACTCTGCTCCCTGGGGAGAACGTCCTGGTGATCCGCGCTCTGGACCTGAACCGCAACGAGATCGCCACCCAGACCATCACGGTCGAGTTCACCGGCACCAGTGACTGGCCTGCCATTGTCATCAACGAGTGGATGGCTGACAACGGCAGCACCATAGCCGATCCTGCTGATAATCAGTTCGACGACTGGATCGAACTCTACAACCCGACCGGGGACTTCGTCGATCTGGCTGGCTGGACGATCACCGACGACCCCGCGGTGCCGGCGAAATTCGCCTTCCTCCCCGGACACACGATCCCGGCCAACGGCTACCTCATCGTGTGGGCGGACGACGAAATCTCGCAGAACATCCCGGGCGCCCACATGAATTTCAAACTATCAACCGGCGGCGAGAGCATCGCGGTCTACGCGCCCGACGGCACCGAGATCGACCGAGTCGACTTTGGCCCGCAGGCCGAGGACTTCAGCTCCGGCATCCCCGCTGGAAGCTCGGCGGTTGGTCGTGGTATCTTGGCCAGTACTACACCGGGAACTACCAATAGCGCTGCTCCCGCCCCCATGAATCCCGTCTTGTCACCGCAGGGCGACGACTTCGACCTGCAGATCGCGACCTCTCCCGGGTTTAGCTATTCGCTGGAAGCCAGCACCGACCTGATCACTTGGGCACCGCTTGAAACCATCACTGCGGTCTCCACCTCACACACCTTCACTTCGAGTCGTCCACCAATCGCCTTACGCTACTTCCTGAGAGTGAGGCGGCGACCCTCTTGAGGCTATAACGGATCCATGGGGGAACCTGTTGAATTTGGGGGTGGTTTTCGAGGCGGATTTCTCTTCCGGGATGTGTGTATTTGTAGAAACTGAGCTTGAAACACAAATTTTTCGTCCTGCTCCACCCATCCCGGGGGGCCGGTTGAAAAACAAAAACAAAAGAACAAAGACCACGGACCGAGGACAACGCACCCCGGATCAGCCAACCCACCACCAACCGAGCCTGACAGTCACTCATGAAGACAAGAAAACACATCCTACCCCTCGCGGGCCTCGCCCTGACCGGCTCGCTGAACGCCGCGCTGGTCGCCTACGAAGACTTCAATTATGGCGGCGGCGTGAACCTTACCACCGAGACCACTAATGGTGGCACCGGCTGGGCCAATGCCTGGGCGACCACCGGACCGTCTGGGCTCGTCACCAGCGGCACCAGCCAGAGTCTCTACTTTGGCCAGTCTCCGATCTTGACCACCGACGGCAGCACCCACGTCTTTTCGGAGAGTAATCGGGGCAATGAGCGGGATTGGAACGCGGCGGTGGACCTGGGAACCCAGAGCTTCTACTTCACGGCCTTGATTCATGTTTTCTCCGGTGCCTCGTCGGTCGACATGCGGGCCGAGTTTTACGATGGCGCGGGCGCAAGCGGCAATATGCGCGGGAATGTCGGCATTACCAATGGCGACCTCTATACCCATGTCTCCGCCCAGGGCTACGCGCCCGCTGGAGGAGGTGTCGACGCTGGCGTCGTCACCGTCAATACGACCTATCTCCTCGCTATGAAGCGGACCACCAGCGGCATCTCCGCCTCGCTGATCACTGCTGATGGCATGAGCAGCACGCTCACGTCCGAGCCGACATGGCAGGTGACCGACAGCGGCGCAACGGGCGTCGATTTTAGGTCGATCCGTCTCATTGCAAACGGAACTGACGGCGGCATTCGCATCGACGAGCTGCGCCTCGCCACCGACTGGGACAGTGCGGTCGACGGCCTGGTCATTCCGGAGCCCGGATCGCTCACGCTCTTGGGGCTCGGTGGGATGTCTCTACTGCTCCGCCGGCGGCGGAAGTGAGAAGTCTGTGCAAAACGTTGAAAATAAATCCGAAAGCCCCTTGAAATCCCTGTTAGCGATGAGCCTGAAATCACACCTGCTCCTGTTCGGGGCAAGCCTCGCGGGACTGACCACTGCGGTTCACGGCACTCTCCTGCTGTCTGAATCCTTCGATTACGGAGCACAAGACAACAGCACGAAATTCCTCCGCGGCGACAATGACCACGACGGCGGCAGTGGCTGGTTTGGCGAGTGGAAGGCGGTTAGCGGCGACCCAGATGGGACCGGTGGAATCCGGCTCGACTTGTCCGAAACCTCGATCGCCTTTCCCGGCACGAGCAACCTGGCGAGCGTGGGCGGCCAGATCAAGAACAACGGCGGCGGCGGCCAGTCGCAGCGGGAGATGAGTGAACCGCTCGAGATGAACGGTTTGGGGGATCTGTATTTCAGCGCCCTGGTTAACTGGTCGTCCGGTGCCGCTTTCCGGGCAGAATTTCTCCAGACCCTCCCCTTGGCAGTGCGCTGGACTCCGTTCAACATCGACAGCTCGGGTGAGGTCAGGACTGGTGTGACGAATCTGAGTGCCTCGTCGGTCGCCCTGTCAGACGGCGTCGACTACGTGATCGTCGGCAAGCTGGAGCGCAACGGTGGGGCCGTTCCCGACATCGCCTCCCTCAGCGTCTTCCAGGTGTCCAACCCGGGAGATTTTCTTACCGAGCCTGCCAGCTGGGATGTTGTTCACAGCACCGATGCCAGCGGGGTGGTTCTCAACGCACTGCGGGTTTCGGCCAGCAACGCCAACGACTCGGTCATCGACGAGATCCGCCTGGGCGACAGCTACGCGGATGTGGTTGGCGAGCTGGGGATCAAACCGGGAATCATCTACGAGCCCTTCAATTATGGCGGCGGCGTGAACCTTACCACCGAGACCACCAATAGTGGAGCAGGCTGGGTCACTGCCTGGGCGACCACCGGTCCGTCCGGGCTCGTCACCAGCGGTATCGGCCAGAGCCTCTGGTTCGGCCAGTCTCCGAGCACGATCACCGATGGATCGACTCACGTGTGGTCGGAATCGAGCAGGGGCAACGCGCGTGATTTCACCACGGCGCTACCGGTGTCGGGATCGCTTTACTTCACCGCTCTGGTCCGTGCCTATGGCGGCGGTGCCGGCGTCGCGCAGATGCGGGCAGAATTCCACGACGGCCCCGGTGCGTCCGGCAACATGCGCGCCAATGTCGGGATCGACCAGGGCACCCTCTTTGCCGATGGTGATTCCCCCGGCTACGGGCAGGGTACTACCCTTGCCAGCGCCTTCGCCGAGGACACCACCTACCTGCTGGCGATGAAACGCAGCGGCACTTCTATTTTCGCCGCGCTCATCCCCGCCGACGGAAACCCGGCCACCCTCGCCGCTGAACCGGCCTGGCAGGTCCAGAATGACACGCTCACCGGGGTCACTTTCCGCTCGATCCGATTGCTGACCAACAGCACCGATGCCAACATGGGGGCTGGCATTCGTATCGACGAAGTGCGTGTTGCCAACTCCTGGAGCGGTGTCGTCCACGGCATGATCTTCGAGGGACCCGACACGGGCGGCAGCGGCCTCGCCATCACCAGCGCCGGCTTCAACCTCTCCGACGCGTTCGAGGTGACCGCCGAAGGCCTTACCCCGGGGATTACTTACTTCCTCTGGAGGGATTCCGACTTGAGTGGCAGTTTCATCGACAAGCGCGACGAGATCGTCGCGGGTTCCAGCACCGAAACTTTGAAAGACGACACTCCGCTCGCCGGCAAGGCCTTCTACCGGGTGAGCGAGTGAGCTGACCCGCTGAATTATTATTGCTAGGAGTCTGTCGGATTTAGCGAAAGTTTTGCGGGGGAATCGACGGCGATCTTGTCACCTGATTAATGGGAGTATTATTACCGAACGGTAATAGTTACGACGATAAGGCCTATGGGGCAGGACAGGTAGCACCCAACTTCCCGTCACCGCGCCCAAGGTCTTCGTCACTTCGCCACCGTCCCTTCACACATCACCTCCAATACGAATTTGCATCGGAACCTGCCTTAAATAAATCAGGTTTCGGGGTTCGGAGTCTCTGGTCTTTCTTTAGATCCGATGATTGAAGACTGGGATGGATCGTTGACGTCTCACCCGGGTTTGGCAACTGGAACAAGGGCTGGGGCGTTCATTGATAGAAAGTCGAGGAACAATCACTGGTGGTCAGGGCCGTGGGGGCGTCGGCCCAGAGGGCGCGGAAAGTTTGTCGCAAGAGAAAGCAGCACAAGCTTTTGAGCAAATAGAGCAATTGACAGACAAGATCGCTTCACCACGCTGCCTTTACTGATGAACATGAAACACCCTACCAATCTCCTGACTGTCGCTACTCTTTGCGGGACGATTTCTGCACAAGCCGAGGATTGCTTCGACCTCATCACCGGACTGCCCCCTGGCGTCACGATGCAGTGTGCCGGGTGTAGTTATTTTTCGGCAGACTTCCTTTTTTTGATGGAGACCGAACTGTTCGAGACGCGCGGGGGATTGTTTGCGGCCACTGCCAATGGATTCGACATGTTCACCGCTGCGGATCCCCGTCCCACCAGTGTGCTTGCACCCTTTTCCTCGGCCACGAATATGACCTCCACCCAAGATGGCGGCGGCATTACCCGGATCGATATCTCCCACCGTGGCGAAGTGTCGCTCGCACCCAGGGACATCTATTATCAGACCGCCTACCTCGATAGTCAGAGCCGGGTGGTGTTCACGCCGCAAAAGGCGGGAGGCGCCCCGGGCGTCGTGGTGCCGGTGACTTTGAGCTTGGATTTCACCGTCCTGCTCGAGGACGATCTACCGGGTGTCGGCACCAAGGGCATCAGCTCCTCCCGTGCGGAGATCGATCTCGTGGCTCCTGGTTTCTTCCCCACGGAATTCGAGGGGGTGGTGGTATTCGACCGGGATACCGACGGCGTGCCGGTGTTCAGCGGCGATTTCGATGGACTGGCGACCGCTGTTCCCGAGGGCGATGGTTTTCGGATTACGGCGCAGTTTGAAGTGACCGTCGATCTCTTGCCGGGCGAAGAGGTTCATCTGGACGCAACCAGCGAGGCGACGCTCTCCTCTGAGGAATACGCGCCAGGGGTCTCGGAGGGATGGTCGGCTTCGACGCCGGAAGCGATCGTTTACACCATCAGCAGCTCCGATCCAGCGGTGCGTTTTGAGCTGGGGACGGACGATCCAAACCAACCGGAGATCATCGAGTGGCAACAGCTCAGCAAGGACGGGGACAGCACTCGGTTCCAAATTGCCTGGACCTCGATCGCTGATCGCACCTACCGGCTCGAATCATCCCCGGACATGCAGAGTCCCTGGACGACGGTGCCGGGCAGGGAAGGCATCGCCTCGCAGGGCAGCCTCACCACCAGCCAGGTGGTTTTTAATACCCAGAATCATCCGCACAAGTTCTACCGGGTAGTTAGCGAATAAGGGTCGCCGGATCTCACCCAGACAAGGGTCAACGTCGTGCCGGATGGGACCAACTTGGGCGCGGCGGCTTGGGAGTCGATCAAGTCCGGGGAGGTGGCGGGGGGCCAAAGGATTGCCTCTGGCTTTTGATCTTGCTGGCGGCCAGGAATTTGCTTTTGTCGGAGGGTCGCTGAACCAGTTTCTGGACATCGAAAATTTTACCCCGGAAGCACGATGAAGCTCAGAAAAATCCTATTCCTGATTGGCTCAGTATTGGCCCTGTCGTCACCTTCAGTTTTCAGCGGTGAGAAGTCGAACGATCGGGAGAATTTTGGGCTGGAAGTCGCGGTCTATGTTTCAAGCAGTCCGTCGACAAAATTTAAGGGGGCCACTCATCTCGCCTTCGGGACGAAAGATCTGGAGATCGTGAGCGACTGCTTCGGCAGTCAGATCATGTTCCGTGAAAGTTCCAAGGAGCCCTTCAAGATTTCGCCGCTGCCGCTCAAGAAGCATCACTCGCTTGTTTATAACCCGGCAGACCAGCTCTACTACCTAAACGATACCGATCACCATCGCATCATCGCCTTCAAGAGCCCCGCCAGTGACCAGATCAGCGCCCAGACCAAGCAGATTGCGGGCGTTTCTTTGCATCGCCCACACGATGTCGTGCTCGATCCTGAGACGGGTTGGATCTATTCGATCAATCCCAATTCAGGGCATGTCTTTCGCTTCAAAGCGATCGGTAAAGATGAGTCCGTGCTCAAGGTGCCCGTTCAGGGATATTCCCGAGCCCTGACCTTCGTGAATGGAAAGCTCTATGTCATTAACTCGGCAAAAGGGCGTGTTGTGGAAGTGGTGGATTGGGAGAAAAAAGAGTTCAAGATTTACGACAGTTTTGATCCCACGAAGCGTACCGGGCCCGCAGGTTCCTGGAAGCAGACCGGGCTGGTTCTCAACGATCTTGATTTCTTCGACGGCTATTTTTATGCGACGAGTTACTTTACGAAGTCCTATGCCCGCGGAACCGATCCGGATGAGCATAAATT
>JAQWZU010000210.1 GCA_029253285.1 Akkermansiaceae bacterium | reverse complement strand
GCCTTGTTGAATCCAACAAGGCCTCTGTTTTTTAGACCAATCGAAAAAATAGACCTACACGGTCATCACTTCTTTCTCCTTGGCTTCGACCAAGGTATCAATCTCTTTGACATACTTGTTGGTGAGGTCCTGGACCTCTCCTTCAAAGTCATGGAAGCCGTCTTCGGTGAGTTCATTATTGGCTTTCTGCCTCTTACCGAAATCCATGCCGTCCTTGCGAACACCACGAATCCGAACGCGACCTTCTTCGGCCATCCCCTTGACTGATTTCACCAATTCGACACGACGTTCTTCGGACAATTCCGGAATGGGAAGACGAAGACGGTTGCCGTCATTGACGGGATTGAGACCCAGCTTGCTCTCGCGAATGGCCTTGTCGATATCTCCGGTGGTGGAGGGATCGAAGGGCTGCACCACCAACATCCGGGGTTCCGGGCTGGTAATGACGGCGAGACCTTTGAGCTTCATATTGCTGCCGTAACTGGCGACATGCACATCGAGATTTTCGACTAAAGCCGGCGAGGCTTTTCCGGTCCGAATGGAGGTGAATTCGCTGGTGGTATGTTCGACGGCTTTCTTCATGGCCGCTTCGATATCGTTGATGTTTTCCATAATATAAGTGGTTTGAATTTTCTAATGAACGATCGTTCCTATCTCTCCGTGGTTGAGTGCGATTTGGATATTCCCCTCTTTTCCAAGATCAAAAATGATGATGGGGATATCGTTATCCATGCATAGGCTGAAAGCCGTGGTGTCCATGACGCCCAGTTCCTCACTGATACACTGACGGAAGCTCACCGTTTCAAAGCGTTTCGCTTCGGGATTCTTCTTGGGATCGGAATCGTAAACACCATCGACCATCGTTGCCTTGAAGATCACATCGGCGTTCATTTCGTTCGCGCGAAGAGCCGCTGTGGTATCGGTTGAGAAAAAAGGACTGCCGGTTCCTGCTGCGAAAATGACGATCGCGCCGCGTGACATTTGTCGGGAGGCTTTCCGGCGGATGAAGGGCTCAGCGACATTTTGCATGTGAATGGCAGAGTGAACGATGCATTCCTCCCCTTCCTGCTCAAGAGCAGCCTGGAGAGCGAGGGCATTCATTACAGTCGCCAACATGCCGACGTAATCAGCCGTAGCCCGGTCCATGCCCCGCGCACTGGCGCTCGCTCCACGCCAAAAATTCCCGCCTCCCACGACGATTGCCAGCTCCACATTGGAGGCTTCACGGGCTTCGTGAATTTCGCGAGCAATTCGCCCCACGATCTCAGGAGAAATATTATCGTGGCTCCCGGCAGCGCGAAGAGCCTCGCCGCTCAATTTCAGGACGACTCGTTTGAAATTCCGGATCGATTCAAGCTCACTCATATGCTGAAGCCGATCTTGTCAGGCTCATCACGGAGGGGAAAGGGAAAATCCTACTCACCGACGCGAAATTTCTCAGACAGGTCCAGCAGAGGAGCCGTCCCCTTGTTGGTCCCGACGATCTCGATCTTAACCTTCATCGGACCATCCTCGGGAGTATGAAATCCCTTAAGCGTCTCCTTGACCGATTTAATGGCCAACTTGAGCACGGTTCTCACGGGGATTTCAACTTCC
>JAQWZU010000140.1 GCA_029253285.1 Akkermansiaceae bacterium | reverse complement strand
CCTACTTATTCTTCCCAATGATGCGGGCCTGATCTTCGGCGGAGAGGCCGCTATTTTGGAGCCATTGGGTCGCTCCTTCGCGATCTCTTCTCATATAAACCCGACCGGTGTCAACGAGGGCATTGTTGCGATCCTTGGGGTCGCTGATGGCGGCGGCCCATTCGACTCCCATGGCCGGATTGTCATGGACGACGCGGGTGGCGTAGCCGTAGCGGGCCGAGTCGCGTTGGTCGGCAGGGATGCTGGAGATGGCCTCGGCAGCTTGCTCGGGACTACGGCCTGCCCAGGTGTGGAAGGTGGATCCAATGGCGTGATCTTTGCCTTCACCATTTGGAAGTTGGCTGGCCCACTGAACCGCTTCGGTAGGGTCTTTTTTGGCAAAGTCACTCCCGAGTCGTTGGTAGGCTTGGTTCTGTAGAGTCCCTTCAGGGATGTTTTGTGCCCAGGCCGAGGCCTCTTCAGGATCGCCGGACCGAAGGACGGCATTGGCGGCAATATGAATCATTTTACCCGCTTCCTTGTCGCCGCCTGCAAGTCGCTCGACAGCGAATTCCGAAGCAAGATTGGGATCGGCATCGGCGAGTCCGAAGGCGGCTCCCCACTTCATGTAGTTGCCGCCGTTTTTGGCATTTTCAGAAAGTGAGCTGAAATACTCCATTGCGGCGGCGGGGTCGGTAGCGGCCCATCCGGCGAGAGAGGCGGCCATGTCCCGCTTGGGAGTTTCGGCACCGTTGTCGATGGCGACTTTCCCGGCCAGGGAGCCCCACGCATAGTGAAACTCGCGAAACTCGGGTGAGTCCTGCGAGAGGTGGACGATATTTTCCCGCATTTTTTTGGCGTTTTCGGGAGTAAGGGCTTTGAGAATTTCACCGAAGATGAGGCGTCGGGCGATGGGGCCTTTGGCGGTTTTAAATTCTTTGCCCAACTCGGTGATGTCGGCTTCGGAGAGAGGACCGCTTTCTTCGGAATCCGATCCACCGCGCGTTCTTACGGTTCGCCTGCGACCGGAGGAAGAATTTCCTTCTGATTCAGAATCGTTGGCATCGGAACCCGAGCGGATGGAGACTCCGGATTTTGATTCTATAGAGCTGGCAGTCGAATCGGACTTGTCGGCGGAGAATTGTGAGCCGATGACGAAGGAAGTGACGGCGACGATGGCCCAAGCGGAATGATAGAGGACTTGTTTATTCATCGGGTGAAACGGGTAGTTGTTCTCAAACAGTAGGCGCGTTCGTAATACACGATATTGCAGGGTGTCGGCGATCTCATTTTTTGGGTGAATTTGAATGCCTGTGGAGGATGTTGGCGATTTGAGGGCGCTGTTTCTGAACAGTTGCGAGGTCGAGATCGAGGTCAGCCGAGTTGATCAGGACCTGATAGAAATCACCAAGCCCCTTTGACCATTCGCCGGCGACGGTATCGATGGGTGCTTCGCGGCGGTGATTGCGGGTCGTGACGGGGGCTCCGTTTTTTAGAAGAAGATGGACGATTTCGGTCTGGCACATGAAGGCGGCGAGGTGGAGGGCGGTGTTGCCATCGCGATTAGTCCTCTTGAGGTCGGCTTTGTGCTCAAGGAGGAGGGTGGTGACCTTGGCCTTTCCGTGGAAGGCCGCGCTACTGAGAGGGGTCATGCCATTTTCGCTGTGGCGGCGGTTGATGATATTTCCGGATTTCAGGAGGTTTTTGATTCCCAGAAGACTTCCATTTTTGATGACTCGCTCCAGGCGGTTTCGAAGTTGGTCCGGATCTTCCTGGAGAGACTTGGCGACATCACCAGCGTTGTCGGCGACATGGAAAATGAAGTCGTTGCTGAAAAGCCCCTGGGCATTTTGGATCTGGAGGAAGTGGATGCCGTTGGGCGGGAGCGAATCGAGTTTGATTGAAATGGATTCGCCTTCTTCCTTTTGAAGAGTGGCGGAAACGCGACGGCCGTTGACGATGACGTGGGCCTCTTTGGTCACGTGGCGAGCGTTGAGAGACATCGATTTTTGATCTTGGGTCAAGATGGGGAAGTGCTGGCGTCCGCTTTGCTTGTGGAGTGCGCTGAGAGTCCAGAGTGCGGGTTGATGGAAGGTGAAGCCGGACTGGGATCCGTGGCGGGCGGTGAAGGTTCCGGTGAAGGATCCTTTTTCGGCGAGGTCGAGAAGTTGCTCTCGGGTGAAACTGCGGCGCTCGCCATCGATTTGGAAGTAGCGGTCATTTTGGAACTGAAGAATGAGCGGGATGGTTTTCTTTCCCTTTAAGAAGAGAGCGTCCACTTGAAGGACCACGGCTCCTTCCTTGGCGGAAGATTCAAGGGCCGGTAGGAGGTCATGGGTGAGGGCTTGGCCGACGGTATGATGATTGAGGGTGAGTTGTCGGGCGAAGGAACCGGAGTATCCCGTGCTGCCTTCGAGAACCATTTCCCAGACGGGGTCAAAGCGCACTTTGCTCCGCCAGGAAAGGCGCCACATGTCTCTTTCGGGAATGCCTTTTTCTGCGAAGCGACGGTAGAAATCGAAGTCGATGATATTGAGTCGGCCTTGTGGAAGGATAAGGAAGCGGTCGTAGGCACCGCGCCAGGTGGGCGCGTCCATACCAGAGCCCGGAGTGTTGGTGCTGACTAAAAAAGGCATGCGATGGCAGTTGCCGCAGACGTTGGGTTGCGGTTTGTCTTCGTGGTTTCCTTTGATGTGGAAGAGTTCGAAGCCGTCTTCAGCGCGCTTGGAGAGGACGTTATCGTAAGCGCGTTTTTGGGCGGGAGGATAGGGAACGCTGAGGAGGAATTGGGCCATGTCGTCGCGTTCTTTTTTAGTAAGGAGTCCGACTTTTCCTTCGTCGTTCTTCCTGGTGTCACCATCGAGGAGCATAGTGCTGGCGAGGCCTCCGTCGATGAGGTGACGCGTGGTGCTTTCTGGGTTGTCGGGGTCGGAGTTGGGCGGAGTATGACCGTGAACTTTGGCGCTGTTATTTCCACCGTAGGGATCGCCGGGAATGCCATCCCAGTGGAAGGGTGCGGTGTCGCGAAGACCCCGGATGGGCATGGTGGAGCGCGGTTGGATTTGGTTGCCGCCGCTGACGATGGGAGTTTTGAGAACCCAGAGAAGTTGGTCGGTGTGGCCATCGGGATGGCAACTGGCACAGGCGAAGGATGCCGTGGAGGAGGCGAAGGCGGTGTTGAAGGCGATGCGGCCGCGTTTAAAAACCGGCGGGGTGGGATCGTCGAGGGGGATGGTGGTTTTTAGGATTGGTTTGGCGGGATTGGAGACGTCGACGAGTGAAATGGAATTGGCAACAGCATTGAGGACCCAGGCTTGGGAAAGCTGGCCTTTGGAATTTGATTTGAGAGCAATACCACGGGGGACGGAATCGACTTTGACCTCACCGAGGACTTTTCCGCTGTCGGGGTCGACGGTGAAGAGTTTGTCGGAAGCGGCGGCGGTTGCGATGAGTGTTTTTTCGTCGGGACTGAGTTCAATCGCGAATGGCGAGGCGTAGGTATGCTTCGGATCAGGTTGCTTTGGCGGGAGTGGTTCGAGGTCGAGGAAGCGTGGTTTTTGAGCGGCGTTTTTTTGGAAATCAACGCGGGTGATTTGATTGAGGAAGGGGCGGTTCTCGAGTTCGGTGAGACCATGTTTCTTGGTGCCGGAGCGACCGTTGGCATCATTGCGGGCGTCGATTTGGGCGACGAAGACGGAGCCCCTGGAATCGACGGTCAGGCCGAAGAGAAGCGTGCCGAGAGTGTCGACGGTTTCGACGAGACGGTCAGTTTCGGTGTCGTAGATGAAGAGGTCTTTGTCGGGGACGCGAGGATGTTTGACGATGTCGACGACGTGCCCGAGGGAGAGGATGTTGTTGTGGGCGATGGAGTGTTGATGGGCATCAAAGGTGACGAGATCGCCATCGATTTTGTAGCCACCGGAGAGTTGGGTTTTATTGTTAGATTCGAAGGGAAGAACGTAGAGCTTCCCATTTCTAACAGCAATGGCGCGGGGGTCTTGCGCGGGGATGGAGAGGTGTTTGGTGACTTTGCGGGAGGCGACATCGACTACGGCGATTTTGTTTTCCGAGGAGAGCGCGACGTAGGCTTTCTTATTGTCGGCGAAAGCGATGCCGACGGGCTCATCGAATCGGGTGGCACGTTTTTCGGGGTCGAAATCCTGAATGGTGCCGATGACATGAAGGTTGGTCGGACTTGCCGGGTTGGTATCGATGACACTCACGGAATCAGAGATATGATTGCTCACCCAGACTTCCTGGCCATCGGGACGGATGGCAATACTGACGGGGTCGATGCCGACGGGGATGCGTTTGATGAAGCGGCCGTTTTTGGTGTTGATGACATCGACGGTGTCGGCGGGAGTGTTGACGACGAAGAGGGTGTCCTTGAGAAGGACGATGGGCTTGAAGTGTGGACTGAGAAAGGAGGGGTGGCCGACGGTGGCGGGTTTTGGCGGGCGAAGGGATGGGGCGGGTTGTTTGTCGCGCGCAGGAAGGAGCCAGATCCCGGCGAGAGAAATGGTGGCGAGGAGGAGACCAAGGGTGAGAGGTTTCATGGGAGGAGATTGTTATTTTCCGGTGATTCTTTGGATGGCTTCCTGAGAAAGATTGGAGTTCTCAAGCCACTGCCGGGCGGCTTCCGGAGCCTTTCGCATGTAGACGCGTCCGGTATCGACAAGGGCCGAGGTGCGGGATTCAGGGTCTTGGATAGACGAAGCCCAATCGATGGCGGCGGCGGGATTGTCGTGGACTACGCGGGTGGCGTAACCATAGGCGGCGGCGTCTTTGTCGGATGAGGCGGGCATGGCAGAAATGTATTCGGCAGCTTCTTCAGGGTTCTTTCCGGCCCAAGTGTGAAGGGTGGCTCCGATGCCGTGCGAGCGGCTTTCGTTTTCGGGAGTGCCTTGCAACCAAGAGAGGGCTTGTTGTGGATTCTCGCTGGCGATCTGTCCGGCGACACGATGCATCGTGGTGTTTTTGAGAGAGCTTTCCGGGATGGATTCGATCCAGTTGGTGGCCTTGGTTGGGTCGCCGGTTTGGAATTGGGCGCCGACGATGGCGTGCATCATTTGATGAGCGCTCTTGTCGCCCGATTCGTATCGCTCGAGGACAAACTCGGTGGCGAGGTCGGGGTCGGTATCAACGAGGCCTGAAACGAGGGAGCGTGAAAAATGAGAAGTGAGGCCATCGACGGTGAGGCGAGGGTGAGCGAGGAGATTGTCGTAGGCGGGGTTGCTCTCCATATCGAGATTCTTGAGCCAAGCGATGGCGTCGGTGGGATTGGCATTGGCCCAACCGGCGATGGCGGGCCCCATGTCATCGCCTTCAGTACCGATGCCGAAGACGACGGCATCTTTTCCGGCCATGGAACCCCAAGCATAGTGAAAGTCGCGATACTCGGATGAGGAAGGTGGGAGATGAGCGATGTATTGGCGGAGGAGTTCGGCGTTTTCGGGAGTGAGTTGCCCGAGGATTTCCGCGAAAATTAGGCGACGGCCGATGGGGCCTCTGGCAGCTCTCATTTCCTCTCCCAGAGCGATGAGGTCTGCTTCGGAAAGAGGAGGGTCACTTTCGGTGGATTCGTTCTCGCTACTTGTGTTTTTTTTCCGAGAAGTTGCGCCGGAGCTATTGGGGGAGTTTCCCGAATTGATGGTGACGCTGGAGGTCTTCTTTTTGGAGTCCGGGGCCGCGGTTGACTGTTCGGCGACGAATTTCGATCCCAGAACGAAGGCGCTGACGGCGACGAGGGCCCAGCCAAGGTGAGTGAAAAGTTGTTTGTTCATAGGACGGCTATTTGATGGTTGTGTTGTGATCCTCGGCCCATTGTTGGGCGGCTTCCGGATCTTTGCGATGCCAGATTGAGAGGGAGCGCTGGATCAGAGAGTCTTTGAGTTTTGGTCTGGTGATTTTTATAGACCAGTCGAGGGCGGTTGGAGGATCAAAATCGAGGGCTGCGGTGGCGAGTCCGGCGATGGCATGGTCTCTCACCGAGTCATTGGTTTGTTCTTGGACCCAGGTCGTCGCGGCGGCGGGGTTCTGGGTCGTCCAATTCCAGAGGGTTTTGGCAAGGGCGTCATTTCGTCCCTCTCCTTCGGGTTGGGAAGCAATCCAGTCGGCTGCTTTGGCCGGTTCCTTGCGCGCCCAGATGGGGGCGACGCTAGGAAGGTGGGAATCAGTTTCCTGATCCAGAGAATCAAGGTAGGCGGCGGCTTCGGACGGGGTGTTTTGAGACCAGATTCGGAGGGCCGAACGGGTGGCGCTGGGTTCTTCCTGCTCGGAGAGAGTCTGAGCCCAGGCGAGGGCATCAGTGGGTGAATTACGGCCCCAGGAAGAGGCGATCTCGCCGACGATGTGTTGCCGGGCCGGGCCGGGGTCGAGGGTGAGCGCGAGGGTTGAGGCCTGTTCGGGATTGGTGGAGGCGAGGCTGCCAAGCACGCCGGAGTATGCACCGCCGCGTTGTTGGTCGGGGAGGGATTGAGCCCAGGCGAGAGCGGCGGGGAGATCCTGGCGGGCCCATTCTTTTGAGATCGTTCCGGCGAGAGCGTGTCCCAGGCTAGGGTAGAAGGCGTTGGTGTTGTTTGGGTTTTTCAACCAATCGGCGGCGCGTTGGGGATCGTGCGCTGCGAGGACGGCGAGGATGGTGGTGGGGTGACCACGGGACATGGTGAAGTCGGCGGAGTTTAGCGAGTCGAAGGCGGCCTCGGGGTCTTCCTTGGCCCAGCGGGAGAGGAGAAGATTGGCGAGCATTTTGGCTTCGCTGTCCCACTCGGGAGTTTTTAAGCGGAGGAGATCGAGGGCTTCGATGATGCGGGCGGAAGGAATACTTTTGGAAAACTCATGGAGTGATTCGATTCGTTCGGCAGGATCGGTTTTGGCAAAGATGGCAATGAGGTCTTTTTCGTTGTGAGCGAAGTGAGTTGCCTTGCGAGGGGATCGGGAAGGTCGGGTGCTGACTGTCGATTCCAGGGAGCGGGAGTCGAGGGAGGTCTGGAGGTCGTTGATTCGGGACTGTTGAATCGCGATGACAGGAAGGCCGATGGCGATGGCGGCGGCTGCGATCGAATGGACTTTTATGAAGGCGATGATTCCTCCGCCAGCGATGGCCTTGGCGGTTGCGGTTGAAGTGATGGTCGCGGCAAGAGTGGTGGGTGGCGTGGTGACGGCGTAGCCTGAGATGGTAGTAGCGAGGAGGGCGGTCGAGGTGGTGATGCCCTTGTTGGAAAGAATGATGCGGAGTTTATTGAGTGCGCGGGTAGTGCGCATGCGGGCGGCGTCGGTTTTGATGCCGAGTTGCCCGGCGATTTGGGAGTGGGTTTTGTTTTGGTAAAAGCGGAGGAGAACGAGCGAGCGATCTTTTTCGGGGAGCTCATCGATGGCTCCATCGATTTCCGGGGCGAGGGCTTCCCACGATTCTTGGTCATTGTTCATGGCATCGAGAGAGAGGGCAATTTGTTCACGTTTTTGGCGTCGGACCTCCGAGCGAATATGATCGACCGAGGCGCTGTGGGTTTCGCGGTGGAACCAGGCGGTGAGAGGAAGGCTGGTGGGGATTTTGGAGGCTTTTTTGATGAGCCTGAGAAAGACGGTTTGCGAAATGTCGCGGGCCGCTTCGTCGTTTCGTGTGATGCGGCGGGCCACCGAGTGGACGAGCGGGAGGTGCCGGTCAACGAGGGTGCCAAAGTCACCGCCTGAAGGGTTTCTCAGGTGAGCTTGGAGGAGTTCGTGGTCGGACTGGGGCACGGCTTGTAGAGTGATCGGTGGTCGCGGGGGTAAGCGAACAAACTTATTTTACGGGGGCAGAGCATCGATTGTCTCATGAGAAGTTGTTGAACTGAATTCAATTGATTGGTTCCCTTGCTGGACACCTCCCCGGGGAGCGTCATAGGCTGCTTTATGGATCATCCAGAGAACCCCTATCAAAGCCCGAGTGCAGAGCAGACCGGACCACCCAGCCCCCCCGCGCAACCTTCAGGAATTCCCAAAGTATTTGGAATTCTGCACATCATTTATGCCGCATTAGGCGGACTTCTTGCTTTGCTTGGTTTGGGTGGCGGCGCCTTGATGAAGGCGATGTTTCAAGAGGCGACGAAGGTGGCCGGGGAGGAGGGCCAAGATATTTCAAAAGTGACTGGCGCTTTGGATAGTTTAATCACGATTTCCATGATTCAATCTGTTGTCGCCATTGTGTTTGCGGCGCTGCTATTAGTGGCTGGTATCAAGCTATTGAAATACCAAGACTCGGGTCGAAAGTTCAGTAATATTTGGGCGATTAGCCGGATGGTGGTCGCGATTCCATTGGCTTTTATGGCTATCAGCGCGCAGGCGACATTTCAGGAGGAAATTCAAAACCTTTCGAGAGAAACATCAGCAATTGATATGAGCGCGATGGCGGGAGTCGGTGGCCTGATTGGCGTTGTCCTGGTATGTATCTACCCGGTATTGAGTCTGATTTTCTTGAACAAGGAAAAATCGAAGGCGGCTCTCAAGTAAGCGGGGATTCCGGAAGGAATACTCTTTAATGAAATCAGGGCGCGCAGGTGGTTGCGCGCCCTTTTAATTGTTTGGGATCTGCAGGAGATCCGGTAATTAATGGAGAAAGGATGTTCGCTTCCATGGAAGATCTTCGATATTCCTATTGAAGATCATGGCAGGACAACGGTATCACTTTTTAGATGGGTTACGCGGGGTGGCGATGTTGTTGGGGATTGTGTTGCACGGGGGGATGTCGTTTTTGGGATTTCCGGTGTGGCCGGCGGTGGATGTGAAGTCGGACCCAGTTGTTTTTGGATGGATGCTTGATGTGATCCACGGATTCCGGATGCCTTTGTTCTTTTTGGTGAGCGGGTTTTTCACGGCGATGATGTGGAAGAAACGGGGGACAGGAGGATTGGTGAAGCAGCGCTTGTTGCGGATCGGGGTGCCCTTGCTGATTGGGACGATTATCGTTGCTCCGTTGATGTGGGGACTGGCGGCGTGGGGCGGGGCAGTGAAGTCAGAGCAAAGTGCGGCTAGGGAAGGGCAAGGACTGGAAGGACAAGGACTGGAAGGGCAAGGACTGGAAGGGGCGATTGTCGAGGGAGATTTGGAGCAAGTGACCGCGTTGTTGGAGGGTGGAGCTGATCCCAATGAAGTGGATCAGGGAGGGACGCCGATGTTGGGCTTGGCGGCGGTGGCCGGACGGGGAGGAATGGTGGAGCTCTTGATTGACAAAGGAGCGGATCTTGAAGGAAAGGGATCGGATGGCGGAACGGCGATAATGACGGCCGCATTTTTTGGCCGGGTGGAAGCGGTCGAGAAGTTGATCGAAAAGGGCGCCGATGTGAACGCGGTGAACAATCAGGGCAACACCGTTTTGCAGGCGGCGACGATGGATTTTTACGTTGTGGAAATGGTGGGGGAAGCTTTTGGGATTCCCATTGACAACGAGATGCCGGAACGGCGGGTGGAGTGTGCGGAGATTTTGAGAGAGGCGGGAGCAGTGGACGAGGGGAATAGCTCTATGGATTGGTATTGGATGGGAGTTTTCATTCCGGTGTTTCACCACCTTTGGTTTCTCTACTACCTCTTGTGGTTGTTGGCGATCTTTGTGCCCGTGGCTTTGATCTGGAGGAAGCTGGGTTGGAGAATTCCCTTTTGGGTGATTAAGACGCCGGGATGTTTACTTTGGCTGATTCCGCTCACCCTTTGGCCGCAGACGGGAATGCCGGGAATGTTTGGCCCGGGGACGGCAGTGGGGATTTTTCCTTGGGGCACGAAGTTAGGCTACTATGCGATCTTCTTCTTTTTCGGTGCTCTCTGTTTCGGGCGCGGATGGTGGGAAGAAAAAGCGGGGAGCAAATGGTGGGCCTGGCTTCTGGCGGCGGTCCCGTTTTTTTGGTTTGGAAGAGAGTGGGTCCGCGGTGAGGAAGTGCTCAAAGGCCAGGTGTGTGCGGTGGTTTATGCCTGGTTGGTGATCATCGCGATGATGGGTTTGTTCCGTCGCTTCTTGAATGGCGGGCATCCGAAGTGGAGGTATCTCTCGGACTCGTCGTATTGGCTTTACCTGGCGCACCTGCCTTTGATTATTGCGCTGCAAATTTTTCTGAGTGATTTGGACTTTCCGGCGATTCCCAAGTTCCTGTTCATCTGTTTTGCAGTGACTTCTTTCCTTCTGCTCATCTACCGGTATTTCGTGCGCTACACGTGGATCGGAGCGATCTTGAATGGGCGCAAACAGCTGCCGTCGGAGGAGTCGAGCTCTTGAGGAAAGAGGCAGAGGCTTATTTCCGAATACAATAGATTCGCGCGGAGGTACGGATGATGAGGTTTTTTCCGGCGAGAGCAGGGGTGGCCATGCCCATGTCGTCTTCGGCGAGTTGGTTGGTGTGGAGGAGTTCAAAGCTCTTCCCGGCTTTGCAGACATTGGTGCCGCCGTCTTCGTTGAAGCAGAAGATTTTTCCCTGATTGGCCCAAGGTGAGGCCGTGAATCCGGTGGAGCCGGGGAGCCGCTGTTTGCCGTAAATCTCTTCTCCGGTTTTGGGGTTGTAGGCGGAGAGATAGCCGCGGTCGAGGAGGACGTAGATCTGGTCTTGATAAAGGAGCGTGGAGGGATTGTAGGGCGCGGCCTTCCAGCTGCTCCAGGCGACGAATTCGTTGGAAGTCTTTTTTGAGCTGACTGAGATATCGCCCTTGGCGCCGGGTTTGATGGCATACAGCGGGCGCTTGAAGTCGCCGACGTAACCGGAGGAAATATAGAGCAAGTCATCGTGGGCGTAGGGGGTGGCGATGGTGATGGTGGACATGCCTTTGAAGGACCAGAGCTCTTTTCCGTCGAGATCGTAGGAACGAGTGCGGCCGGAGCCGGGGACGATGATTTCGGTGCGCTTTTTGTTTTCCCAAATGTAGGGATTAGACCAGTTGGAGTTTTCCTCGCGGGGAGTTCTCCAAATTTCCTTGCCGGTCTTTTTGTCGAGGGCGAGGAGGGAGGACTTTTCGTCGTTGTCGTTGACTAAATAGAGGCGTTCTTTGTGGAGGACGGGTGAGGAAGAGGTGCCCCAGCCGTAGCGGGTTTTGTAGGGGGGGACTTTGTGTTTCCAAACGACCTTGCCTTCGAAGTCCATCGCGAAGAGTCCGAGGCTGCCGAAGTAACAATAGACGAGTTCGCCATCGGTGACGGGCGTTTCCGAAGCGTAGGAGTTTTTTAGATGAATGGAGGACTGGGGCTTTCCTTTGTGCACGTTTTTGTCCCAGAGGATTTTTCCGGATTCGAGATCGAGACAGAGGACTTTCCAAAGATGATTGGTGTTGGGGATCTTGAGTCGGTTGCCGCCGAAGTAGAGTCCCTTCTTTGGGCTCTCGGTTTCGCCTTCATTGACCACGGTGGTGAGGAAGACTTTCTTACCCCACACGATGGGTGAGGACCAACCTCGGCCAGGGATCTCGGTTTTCCAGGCCACGTTTTTGGTGGTGGACCAGGTGTCGGGAATGTTGGGATTTTCGGAGATACCACGGGACTCGGCACCACGAAAGGCGGGCCAGTTTTCCTGGGCGGAGAGCGGGAGAAGGAGGACGAGAGAGAAGATCAGAATGCGCATCACGATAAAACGGTTCTCAAGAGAGAATCGTTCTTGGAGCCGGAATGCGAACAAAGAATGCCGAAAAACGCTGGCTTGCCTAGCCTCGTCTACGCTCGAGGAGGATCATCATCATGAAGGAAAGGACGAGATTCATTTCCTGATGAGGAGTCAGGGAGTCGTCGAGTTTTTCGATGGCGAACTTTCCTTCGAGGAAAGCAGGTTGTTTGGTGAGCCGCATGGCGATTTGCCCGTCGGATTTGGTGGCTCCGTAGCGAGGATGGAAAAGGTAGCCCGTCAGGAAACCCAGAATAGGAATTCCACCGAGGAGGCTGTCGAAGAATTTCGAGACCGGGTTTTCTTCCCGAATGGTGTAGTCGCCGGTATCGTTACCGGGATTGAAGACATCATAGTGTGCCCGGAAAATACTTTTCCATCCACGTCTTCCGACGGAACCAATTTCGGTTCCCTGGGCATTGGTTGAGAAATAGCGAGCCGACCAATCGATGATTTTTTGGGTTTTGATATCCGCGAGCAGGGTGGCCTTGCTTTTGTCGGTGAAGATTTCGACGTGTTCGCGGAATTTGAACATTTTTTGTCTCGTGAAACACACCACCCGCCCGTTGGCGTCGGTGACAGTAGCCTGGCTTGCTAGGGAGAGGATTTTGAAGGAAAGCTTCAGGGGCCACTGGAGACCGGCCATTTGTTTGGCGATGTCGTCGGTGGCGGGGACGGCGGAAGTTTGGGGGGCCAGATAGGGGTTTTCTTCGTTCATAAGGCGACGATGATTGTTAGAGATCTAAAAGCAATGGTCATCTATTAACATTGATAGAAAGGGGAAAAAAGGACAGAGAATGCGAAGGACCTAAAGTTTCGCGAGGAAAATCCTAAGAAAAAGTGAATTTAGGAGTCACAATGAGGGGCCCTCGCGTCAATGTGATGTAGAAGTCAGTTTATTTAGTCATATGAAAACGTTAATTTTATCAATTTGGGTGTGCTTTGTGATGGGGGTTTTGGGTGCCGGGCCACGGGATGCCGAGTGGAAGAAAGTCGCGGATGCGCGGAAGAAAGATCAGCCAAAAACAGAGATCGAACTGCTGACGGGGATCGAGAAGGCGGCGCTGGCAGACGGAAGTTGGTCCGAGGCCTCGCGCGCGATGGCCCAGCGGATTGGCATTGAGGGGAAGATCGAAGGAGCGGGATTTGTGATCAAAAAGCTGGATGCGGAGCTGGAAAAAGCGCCCGATCAAGTGAAGCCGGTCTTGCGGGTTCTTGCGGCGGGTTGGATGCATCGCTATTATCAAGAGAATAGCTGGAGGTTTGCGCGACGGAGTTCGACCGGGGAAGCGGTCGGTGATGATTTGGAGACCTGGGATCTGGCGCGGATTCTTTTGGAGATCGATGAACGGATGCAGTTGGCTCTGGCGGACGAAGCGGCCTTGCAGGCGATGCCGGTCGGGAGGATTTCTGAATTGTTGACGGAGGGGAAATTGGGTGACGAGTGGCGTCCTACGATGTTCGATTTTGTGGCGCACCAGGCGCTGGGATTTTATTCAATGGAAGAAGTGGCGGTTTCACGTCCGGTGGGGGCCTTTGTGATTGAGGCTGATGCCCCGGTATTTGGATCGGTTGAGGAGATTCTCGCGTGGAAGCCGGCGACTGAGGATAAGGCGTCACCAAAATTGCGCGCGCTGGAAATTATTCAGAAGCTGCTGATTTTCCATCGAGGTGATGAGCGCCAAGATGCCTTTTTATTGGCCGACCTTGAGAGGTTGCGATGGGCAGCCGCTACGGCGGATGATGATGCGGGATTTGAGAAGGCTCTGAGGAAATTCACCGAGCAACATGCGAAGCACCCAATCAGTGCTTGGGCCCGGGTTGATCTTGGTGGAATTCTGGAGTCACAGGAGGAAACCAAAGAAGCTCACAGAGTTTATCAAGCAGGGGTCGAGGCCTTTCCTGACCATCCATTCGGGAAGTTTTGCCGCAATGAAGTTCAGCGGATGGAGAGAAAGGAACTGACGCTTTCGACGGAAACCCATTGGACTCCGGCGGGAGAGGAAATACATGTTTCGCATCGAAATTTGAAGCGGGTTTGGTTTCGCCTCTATTCGGTGGCCTTCAAGCCAAGTCTGGATACGGTGAGGAGGGACCCTTTGCCTGATTTAAGAAACGGGCTGCCAGCGATGCTTAAGGGGGAGCCGGTGAAAGCATGGGATCATGAGTTGGTTGATAAGAGTGAGTTTAAGGGGCACAATGTTTCCCTGGCAGCTCCCGAGGACCTCCGGGATGGTTATTACGTCTTGGTCGCGAGCGCGGATGAGAATTTTTCGATGAAGAATAATGCCGTGTCGGTGGTGGGTGTGCATGTTACGCCCCTCGCCTTGACCTTAGCGAGCCGGAGGGATGGTGGTCTGGATGGTCATGTCGTTGATGCGGTGACCGGAGCGCCTCTGGCGGGAGTTGAGGTCGGGACGTGGGTGAGGGTGCAAGATGGATTGGTCAGCGAAAAAACAAAGACGGATGAGTCGGGGTATTTTCGTTTTCCAAAAAAGGAGAACGGACAATGTTTGGTGGTCGCGAGCCGAGGCTTTCAGCGCACGGTGGGGCGTATTTATTCGGGGAGTGGCCGGATTTGGGAAGAGAAGGATCAGAGGATGGTCGTGTTCTTCACCGACCGGGCGCTTTATCGCCCGGGGCAGACGGTGCACTTCAAGGGGATCTGGTATTCGCGAAACCACGCCAAGAAGAAATATGAACTGCAAAAGAAGAAGCAGGGGACAGTGAGTTTCAAGGATCCTAACCGGAAGGAGATTGCGAATTTGAAAATCGTGACTAACGAGCGGGGTTCGTTTTCGGGATCCTTCACGGCACCGACCGGGAGTGTCCTAGGGCGTTGTCGCATTTCTTTGAATGGAGAAAGTGGGAGTGCCTATTTTAGGGTGGAGGAATACAAGCGACCGAAGTTTTTCACTGAAATTGATGCGCCCAAGGAGCCGGCTGCTCTCGGCGAGGAAGTCAAAGTGAAGGTGCGGGCCGAGGCCTACACTGGTGCGCCTGTTGATGGGGCCAAGGTGAGTTGGCGGGTGACGCGGACTCCGCGTTATCCGTCGTGGACCCGGTGGTGTTGGTGGGTGAGTCCGGTGCAATCTAGGACGGAGGAAATTGCGCATGGCATTTCCGAAACCGGGGCAGATGGTTCGGTGATGATTTCCTTTGTGGCGCAACCTGACAAGTCGGTGAGCGAAGACCTGGAGCCGATTTTTGAATACGCGATTGTGGCCGATGTGACCGGCGGCGCGGGGGAAACCCGCTCGGCGACCAAGCGGGTGTCGGTGGGCTATACCAGTTTGAAAGCCTCCCTTTCGGCTGCCGATTGGTTGGAGTCGGGTAAAGAATTGGAATTCACAATTCGGACGACCTCACTCGATGGTGACGGGCGGAAGGCGACGGGAGTAGTGAAGATCCACCGACTCAAGGAACCGGAGGTGTGTCCGCGGGCAACGAGGGGCGAAGTATCGATTGATCCAAATCGCTGGGGGCCCGGTGAGGTGGTAAAGGAATTTGAGGTGCAGACGGATGAGGAGGGAGAGGCCTTGGTGAAGGCTCAGTTGGATGCTGGAGCCTACCGATTGGTTTTTGAAACGAAGGATGCGAACGGGCGAAAGATTCAGGCGCTTTTGGGAATCGAAGTCGTGAATCCGAACGGGAAAAATTTCCCAACAAAGAGGCCTTTCCATACGAGCGCACCGTCGTGGTCGGTGGAGCCGGGGAATTCGGTTTCGGTCTTATGGGGCAGTGGACACGAGGAAGCGCGGGCTTGCGTGGAGTGGTATCAGAACCGCAAGTTGCTCAGGCGTGAATGGTCCGCGGAGGGTCGGACGCAACAAATGTTTACCTATCCGATCAAGGAAGCGAATCGCGGTGGGATCACCGTGGTGATTCGCCAGGTGACGATGAACAGGCTGCATCAAATGCAACGTGTGATCCGAGTGCCGTGGACGAATAAGGAATTGAAACTGCGCTGGGAGCATATCGTGTCGAAGCTGGAACCCGGGGTGAAGGAGAGCTGGACGGCGGTGATCGAAGGAGCAGGCGGCGAGGCGGCGGTCGCGGAAATGGTGGCGACAATGTATGATGCTTCCCTGGATGCCTTTGCGAGGAATCGCTTTCAAACCTTGATGGGAGTATTGAGATCGGAGTCGGGAGCTGGTCGCTCTGTTCGGTTTAGTAGTGCGGCCGGACGATTCGCGCGAATGGCCGGGTTCGATCCCGTAAGTCGTTTTTCAATGGGGTCGATGTTTCGTGGCTTTCGAGATGAGTTCCGGATTTATGACGGTGGGGCGGGATGGGAATATAGTTGGTTTTCTGCATCTGGTTTTGGAGGTGGCGGTGGGATGAGACGCCGGGGAGGGGTGAGCAGATATTATGGGGCGAATAACCTCTCTCTTGAGGCGGATGTTGGAATGGTTCGAAAGCAAGGGATTAGGGCCGCACCGGCCGCAGCAATGGCTCGGGCGGGGAGTATGGCTTTTTCAGCAAAGTCGGATGGCTTTGGAGATCGTGATGGGGCGGGGCTTGCAGTAGCGCAAAAAAATCCCGATGTCTCTCAAGTGACGGCCCGGAAAAATTTGCAGGAGACGGCCTTCTTTTATCCCACGCTCATCAGTGATGCGGAAGGTAAAGTGCGTGTCAGTTTTACGATGCCCGAGGCCTTGACGAAGTGGCGCTTTCTTGGAATGGCCCACGATGCGAATTTCCGCTCGGGCTTGTTGGAGGGAGAAACGGTGACGGCCAAAGATCTTATGGTGCAACCAAACCCGCCGCGTTTTTTGCGGGAGGGAGATGTTCTCGAGTTCACGGTTAAGGTGACCAATCAAAGCGAGAAAGAGCAAAGCGGAACGGCGAGGTTGAGCTTGGCCGATGCCGCAACCGACAAGGACCGGACGGCGGCGATGGGGATTGCAGCGCCCGACCAAAAATTCACGGTGCCGGCCAAGGAGAGTCGGACATTGAAATGGAAGATCGCGGTGCCGGATGGGGCGGGATTTTTGAAATACAAAGCGGTCGCGGCGACCGATGATCTCACCGATGGCGAGGAAGGATGGCTTCCGGTGATTTCGCGACGGATTTTGGTGACTGAGTCGATGTCGCTGCCGATCCGGAATGCCGGGAGTAAGAAATTTGAATTCACGAAATTGTTAGAGAGTGGTGATTCCGAGACTTTGGAAGATCGCTTCCTCCACGTGCAGGTGGTTTCGCAACCGGCCTGGTATGCCGTGATGGCCTTGCCCTATTTGATGGAGTATCCGCATGAATGTTCCGAGCAGACCTTCAATCGATATTATGCCAACGCGCTGGCGCGGCATATTGCGGGATCCGATCCAAAGATGCGCCGAATCTTTGATCAATGGAAAGCGGGCGGCGATACTCTCGATAGCCCATTGATGAAGAATGCGGATTTGAAGGGGATCTTGTTGGATGAAACGCCCTGGCTTCGTGAAGCCACGAATGAAGCAGAGGCGAGAAGACGGGTGGGTTTGTTGTTTGATGAAAACCACATGAACCACGAGTTGGAAAAAGCGCTTCGAAAATTGAGCAAGATGCAACGCGGCGATGGCTTGTGGCCGTGGTTCCCGGGAGGGCATGGAAGTGAGTATATTTCGCTCTATGTGACGACGGGATTCGGGCGTTTGCGGTCGCTCGGTGTTGAGACCGACATCACGCCAGCGATGAAGGCCCTGCCGCCACTGGATGCCGCCGTGACCAGGAGGTATGAGCTTTTGCGAACGAGCGGGAATCTCGATCAGAATAATCTTAGTTCGTGGATAGCGCATTATCTTTACACGCGGACCTTTTTCCTGAAGGACAGGAAGTTGAGTCAGCGGGATAAGGTGGCCTTCGACTACTTTGTTGGTCAGGCCAGAAAGAATTGGGCAAGCTTATCCAGCCGGATGTCGCGGGCGCATGTGGCCTTGGCCCTGCATCGTCTGGGTGAGAAGGATGTTCCCAAATTGGTGACGCGTTCCTTTAAGGAAAACGCAAAAGTCACCGAAGAGCAGGGGATGTTCTGGAAGGACAGCGAGGGAGAAGGTTGGTGGTGGTGGCAGGCACCGATCGAAACGCAAGCGATGATGATCGAGGCGTTTCGGGATGTAGATCAAGATGCCAAGGCGGTTGATGATTGCCAGGTTTGGTTGATCAAGCAGAAGCAGGTCGGTGATTGGAAGACGACCAAGGCGACGGCGGACGCAGTCTATTCCTTGTTGATGGGCGGACGGAATCTCTTGGGATCGGATGCTCTTTTGAAAATCTCGCTCGGTGGAGTAGAGGTGAAGCCGGAGAAGGTCGAAGCGGGAACGGGATTTTATGAAAGCCGATTTGTCGAGGCTGCCGTGAAGCCGGAGCTCGGAAAGATCGAGTTAACCAAGAGCGATGAGGGCGTGAGTTGGGCCAGCGTGCACTGGCAGTATCTCGAAGATATGGCGAAGGTGACGAAGGCCGAAGGCCAGCAACTGAGGTTGGAGAAGAAATTATTTGTGCGGAAGAATACCGATAAAGGTCCGGTGCTGATGCCTCTGAACGGCGCCGTTAATGTCGGCGATGAGTTGGTGACGCGGGTGATTTTGAAAAACGACCGCGCGATGGAATTTGTGCATCTGAAGGACCTGCGAGGCAGCGGAACCGAGCCGACCAACGTGATGAGCGGGCATCGTTGGCAGGATGGCTTTGGTTACTATGAAGTGACCCGTGACACTGCGAGCCACTTCTTCATCGACCGTCTGCCGCCGGGCACGCATGTCTTCGAAACAAGCGTGCGAGTGCAACATGCGGGGGAATACCAAACCGGAATCGCAGAAGTGCGGTGCATGTATGCCCCGGAGTTCGCCTCCCATAGCGCGAGCGTGGGGATTCAGGCGGAGTGAGAAAAACTATTTCTTTTCAGTGATTTTGATATTGCGGAAAGAAATCGACATGTCGCGGTTGCCGTGGAGCTGGAGGCCGAGGGGTCCTTTGTCGATGGCGGTTTTAGATGTGTAGGTGATGCCCTCGACGCCGTTGAGCCAGGTTTTGTAGGTGCTTCCGGTGACGGTAATTTTGAGGGTGTTCCAGTCCTTGGGTTTGACGGCGGCGATGGCTTCTTTTCCTTCGACAGGATATCCCTTTCCGGGAATGTAAGGCGAGGCGGTGAGGTCGCGCTTGAGTGAGCCGGAGATGCCGATTTGGATTTGGTCCTTGGCGCGTTTGAGCATGACGCCGGAATCAATGGTGCCTTCGCCGTTTTTAAACTCGAGGGTGAGGGTGAAGTCGGTGAACTCTTTATTGGTCCAGAGGAGTGAGCCGGCTTTCTTGGGATCGGATTGGCAGTGGATGGTGCCATCCTTGACGGTCCAATGAGTGGCCTTGCTTTTGGAATCGATACGCCATTGGTCGAGGTTCTTTCCGTTGAAGAGAGACTCTTCGGCCATGGAGGAGATTGGGAGGAGAAGAGCGAGAGCTGGAAGAAGTGATTTGAGTTTCATGAATGGAGGTGAAGGTTAGGGCAAATAAAACGTGATGAGGTGAAGAAATGTATCAGGAGATTTCTCTTTGGGCTGCCGGAGATGACTGCCTGCAACTCAGGGATGAGGTTGATGGGAGCTGGTTTTATATGGTTGGGGGTCCTTGGTCTAAGCGTGGATGGTAGTCGGTGGGGTAGGCGCTGAGTTGCACTTCTTTTCCATCGTAAATCAAGTCGTCGGTTTTTTGGTAGTGATCGATGGAATTGCTGCTCGACTTGACGGGGAAGGGGCGGGGATACTCGGGGCAATCTTATGACTATGAAATCGCTCGTCTTTGCTGCTCTGCTTCTTCCGCTTACCGCCGGGGAAGTTCCCCAATGGAAATCACTCTTCAACGGGAAGGATCTCTCCGAATGGGTCGATGTGAATACCACGCCGGCGACCTGGTCGGTGAAAGACGGCCTCCTGGTCTGCACCGGGAAGCCGATCGGCGTGATGCGTTCAAAAAAGCAGTATGAGAATTTCATTTTGCATATCGAATGGCGTCATATGAAAGCTGGAGGGAATTCCGGAGTCTTCGTCTGGAGTGAAGGCTCGACGCCCAAGAATCGCCCTCTACCCAAGGGGATGGAAGTTCAGATGCTCGAGCTGGAGTGGCCTAAAATCCACGCGGGCAAGGACGGGAAGCCCAGGCATATCGGTTATGTTTCGGGTGAACTTTTTGGGGCAAATGGTTTGACTGCGACTCCGGCGAACCGTCGGGGAAATCGCAGCATGTCGTATGAGCTGCGCTGCAAAGGGAAAGGCGAGTGGAACACCTATGATGTGGTTTGCGTCGATGGCACGGTGAAGTTGTCGATCAACGGGAAGTTTGTGAATAGCATTAGTAATTCCTCGGTGCGAAAAGGATACCTCTGCTTGGAGTCGGAGGGGTCGGAGATTCACTTCCGCAATATTAAGATCATGGAGCTGCCACCGGGGATCACTACGCCAGAGCAGACCGCGCCGGTTGTCGGGAAGTAGAAATTCTGATAAGCCCTCGCCATGACTTCAGAGAATCACTCGGGATCTTCGCGACGGAGATTTTTTAAAGGCATCGGTGCTTCGGCTATCGGTGCTTCGACTCTGTCCTCAGCCGAAGCGAAGCCGGTTGCGAGAAAAGGTCGCATCAAGCAAGTCATCGCGGCTTGGCCATTTGCAAAAGGAGCGGGCTGGAGTCAGACGGATTTGATCAAACATGCCAAGGCGCTCGGAGTGGCCGGGGTGGAATTATTTTCCGCTGATGAGCTGGCTCAGTTAAAAGGAACGGGTTTGGTTTGTGGCGCGACTCGGACGCATTCCTTTGTGCGTGGCATGAATAATAAGGGACATCACCCCGAGGTGTTCGCGGCGCTGGAGAAGGCGCTGGTGGCGACGGGAGCGATGGACTTTCCCAATGTCATGACTTTCACCGGAATGCTGGATACTTCGAAGGAAGAGAACGGGAGTGTGGTGAGCCGCGAAGAGGGATTTAAGAACTGCGTCGAGGGCTTTAAGAAAATGGCCAAGATTGCTGAGAAGAACAAAGTCTCGATGGTGATCGAGCCACTGAATTCAAAAGTCGCCGAACCAATGATGGGGCACCCGGGATACCACGGTGATCATATTGATTACTGTGTCGAGATCGTGAAGGCGGTGTCGTCGCCGGGATTGAAAGTTCTCTTCGATGCCTACCATGTGCAGATCATGGATGGGGATCTGGTTCGCCGGATCGAGCAGCACGCCGAGTTCATCGGCCACGTGCAGATCGCGGGTAATCCGGGTCGCGGCGAGATTGGGGATGACCAGGAAATCAACTACGCGGGAGTGATGAAGTCCTTGCTCAAGGCGGGCTACTCCGGTTACGTGGGGCACGAGTGGATTCCCAAGCGCGATGCACTCAAGGGCCTGGAAGAGGCGATTTCAATTTGCGACGTATAGTTTTTAGAATGATGAGAAAAATATCACAGATGGTTATGGGAGCTTTGGCCCTGGTTTCCGGGGCGGCTGCGGCTTCCCCGGTGGATGGGTCACGGCCTAATATCGTGTTTATCCTGGCCGACGATGTGGGCTGGAATGAATTTGGTTTTAATGGATTAGATCCAAAGTTGACCCCGCATATCAACAAGTTGCGCGAGGATGGTGTGAGTCTGGATAATTTCTATGTCCATGCGGTCTGTGCCCCGACCCGCGCGGCCTTTCTTACCGGGCGCTACGCTTTCCGGACCTGGAGTGACTGGCGTTCGGAGGACTTTGGTAAGCCGAGTTATCTTGCGAAGCTCGGGATGAAATTGGTCAAGAACGAGGCGGGAGAAGAAACGCGCCGGATTCATGGAGTGGATACTAATGAGCGCACCGTGGCCGAGGTTTTGAAGGACGCGGGATACTTCACCTCGATTGCCGGGAAATGGCATTGCGGGGAGTGGTTGCCGGGACAGCTCCCGATGGGTCAGGGCTTCATGCATCAGTATGGTCACTACGGATGGGGGATTGATTACAACAACAAGTGCATCCTTCACAATGCGCCCGCCCGCTTTGTTGTTTATGATTGGCATCGTAATCAGAAGCCGGTTTACGAGCCGGGATACGCCACCGACTTGATCGCCAGCGAGGCTGTCAATGTGATTGCCAATCACCGCATGACTCAGAGCGGGAAGAAAGAGCAGCAGCCTTTGTTTATGTATGTTGCCTTCAATGCGATCCACGGACCACTGGAAGAAATTCCGCGTTACGTTGAAGAGCATGGCAAGCGTTACGCCGCGCTGAAGTGTCTCGATGATGCGGTGGGTCGTATTGTGGGAGCGGTCGACGAAAGTGGATATAAGGAAAATACGCTCGTGATTTTTGCCAACGATAACGGTGGTCTCCGCGAGGAAATGAATGCGCCGTATCGGGGGACCAAGAATACCAACTACGAAGGAGGAGTGCGCGTTCCCTGCCTGATGCGCTGGCCGGAAAAGGTCAAGCCCGGTAGCACCAACAGCGGCATGATGCATGTGACGGATTTTTACAATACCTTCGCCACTTTGGCGGGGGGCTCGCTTAAGCAGGAGCGCAAACTCGACGGAATGAATATGACGGATGTCATTTTTGGCGATGCCAAGAGTAAGCGCGATGAGATTGTCTTCGAGGTGTCGGGGAGTGTGCGCTTTCCGGCGATTCGGAAGGGGGATTACAAGCTCGTTGGAAAAGAGCTTTATAATATCGTCGAGGATCCGGGTGAGAAAAAGGACATCGCGGCCGGGAATCCCAAGGTGGTTGCCGAGTTGACTCAACTCGTCGAGGCCTATGGCAAGGAGCGTCCGCCACTTACTGGAATGGATCGCCTCATGAGCCCGGCCCTGCCTTGGGTTTATGGTCAGGAGGAAAACGCGAACGTTCCCCAGTGGATCAAAGACGAGGTGTCAAAAATCCGGGCAACCCAACCCCAGACCTGGGCTCCCGGCACGACGCCATGGCCCCAGGCGCCGAAGGACGGGAAGATCATCTACACCGGCGACGGGCGATAGAAATTAATTTTGTCTTACGCAGCCTCGTTCACCGGGCTCCGGCGGGCCAAGGAGGCCGTGTGAGCCTTTGTCTTTAATCTTCGACCTCGGGAATCGGATCGTTCTTTCCCACTTTCTTGCCTTCCCAGACCACCTCCTCGGTTTTCGGGTCGTAGGTGATGATGCGGGCTTTTGACTTAGGGACTGGAGGAAGGTTGTCTTTGGGGAGGAATTTCGCGAGAGCGTCGGCTTTCACCCGGTGTGCTTTGGCAACTGGTTTCTTGGCGAGGAGGTTATGCCATTCGTTGGGGTCGTTGGGGTGATGGTAGAGTTCCTCTGAGCCATCGGCGTAGCGAATGTAGCGCCAGTCTTTTGTGCGGATGCCGTGGTTGTGTGCGCCGTGGGTGGTGATGGCGGGCTGGGTCCTTGGGGTGGTGGGCTTATTAAGTTGAGGAATTAGGGAGAGTCCCTGCAGGGAATGCTTTGGTGAATCGATCTTCAGGAGGTCACAGAGGGTAGGATAGATGTCAAGGAGCTCGGCGGGTTCCTGAACAACTTGGTTGGGCTTCAGTCCGGGGCCGGCGAAGATGAGGGGGACTCTGGTTCCGTCGTCCCAGAGGGTGTTCTTTCCGGTGATTTGTTTTTCGCCGATGTGCCAACCGTGATCGGACCAGAGAATGATGATAGTGTTTTTATCGAGGCCGGTTTCTTTAAGCTTCGCCATGATGCGGCCGACCTGATGGTCAACGAAAGTGGTGCAGGCGAGATAGGAGCGGGTGAGGTTTTCCCATTCCTTGGCCTCTTGAAGAAACTTCAGACGGGGCTCGGGAAGTTTCCAGTGGATATACCAAGAGAAGCGCGGGGTGTCGTCGCGGTCGGTGGGATGAATGGCGGGGAGCTTCAGACTGTCGAGCGGATGTTGGTCGAACCACTTCTGGGTGGCGAAGCAAGGGACGTGTGGGAGGAAGAATCCGGCAGCGCAGAAGAATGGTTTGTCGTCTTTTTTGGTTGCTTTCTTGTCGAGGAAGTCGACGGCCCAAGTGGCGATCTTGTGATCGCCCTTGTCTTCGTCCTTGTGAGGAAAGAGGCCCCAGTCGACGAGTTTGTGGGGCGAGGGAGTATTTTTGACGAGCCGTTCTTTGGGGAAGGGAGCGCCGGTGGCTCCGGGTCCTGTTTCATGCCACTCGAGGTGTTTGCCCTTTGTTTGTTTGCCATATCCTCCGTGGAAGATCTTTCCGGCCATCGCGGTGTGGTAGCCGTTGTTGGCGAGGTGTTGCGCGAGGGAAGCGTGGTCTTGATACTCGGGAACCTGACGGAAAAAGGGCGCGAGTCCGTAGATGCCGGTGGAGTCGGGACGAAGACCGAGCATGAGGGAACAGCGGGAGGGGTTGCAAAGGGGCGACTGGCAATGGGCGTTGTTGAAAAGGGTTCCGCTCTTGGCGAGCGCATCGATATGGGGTGTTTTTGAATTCGGGTGGCCGTTCAGGCAGCCAATCCAGTCGTTTTGGTCATCAATGGCAATAAAGAGGACGTTGGGTTTTTTGGCTCCTTGAAGGAGCGAGACGGAAAGGATGAAGAGAAGAAACTTTCGAAGCATGGCTGGGAGAAGTTGACAGAATGAGTATCGAGATAAAGGGAGAAGATTGATTTTTGGTTGGGCTTTTTTGAAGGGTTCCTGTTCAAATTACTTCGCCATTTACTTGAGATAGAGAACGCGGCTGGCGACTTCGGCTTTCTTGTTGTTGACCCAGGAGGCGGTGAGTTTTGAAGCATCGAACTTGTATCCAGGTTTGCTGTCTTGCAGAACGACGACGGTATTCAGGATCAGATTGGCTAGGATGTGGTCCTCGGTGGCGTTGAGGACTTCGGTGAGAACAGGGCGGGGATCCTGCTGTCTGGTCAGGCC